>JAVVHH010000095.1:0-14613 GCA_032249615.1 Acetobacteraceae bacterium
GTGCGCCTTCGCCGGCCCGATGCCGTAAATATACTGCAGGCTGATTTCCACCCGCTTGTTCGTCGGCACGTTAACACCGGCAATTCGCGCCACGCTCTAGTCTCCTCGCCGCCGGGGCATGCTGCCCGACGAACCTATCTGTTCACCAATAACGAAGATCGCCGTGCCCGATGGGCTCAGCGCAGATCGCGACTTATACGCCGCCTTCCGACGGAGTCAACGCGCTGTTATCAACACTCCGTGAGGACAGGCCTGCCGATTGGCGTAGCTTGACCACGATCGTCTCGAGCGAGGCGGTAACCACGTCCATGTCGGCCATCCCATCAACGCTCATCAACCGTCCGGACGCTGTGTAGTAGGGCAGGATTGGCGCGGTTTGCGTGTGATAGGCCGTGAGCCGGGTCCCGACTGTGGCGCGGTTGTCGTCGGCACGGCGGGTGAATTCGTGACTGCCGCACACATCGCAAACGCCCTCGACATGCGGCTGCTTAAAGAGATCATGGTAACCGGCGCCGCATTTCGCGCAGGTGAAGCGCCCGGCGACCCGCTCCACCAGCGCGGCGTCATCCACCTGCAACTCGATCACCGCGTCGATCCGCTGGCCGATATGCGCCAGCATTTCGTCGAGAGCGGTGGCCTGGGGCACCGTCCGGGGAAAGCCATCGAGGATGAAGCCGGCCGTCACGTCGGGCTGCTTGATGCGCCCCTCGATGATGGAGATGATCAAGGCGTCGGGTACGAGCTTGCCGGATTCCATGATGGCGCGCGCCTCGAGCCCGATCGCCGTTCCGGCTTTGACCTCCGCACGGAGCATGTCGCCCGTCGAGATCTGCACGAGCCCGTGGACTTGCTCGAGGCGTTTCGCCTGCGTGCCTTTGCCGGCGCCCGGTGGACCGAGGAGGATGAGGTTCATCGAGCGCGGCCCTTGACCCGCGACTTGCGGATCAGGCCCTCGTATTGGTGCGCCAGCAGATGCGACTGGATCTGCGTTACCGTGTCCATGGTCACCGACACGATGATCATGAGGCTGGTGCCGCCGAAGTAGAATGGCACCGAATACCGGCTGATCAGGATCTCCGGCAGCAGGCACACGGCGCAGAGATACAGAGCTCCGATCGTGGTCAAGCGGGCGAGGATGGTATCGAAATACTGGGCAGTGTTGGAGCCGGGCCGGACGCCGGGGATGAACCCGCCGTATTTCTTCAGATTGTCCGCGGTCTCCTCCGGATTGAACACGACGGCCGTGTAGAAATACGAGAAGAAGATGATCATCGCCGCATAGACGACCAGGTAGGCGGGCTGGCCGTGTCCCAGTTGCTGGCCGATCCAGGCCAGCCAACCATTCGGGTTTTGCGTCGAGAAGCCGGAGATGGTGGCGGGGATCAGCAGGATCGAGCTGGCGAAGATCGGCGGGATCACGCCGGCAGTGTTGACCTTCAACGGCATGTGCGTGGAATCGCCGCCGAACATGCGCTGCCCGACTTGGCGCTTCGGATACTGGATAACGACCCGGCGCTGCGCCCGCTCCATGAACACCACGAAAGCGACGACGAGCACGGCCAGCGCCATGAACACCACGATGAAGACGGGCGAGAGCGCGCCGGTGCGCCCGAGTTCGAGCAGGTTGGCCAGCGCGTGCGGCAGGTTCGCCACGATGCCGGCGAAGATGATCAGGCTGGTGCCGTTGCCGACGCCGCGCGACGTGATCTGCTCGCCGATCCACATGAGGAACATGGTCCCGCCCACCAACGTGATCACGCAGGAGAGGCGGAAGAACAGGCCCGGATCGATGACCGCGGAGCCAAACTGCCCCCGCATGCTCTCCAGCCCGATCGCGATCCCGTAGGACTGCACCAGGGCGATCAACACGGTTAGGTAACGCGTGTACTGGTTCATCTTGGTGCGGCCGCTCTCGCCCTCTTTCTTGAGAGCCTCCAGCGACGGGATCGCCGCCGACATCAGCTGCACGATGATGCTTGCCGAGATGTACGGCATGATGTTCAACGCGAACACGGTCATGCGGCCCAGAGCGCCGCCGCTGAACATGTCGAACATGCCGAGGATGCCGCCGCCATGTTGCGACAGCAACTCGCCCATCACTGACGCATCGACGCCCGGGACGGGGATGTAGGTGCCAAGGCGGTACACCAACAGCGCGCCAAGGGTGAACCAAATACGCTTCTTGAGCTCGGTCGCCTTGGACAACGACCCGAGATTGAGGTTCGACGCAAGCTGCTCGGCCGTCGAGGCCATGGGCGTTCCCCTTTAATGGCCAATCGGCATCAACGCTGGCCCGTTACGGCCGGGACCCGGCCGCCGCGGCACCATATGCGGTGTCGCGCGGCTCCGAGCAACCGTTACGCTGCAGGCGTTTCCGCCGCTTCTGGCTTGCCGGTGATCGTCACCTTGCCGCCCGCCTGCTCGACGGCTGCGATCGCCGCGGCCGACGCACCCGACACCGTAACGCGAACCGCGCGCTTGATCTCGCCCTTGGCGAGCAGCCGCACGCCGGCCATCTTGCCAAGGCGAACGAGGCCGGCAACTTCGAGGGCGGCCTCGGTGATCGCCGCGTTGGCGTCGAGCTTACCGGACGCGACAGCTTCTTCGATCGTTCCGACATTGATCGGCGCGTATTCGGTGCGGAAGATGTTGTTGAACCCGCGCTTCGGGAGCCGCCGGTAAATCGGCAGCTGTCCGCCCTCGAAGCCGTTCAGCGACACGCCCTCACGCGCCTTCTGACCCTTCACGCCCTTGCCGGACGTCTTGCCCTTGCCGGAGCCGATGCCGCGGCCGAGGCGCTTCGACTTCAGGTGCGCGCCTTCGTTGTCGCGGATCTCATTGAGCTTCACTTGCCGTCCTCCACCACGACCAGGTGCTTGACCCGGTCGATCATGCCGCGGACGGACGGGGTATCCTCGAGCTCACGCGAGCGGCGCAGCTTGCCGAGGCCCAGTCCTGCCAGGGTCTGGATCTGATCCTTCTTCCGGCCGAGACCGGAACGAACCTGCGTCACCTTGACGGTGCGCTTTGCATTATCCGACATCGGCCGCTCCCTCCGCGGCGGCGCCTTCGCGCTTGCCGAGGATGTCGGAGACCTTCTTGCCGCGCCGGGCCGCGACGGCCCGCGGGCTGCCGCAGCGTTGCAACGCGGCAAAGGTGGCCTTGACCATGTTGTGCGGGTTGCGGCTGCCGAGCGACTTGGCGACGACATCGTTGATGCCGAGCGTCTCGAACACGGCGCGCATCGGACCGCCCGCGATGATCCCAGTGCCGGCGGTGGCCGACCGGAGCACTACGTGGCCGGCGCCGAACAGGCCCTCCACGTCATGGTGAAGCGTCCGGCCCTCCTTCATCGGCACCCGGATCAGGCCGCGCTTGGCCCGCTCGGTCGCCTTACGGATCGCTTCCGGAACCTCGCGCGCCTTGCCGGCGCCGTAGCCGACGCGGCCCTTCTGGTCACCGACGACGACCAGAGCGGCAAACGCGAACCGGCGTCCGCCCTTCACCACCTTGGCCACCCGATTGATGGTCACCAGCTTGTCGACAAGCTCGTCACCACCCTCGCCCCGATCGTTGCTGCGATCCCGGTCGCGGCCGCGGCCGCCTTCCCGTGCTTCACGTGCCATTGCTGATTATCCCTAGAACGCCAGCCCGCCCTCGCGGGCGGCTTCGGCGAGCGCCTTGACGCGGCCATGATAAAGATAGGACCCGCGGTCGAACACCACGGCCGACACGCCGGCGGCCAGCGCACGCTCGGCGACGAGCTTGCCGACGGCTTCCGCGGCGGCCTTGTTGGAGCCCGTGCCGATCCCCGCCTTGAGATCCTTGTCCAACGTCGAGGCCGCCGCGAGGGTTTTACCCTGCGCGTCGTCGATGACCTGGGCGTATATGTGCTTGCCGGAGCGGAAGACCGACAGGCGCGGGCGCCCACCGGATTTCTGGCGAAGTTGGTAGCGAAGACGCTCGCGCCGACGCTGCTGCAGATTTTGGACCGCGCTCATCTTACTTCTTCTTGCCTTCCTTGCGCCGGATCTGCTCGTTGTCGTAGCGCACGCCCTTGCCCTTGTAGGGCTCTGGCGGACGGAACGCGCGGATTTCGGCCGCGACCTGCCCGACCTGCCGCTTATCCATGCCGGCCACGCTGATCGCGGTCGGACGCGGCGTGGTGATGGTGATGCCCTCGGGCACCGGATAGACGACGTCGTGCGAGAAGCCGAGATTGATCACCAGGTTCTTGCCCTGCACCGAAGCGCGGAAACCGGTGCCCTGGATTTCCATCGTCTTGGTGAAGCCTTCGGAGACACCCTTGACCATGCTGGCGACCAGCGCCCGGGTCGTGCCCCACATCATGCGGGATGGGGAGTCGTTGCGCCGCGGCGCCACCGAGACCTCGTTGTTCTCGACCTTGGCGTCGATATTGTCCGACAGCGGCAGGCTGAGCGTGCCCAGCTTGCCCTTGGTCGACAGCATGCCGTTGATGATTTCCACCGAAACGCCCGTTGGGACGGCGACGGGGTACTTGCCTACGCGTGACATGGTGCCCTCCTCGCCTAAAAGACCCGAAACAGAACTTCGCCGCCGACATTGGCCGCGCGCGCCTCGCCATCCGACAGCACGCCGCGCGGCGTCGACAGGATGGAGACGCCGAGACCGGCATAGACGCGCGGCAGGTCGGCGATGCCGGAATAGACCCGGCGGCCAGGCTTGCTGACGCGCGTGATCTCTTTGATCACTGGCTCGCCCTCGTTGTATTTCAGTTCGATCCGAAGCTGGTTGACGCCCGGGCGGAGCGTCTCGGAGGAGTAGCCGCGGATGTAACCCTCCCGCTTGAGGGCTTCCAGCGCGTTAGCGCGGAGCTTGCTCGCAGGGGCCACGCAGGTGGAATGGCGGCTGCGCTGGGCGTTGCGGATGCGGGTGATCATGTCACCAAGCCCGTCGGTCATCGACATTGGCGGGACCCCTTACCAGCTCGCCTTGACCACGCCCGGGAGCTGCCCGGAACTGGCCAGCTGCCGCAGCATGTTCCGCGAAAGCTTGAACTTGCGATAGTTGCCGCGAGCACGGCCTGTCAGGGCGCAGCGCAGGCGGACCCGGTTGGAAGCTCCGTTGCGCGGCAGCTGCGCCAGCTTGATGGTCGCCTCGAACCGCTCCTCGACGGGCACGCTGCGGTCCATGACCTGGGCCTTGAGCTCCGCCCGCTTCGCCTTGTCGCGAGCCGCCATGTATCTCCGCTTCTCGTTGCGGTTCACGGATGATGTCTTGGCCATCGTTTTACTCCATGGAACCTGCCGGAAGCTCTGCCCCGGCGGTTTTCCGATTGAACTTTATGCCGCGAAAGGAACGTCGAACGCCTTGAGCAGCGCCTTGGCTTCGTCGTTCGTCTTGGCAGAGGTCACGAAGATGATGTCCATCCCACGGATGTCCGTCACCTTGTCGTATTCGATCTCCGGGAAGATGATCTGCTCTTTGACGCCCATCGCGAAATTGCCGCGCCCGTCGAAGCCCTTGCCGTTCGGGATGCCGCGGAAGTCGCGAACCCGCGGCAAGGCGATCGTTACCAGCCGGTCGAGGAACTCGTACATCCGCGTCTGGCGCAGCGTGACCTTGCAGCCGATCGCCAGCCCCTCGCGGATCTTGAACCCGGCGATAGCCTTCTTCGCCACCGTCTTGACCGGCTTCTGTCCGGCAATCAGCGTCAGCTCGGCCACCGCGGCGTCCAGCTTCTTCTGGTCGCCCGCAGCCTCGCCCACGCCCATGTTCAGCACGATCTTCTCGAGCTTGGGCACCTGCATGGCGTTGCTATAGTTGAACTGCTCGCGCAGCTGCCCGCGGATCTGTTCGCGGTAGCGTTGCTGCATCCGGGGCAGCTCTCGTGTCTCGCTCATTACCTCAACCCTCGATCACGTCGCCGGTGCCACGGTTCACCCGCACCTTGCGGCCGTCGTCCAGCGTGCGGAAACCGACCTTGGTCGGCTTGTCCGTCTTGGGGTCGAGCAGCGCGATGTTCGAGAGGTGGATGGTTGCCTCCTTCTCGACGATCCCGCCGGGCTGCCCCATGCCGGACGGCTTGGTGTGGCGCTTGGCGATGTTCACGCCCTGCACCACGGCCCGATTATCTTTCGGCATCACGGTGAGCACCTCACCGCGCTTGCCCTTGTCGGCGCCGGTGATGACCACCACCCGGTCGCCCTTCTTGATCCGTGCGGCCATTACAAGACCTCCGGCGCAAGGGAGATGATCTTCATGAACTTCTTGCCGCGGAGCTCGCGCACGACCGGGCCGAAGATGCGGGTGCCGATCGGCTCCTGCTGCTTGTTGATCAGCACGGCGGCGTTGCGGTCGAAGCGGATGGCGCTACCGTCGGCCCGGCGAACCGGGAACGAGGTCCGCACGATCACCGCCTGATGGACGTCACCCTTCTTCACCTTGCCACGCGGGATCGCTTCCTTGATGGAGACGACGATCACGTCGCCCACCGAAGCGGTCTTGCGCTTGCTGCCGCCCAGCACCTTGATGCACTGGACCCGGCGCGCGCCGGAGTTGTCGGCAACTTCGAGATTGGACTCGACCTGGATCATGGTTCAGTCCTCCTCAGGCGCTCGGTTGCTCGGCCGAGCCGACCACCTGGGCCGTCTCGATCGGATGGCCGGCCGCGTCGAGCACGGCCTCGCCGGACTCGTCGACCTGCACGGCGTGGGTCTCCTCACGGACGACCTCGCCGCTCTCATCGGTCAGAGCGTGACCCTCGGCGTCATGGGCGGCCGGAGCCGTGAAGCCACGCGGACGCTCGACGGGAACGCCATTGCGCTCGATCAGCAGCCACGACTTGCGCTTGCTGATCGGACGGCATTCCTCGATCCGCACGACGTCTCCATCGTGGCACAGATTGCTGTCGTCATGGGCCGCATACTTCTTCGAACGGCGGATGAACTTCTTATAAAGCGGGTGCATGATCCGGCGTTCGACCAAGACGGTGATCGTCTTGTCCATCTTGTCGCTGGTCACCCGGCCGGTGAGGACGCGCCTCGGCATCGTCCGAACTCCTCTACTTGGCCACGGCGGAGCGCTTCTGCTCCGCCATGATCGTCTTGACACGCGCGATATCGCGCCGAACGGCTCGCACCCGGCCCACACCCTCGAGCTGGCCCGTGGCGCGCTGGAAACGGAGGTTGAACTGCTCCTTGCGGAGATCCAGCAACATCTGCGGCAGGGTGTCCGCGCCCTTGGCACGGATGTCGGTTGGCTTGGTCATCAGGCGTCCCCGATCCGGGTCACGAACTTGGTGCGGATCGGCAGCTTTGCCGCCCCGAGCGCCAGGGCCTCACGGGCCAGCTCCGGCGCGACACCGTCGATCTCGAACATAATGCGGCCCGGCTTGACGCGGCACACCCAGAACTCGGGGCTGCCCTTGCCCGAACCCATTCGGACTTCGGCAGGCTTGGTGGAAACCGGCACGTCCGGATAGATGCGGATCCAAACGCGGCCCGCACGGCGCATCGAGCGCGTGATGGCGCGCCGAGCGGCTTCGATCTGACGCGCGGTGACCCGCTCCGGCTCGAGCGCCTTCAGGCCGAACGCGCCGAAATCGAGATTGGTGCCGCCCTTGGCCAAGCCGTGGATGCGGCCCTTGTGGGCCTTGCGGTACTTGGTCCGCTTTGGAGAAAGCATTTCTACTCGTCCTGGTTAGCGCTGCGGCGCTTGTTCAGCGGCGCGGCGATCTTGCGCGAGCGGGTCATGCGCCAGGATCTCACCCTTGAAGATCCAGACCTTCACGCCGCACGTGCCGTAGGTGGTCTTGGCCGTGGCGATCCCGAAATCGATATCGGCGCGGAGCGTGTGCAACGGCACCCGGCCTTCGCGATACCATTCGACCCGAGCGATCTCCGCCCCGCCAAGCCGCCCGGAACAGTTGATCCGGATGCCCTGCGCCCCGAGGCGCATGGCCGACTGCACCGCCCGCTTCATCGCGCGACGGAACGCCACGCGGCGCTCTAGCTGCTGGGCGATGTTCTCGGCTACCAGCTGCGCGTCGATCTCCGGCTTGCGGATTTCGACGATGTTCAGGCTGACCTCGGCCTTGGCCATCTTCGCGAGGTCCTTGCGCAGCACCTCGATGTCCTGGCCCTTCTTGCCGATCACGACACCAGGCCGCGCCGCATAGATGGTGACCCGCGGCTTCTTGGCCGGACGCTCGATCACGACCCGCGACACGCCGGCGCCGGAGAGCTTCCGCCGCAGGTAGTCGCGCAGCTTGATGTCCTCGAGAAGCAGCTTGCTGTAGTCGCGCCCGGCGTACCAGCGGCTGTCCCAGGTGCGATTGATGCCGAGCCGGAGGCCGACGGGATTGACTTTGTGACCCATGTCTTACGCCGCCCTATTCTCAGAACGAGTGTCTTCGGTCGCTT
Source organism: Acetobacteraceae bacterium (assembly GCA_032249615.1). Taxonomy (GTDB): domain Bacteria; phylum Pseudomonadota; class Alphaproteobacteria; order Acetobacterales; family Acetobacteraceae; genus JAVVHH01. The sequence continues at coordinate 8,406 of JAVVHH010000095.1, forward strand.
GCGCCTGTTCGGCGACGACGATGCGCAAATGGCTGAACCACTTCTCGATCCGGGAGGCCCGGCCACGGCCACGGGCATGGAACCGGCGCATCACAATCGACTTGCCGACTTCGGCCCGGCTGACGACCAAGCGGTCGACATCAAGCTGGTGGTTGTTCTCGGCGTTGGCGATCGCGCTCTCCAGCGTCTTCTTCACCTGCTGGGCGATACGGCGCTTGCTGAAGGTCAGCGTGGCAACCGCCTTGCTGGCGGGCATGTTGCGAATCATGCCGGCGACGACGTTCAGCTTTTGCGGGCTGACGCGCACGTTGCGCAGCACTGCCATCGCCTCAGTCTCCTCGAGCGTGCGAGGATGCTTCTGCTTGCTCATCTCAGCCCCGCTTCGACTTCTTGTCGGCCGTATGGCCGGTGAAGGTCCGCGTCGGCGAGAACTCGCCGAATTTATGCCCGACCATGTTCTCGTTCACCTGGACGGGCAGGAATTTGTGCCCGTTATAGACACCGAACGTCAGTCCGACGAATTGCGGCAGGATGGTCGAGCGGCGCGACCAGATCTTGATGACCTCGTTGCGACCGGAATTGCGCACGGCCTCGGCCTTGCCCAGCATGTACCCGTCGACGAACGGGCCCTTCCATACGGAACGCGCCATATCAGTGCTTCCCCTTCGGACGGCGGCGGATGATCAGGCCCGCGGTCCGCTTGTTCGTGCGTGTCTTGTAGCCCTTGGTCGGCTTGCCCCACGGGGTGACCGGGTGACGGCCACCGGACGTGCGGCCTTCGCCGCCGCCGTGCGGGTGGTCGACCGGGTTCATGACGACGCCGCGGTTGTGCGGGCGACGTCCCAGCCAGCGGTTGCGGCCGGCCTTGCCGAGCTTCTCGTTCTGCCGGTCCGGATTGCTGACCGCACCGACGGTGGCCATGCACTCGGCGCGCACCATGCGGAGCTCGCCAGACTGCAGCTTGATCTGCGCGTAGCCGGAGTCCTTGCCGACGAGCTGGGCGTAGGTGCCAGCGGCCCGGGCCATCTTACCGCCGCCGCCGATCTTCAGCTCGACGTTGTGGACGATGGTTCCGACCGGCATGGCCGATAGCGGCATCGCGTTGCCCGGCTTAATGTCAACGCGGGCACCGGCCACGACCTTGTCGCCCGCGCGGAGCCGCTGCGGCGCCAGGATGTAGGCGAGCTCGCCGTCCTCATACTTGACCAGCGCGATGAACGCCGACCGGTTCGGGTCGTATTCGATCCGCTCGACCGCCGCCGCCACATCGAACTTGCGACGCTTGAAATCGACGTAGCGGTAGCTCTGCTTGTGCCCGCCGCCGCGAAAGAAGGAGGTGGTCCGGCCATGGTTGTTCCGGCCGCCGGTGCGGTGCTTGCCCTCGGTGAGGGTCTTGACCGGCTTGCCCTTCCAGAGCTCGCTGCGGTCGATCAGCACCGTGCCGCGAAGGCTCGGGGTGACCGGGTTATATTGCCTGAGCGCCATTCTCTATTTCCTTACGCGAGCCCGGTCGACATATCGATCGACTGCCCATCGGCGAGCTGCACGTACGCCTTCTTCACATCCGACCGCGTGCCGGGACGGCCGCGGAAGCGCTTGACCTTGCCCTTCTGGATGAGCGTGTTCACGCCGACGACCGAGACGCCGAACAGGCCCTCGACCGCGGCCTTGATCTCCGGCTTTGTCGCGTCGATCGAGACGCGGAACGCCACCTGGTTGCGCTCGGTCATCATGGTCGCCTTCTCGGTGATGACCGGGCTGCGAACCACTTCGAACATCCGCTCGCGCGACATCGTCTTGGCGTGCTTGCGGGCGGCAAGAACCTGGCGCGTGCTCATGCGGCAGCTCCCTGAACGGCGGCGGGCGAAAGCCGCTGCTTGAGGCCCTCCAGCCCGGCGCTGGTGACGACCAGCATGTCGTGGCGGACGATGTCGTAGACGTTCGCGCCCACCGTCGGCAGCACGTCCACCCCGATCACGTTGCGGGCTGCCCGGGCAAAGCCCTCGTCGACGGAACCATCGACGAACAGGGCACTGTTCCAGCCGAGCGCGCGGAGCTTGGCGGCGAACTCCTTGGTCTTGCCGCTGCCCCCGGCCACGTTCTCCAGCACGACGAGCTTGCCTTCGGCCTGCTTCATCGAGAGCGCGGAGATCAGGCCGAGACGGCGCACCTTCTTCGGCAGGTCGAAGCCATGATCGCGGACGACCGGGCCGTGGACGGCGCCGCCGGTGCGGAACTGCGGCGCCCGGAGACTGCCTTGCCGCGCGTTGCCGGTGCCCTTCTGCTTGTAGGGCTTCTTGGTCGTGCCCGACACTTCACCCATGCCCTTGACTTTGTGAGTCCCGGCCCGGCGCTTCATCAGCTGCCACTGGATAACGCGCGCGATGATGTCGCTGCGCACCGCGGCCCCGAATAGCTCGTCCGGCAAATCGGCCGACCCGGCCGTGCCACCGTCGAGCGTTTTGATCTCGATCTGCATGATTACGCCTCGGCTCCCGCGTCGGGGGCATCAGAAGAGGATGCGGCAGCGTTCGCGGCGCCCAGGAAAGCCGCCGGGAAGGGCAGGCCTTCCGGCTGCTTGCGCTTGATGGCGTCACGGATCATGACCCACCCGTCTTTGGCGCCCGGCACCGAGCCGCGCACCATCAGCAGACCGCGCTCGGCGTCCACGGCCGCCACCTCGACGTTGAGGGTGGTGACGCGCTCGTAGCCGAGATGGCCCGGCATCTTCTTGTTCTTGAACGTCTTGCCGGGATCCTGCCGGTTACCGGTCGACCCGAGCGAACGATGGCTGACTGACACGCCGTGCGAGGCTTCGAGGCCCCTGAAGTTCCAGCGCTTCATGCCGCCGGCGAAGCCCTTGCCCTTACTCGTCCCGCAAACATCAACCTTCTGGCCGACCACGAAATGTGCGGCGCTCAGCGTCTGCCCGGATTCGAGTAGCGCATCGGGCGTGACGCGGAATTCGACCAGCTTCTTCTTCGGTTCGACCTTCAAGCGGGCGAAGTGCCCCTTGTTCGGCTGCGAGACGTTCTTGACCTTGGCGCGGCCCCAGCCGAGCTGAACGGCCGTGTAGCCGTCGCGCTCCTCAGTGCGCGCGTCGACCACCTGAACCTCGTCGAGATGCAGCACGGTCACGGGGACATGGGTGCCGTCTTCCCGAAAAATCCGGGTCATGCCCAGCTTCTTGGCGATGAGCCCGGTGCGGACACCCTTGGTGATGGTGGTGCTCATGTTGGACCTTAGAGCTTGATTTCGACGTCGACGCCGGAGGCGAGGTCGAGCTTCATCAGGGCGTCCACGGTTTGCGGCGTGGGCTCGACAATATCGAGCAGACGGCGATGCGTGCGGATCTCGAACTGCTCGCGGCTCTTCTTGTCGACGTGCGGCGACCGGTTCACCGTGAACCGCTCGATGTGCGTCGGCAGGGGGATGGGCCCACGGACCCGCGCACCCGTACGCTTCGCGGTGTTGACGATCTCCCGTGTGCTGTTGTCCAGCACGCGGTGATCATACGCCTTCAGGCGAATGCGGATGTTCTGGTTGTCCATGAGCCCTAACCCAACCTAACCCTTGCTTCGACTTACTGGGTGATGCTGGCGACGACGCCGGCGCCAACCGTGCGGCCACCCTCGCGGATCGCGAACCGGAGACCGTCATCCATGGCGATCGGCGCAATCAGCGTCACGTCCATCGACACGTTGTCGCCCGGCATCACCATCTCGGTGCCTTCCGGCAACTCGACCACGCCCGTCACGTCGGTCGTGCGGAAATAGAATTGCGGACGGTAGTTGGTGAAGAACGGCGTGTGACGGCCACCCTCTTCCTTCGTGAGGATGTAAGCCTCGGCCTTGAACTTCGTGTGCGGCGTGATCGAGCCGGGCTTGGCCAAGACCTGGCCGCGCTCAACGTCCTCACGCTTGGTGCCACGCAGCAGCGCGCCGATATTGTCGCCGGCCTCGCCACGGTCGAGCAGCTTGCGGAACATCTCGACGCCAGTGACGATCGTCTTGACGGTGTTCTTGATGCCCACGATCTCGACTTCGTCGCCCACGTTGACGACGCCGCGCTCGATACGGCCGGTGACGACCGTGCCGCGGCCGGAGATGCTGAACACGTCTTCGATCGGCATCAGGAACGGCCGGTCGGTCGCACGGGTCGGCTGCGGGATGTACTTGTCGACCTCGGCCATCAGCGCCTTGATCGCCTCCTCACCCTGCTCGGGGTTCTTGTCCTCGAGCGCCATCAGGGCCGAACCCTTGATGATCGGAATGTCGTCGCCCGGGAACTGGTAGGACGACAGCAGCTCGCGCACCTCCATCTCCACGAGCTCAAGCAGCTCGGGGTCGTCGACCATGTCGACCTTGTTCAGGAACACGACCAGCGCGGGGACGCCGACCTGGCGGGCGAGAAGGATGTGCTCGCGGGTCTGCGGCATCGGCCCGTCGGCGGCAGACACGACCAGGATCGCGCCATCCATCTGCGCGGCGCCCGTGATCATGTTCTTCACATAGTCCGCGTGGCCAGGGCAGTCGACGTGCGCATAGTGGCGGTTCGCTGTCTCGTACTCGACGTGCGCGGTCGAGATCGTGATGCCGCGCGCCCGCTCCTCGGGAGCCTTGTCGATCTGGTCGTACGCCGTGAAGGTCGCGCCGCCGGACTTGGCCAACACCTTCGTGATCGCCGCCGTCAGCGACGTCTTGCCGTGGTCAACGTGGCCGATCGTGCCGATGTTGCAGTGCGGCTTGTTGCGCTCGAATTTCGCCTTCGCCATGTCTGTCTCCGTCGCCCAGGGGCGTAAGTGGTGGCGCTCCCGGACGGGGCGCCCTTTTTAGGTTGGTGTTACCAGCGGTAGTGACTGAATGCCTTGTTGGCCTCGGCCATGCGGTGAGTGTCCTCACGCTTCTTGACGGCCGAACCGCGGTTGTTCACCGCGTCATGCAGTTCGTTCGACAGCCGATCCTCCATCGTGTGCTCGCCGCGCTTGCGGGCGCTGTCGATGATCCAACGAATGGCCAGCGCTTGCCGACGCTCCGTGCGGACTTCCACCGGCACCTGATAGGTCGCACCACCAACCCGGCGCGACCGCACTTCGACGGCCGGCTTCACGTTGTCCAGCGCCTCATGGAACAGGCGCACGGAGTCGCCCTGAGGGCCGCCCCGCTTCTTAAGAACCTCGAGGGCGCTGTAGACGATCGTCTCGGCGGTCGACTTCTTCCCGTCGTACATCAGCGCATTCATGAAGCGCGTGATGACGATGTCGCCGAACTTCGCGTCCGGCAGGATTTCGCGCTTAACGGCGCGGCGACGACGGCTCATGCCCGCTCCTCCCTATTTCGGCCGCTTGGCGCCATAGAGCGACCGGCGCTGGCGACGCTTCGGCAGCCCCTGCGTGTCGAGCACGCCGCGCAGGATGTGATAGCGCACGCCCGGCAAGTCCTTCACGCGGCCACCGCGGATCAGCACGACCGAGTGCTCCTGCAGATTGTGGCCTTCGCCCGGGATGTAGCTCACCACCTCGTAGCCGTTCGTCAGGCGCACCTTGGCGACCTTTCGGAGGGCCGAGTTCGGCTTCTTCGGGGTCGTCGTGTACACCCGCGTGCAGACGCCGCGCTTCTGCGGGCAACCCTGTAGAGCGGGTACCTTGTTGCGCTTGGCGGCAGGCTCGCGCCCGTTGGCGATCAACTGATTGATGGTCGGCATACGCCCGTGTTCCGTCCTGTGTTCCTGTCCGCCGATCGGCCGGGCCAAGTCGCCGATCACGGAAAAGCGACGCGAGGCGGAGCTTACGCCCACCCGCGCCTTTGCCCATTCGCTCATGACCTAAGCACCTTCACCAGGAAGGCGCGGCGCCATGCGCTGTTCTGTGACACGACGACAAGTCCGACCAGGTCGGTTCAAGTCGAGGGCGGTCGAATACGCCCCCCCTTCCCTGCCGTCAAGTTGATTCCGTCGCGGCGCGGCGCTTACCCGACAACGCGGGCGCGAACGGTGCCCTCGATATCGCAGAGCGCCTGCAGAATTTCGGTCCGCTGGGCCGGCGGGCTGTCCGCGTCAACCACCACGTAGCCGAGCTGCCCGTCCGTTTGCAGCGATTGCGCGTGGACGTTCAACCCTCTCGTGCTGAACACGGCGTTCAGCTTGCCGAGCACGCCAGGGACATTCTGATGCACGTGCAGATACCGCGTGTGAGCGCCGTCATAGGGCT
>JAVVHH010000096.1:0-14547 GCA_032249615.1 Acetobacteraceae bacterium
CCGTCTCTCGCGACGGGTGACACAAAGCTTCCATCGATTTCTCGTCGCAGCGCTCGGGCGTGATCTCCAACCTACCATCCAGTATTTAAGAGACAATGAAGGTCACCACTGCATGGCCCAGATGGCCGGGTTCGATCCCGGTTCACTCTGGACGACCCGCTTGGGAGGCGGCAACCCGGCCAGCTCCCGGTGCGCCCACTCGTATTCCGGCCGCCGGAAGATCAACCAAACCGACCGGCCGCTTGCAATCGCCTGTTCGAACGCCGCACCGCTGATCGTCTCCGTGCCGAACAGACGCGGCATGACGACCGTCTCCGGCACCGGCGGTCCTCCATCGTCCAGCCGAACCGGCGGGCTCGCGCCCGACGCATACAGCGCGACAGCACCCGGCGGCGAGTGTGGCGCCAGCACGATCAGTGTCGGCGAGGCCAGACCCGGCATCCGGGCGAACAGCCCCCGCCAGTCCTCCTTTAACGTCGCGATCCGCCCCAATTGCAGCACCAGCGCCGCCGCGACGACCGCGACGGCGGCGATTCCCAGGGCGGCCGGCCGCCGTGACAGGATGCCGCCGAGCGCCACCGCGAGCGGAATCAGCAGCCAGGCCAACGTCCGGCTCAGCAGAACAGGCTTGCCCAGGCTCACCCCGATCATCAGCGCCAACGTCAAGCCAGGCACGAGTACGAGCACGGTGATCGCCCGGCGTCCCGGCCGCCACGGTGGCAACAGCGCCAATGCCGCGAACGCCAGTACCGCCCCTTCGGCGACGCGCTGCGCGCTCGAAGCCAGCGCTGGTCCGGCCAAGGTCTGCCCGATCACGCTCTCGAGCGACCAGCGCGTGAGAGCCGGCACCCAGCTCGTCGCCGCCCCCGCGTTCGGCGCGATCATCGAGGGCACGAGTATCGCGCAAGCGGCTGCCACCAGGACATTCGCCCCGAACCACCGGAGCATCGCAGGCCGGTCCAACAACCTGCCCGGCCCCCAGGCGCTCGCCAGGGCGGCCCCATTGAACGCCGCTACGGCCGCCACCGACGTCGGATGCAGCCAGATCGCCAGGATCGCCCCCGCTGCATACAGAGCCAAGCCCGACGCCCCTCGCAGCACCCTGGCAAAACCCAGCAGCGCCAAACCCAATGCCGCGCCTTGCAGCGCGTAGGCGCGAGCCTCCTGGGCGTAGAACACGTCGATCGGGGCCAGGGCCAGCAGCAGAGCGGCAAGCAGGGCCGGCGCCGTTCGCCCGAACAACTCCCATCCCAGCAGCCCGGCCAGCCCGACACCCGCCAACGACCCGGCGACGCTGAGCCCCCGCAACGCCCAACTCTCCGAGCCAACCACCCGTTCGACGACCCAAATGAGTGTATAATAGAGCGGCGAGGTCGGCTCGGTCCGCAGACCCTCCGACCAGAGATAGCCCAATCCCGCCTGGGGATAGAACCGGGTGAACATCTCGTCCGTCCACAACGGCACGTCGTCCAGCCGGTAAAGCCGCAACGCGACCGCCAAGGCCGCGACGAGGAGATAGGGCCACCACGCCCGGGCGCCCCGCGGAACCGCTTTCAACTCGCACCCTCCGCCGACAGCCGCGTCGCCAAGCCGCGGCTGTCTATAGCGGTGAAAGCGCGTCTAGGTGAAGCTGACTTTCTCGTTGCCGCCCGGATGCGGCGGCTCGCCCGTGAGCCGCGCCTTCAAGTAGCCGTAGGCGTGCACCATCGTGCTGCTCGGGGCATCCCAGTACTCCGCCGACTCGACGACCACCTTCAGCAACGCCGCTTCCGGATCGTCGACACCCTTCGGGAACCACGTCCGCATCGACTCCGACCAGTGCTGCATCACCAGCGCCTTGTCCGTCAGCAGCGTCGCCCGTCCCGACAGGCTCACATAGTCCTGCGTCCCGGCGTCGGAATACGTCACCCCGACCTGGTGCTCGTTCTTGACCTCATCGACCTTGTGACTGCTCACGCGCGTGAAGAACCACAGCTCGCCGTCGAACTCCGTCTGCGCCGCGACCATCGGGCGGGCCCGAAGTTTCCCGCCATCCTCGGTCGTCAGCATCGCCGTGCCGATGTCTTTCATCATCGACCAGAGCTTCTGTTTCTTCTCTGCGTCCGTGTGTTCCGACACTAGTGCCTCCCGATGAGTTCGAGTGCCCTAAACCGAGTCGGCGTCGACGAGTTGCAGCCCGGGCGTGACCGACTTCGGACGCGACATCCGCTCGCCGGGTCGGACGAGCAGCTGGTACGCCCGCAAAACCGGTGCCGGCGCGTGTTCCTCCGGGGTGAGGAACAAGCCAAGACGGCGAAGATCCCGACCAACCGCCGCTCGGCTCGAGAGATACGCCGCCGGAATGGACAGCAGCAGGCCACCGAGCAGCGGTAGCGACCACATCAGCAGCGAACGGTCCGCCATCGTCAGCAAAGCCAGCCAGACAACCCCAACCAACGTCGGCAGCCGCAGCTTGTCGGCAGCCTCACTCCACGACAGCCCGCGATCGTCCCGCGGCTGCGCGTCCCAGCGCACGCTCGCGCCGGCCAGCAACGCGCCGATGAAGCGCGTGTAGAACGTGATCAGCACCGCCGAGATCACCAGCGCCCCGAGCTGCTCGGCCACCGCACCGGCCAGGAGCCGCATCCGCCCACCGAAGCCCCGCGTTTCGTCCCCGTCGACCAAAACACTCAGCAGTACGGCCAGCTTGCCGCCATACAGCAGCACCGCACCCAATCCGATCAGCCAGGCCTGGGCGAGGCCCGGACCAAGCAACGCATCGGCAAAACCGCCCCCGGAGATGCTGTCGATCGTCGCCAGGCCGAGCAGCGCAAACGCTGCCGGCGCCGCGAGGTAGTGCAACACGCCGTAGGCGAGGTGAAAGCGCCCCACCGGCCGCAACCGCCGGTCTGACAGCACGCCAACATGCTGAAGGTTGCCCTGGCACCACCGCCGCTCCCGCCCGGTGAAATCGACCAGGTTCGCCGGCACGGCCTCGAAGCTTTCGGTCATCTGCGGCAGCACCCAAACGTGCCACCCCGCCGCCCGCATCAACCCGGCTTCGACGACGTCGTGGCACAGGATCTCGCCCCCGAACGGCTCGCGCCCCGGCAAGACCGGCAAAGCACAGTGTTCCACGAAGGGTGCGATCCGCACGATCGCGTTGTGGCCCCAGTAGTTGCCATCGCCGCCCTGCCAGAAGGTCAGTCCATCGATCAACAGCGGGGTGTAGAGCCGCGCCGAGAACTGCAGGAACCGGGCGAAGGGCGTCTGCCGTCCGACTGCATATGGGACCGTCTGGATGATCCCGGCTTTCGGGTTGCCGTCCATCAACCCGATCAGCGTCGAAATCGTGCGAGCGCCCATCAGGCTGTCGGCGTCGAGCACCAGCATGTAATCGTAGCTGTCGCCCCAGCGTTTGCAGAAATCCAGCAGGTTGCCGACTTTGCGCCCCGAATTATCCGCCCGGCGGCGGTAGAACAGCGCCGGTCCGGGCGGAAGGCGGGCCTGAACCCGCTCGAACTCGGCCTGCTCAGCGAGCGCGATCGACTCGTCCCGCGTATCGGACAGGACGAACAGGTCGACCCGTTGCAGCCCGGCCTCGGCAACCGCCCGGCCCATCGCTTCCATCGCCGCGAACACGTCCGACGGGTTTTCATTATAGACGGGCATCAGCAGCGCCGTGCGGCTCTCGCCCATCGGCATGGCCGCCACCTTCATGCGTCGCCCGAAGAGGTGAAGCAGGAAGCCGAGCAGCATCGGCCAACCGGTCAACGCCATATAGAGGATATTCACGGCGACCAACGCCAGCAGCACCGGCCGCAGCATCCCCCCCGCCTCCGCCGTCGCAACCGTCGCCAGCGCCGTGCCGGCCAGCGTGCACGCCGCCACGGGCACGACGAACGCCGCGCGCCGCAGCCATGGTCTCCGCCCGTCCTGCAGAGAGGTGACCTCGAACGAGCCGGCGGTCACGGAGGCCGGGGCGAAGGAGGAGTGCATGGTCATCGTCAATTGTGATCCAGCAGGTTTATACCTCGCCTTTAAAGCGGGACATTGTGGCCTGGCTATGGCTGCTTTGGGTTGAAAAAGCACTAACGTCGAGCATCCCGATGAAACGCTCGCCGCCTTCGCGATCGGCGAACGCCCTCAGCGCCGTCTCGACCCCAGCCGCGCCGCCGAACTGAAACCCGATCTGGCTCTTGTACGCACAGGCCGCAGCGATTTTATGGTCGATCGTGGCCTGGATCGGCACGATTACAGGACCCGGCGCTGCAACGAACGCGGTAGCCGCCGGGTTGCGGATGGCATAGGGCGTGTCGCGATACCAAGCCGTGGGAATGCCGCCCGCGACTTCCTGGACGGCACGGATCGTTTGCCGGTGATCCACGTGGCCGCCAAGCCCCTGCGGCGCGAAGATTCGCTCCGGTTCGGTAGCCTCAATTAGAATCCGCAGCCGCGCCGCCAGGGGCCGCCACACATCGTCATCGTCGCGCAGGTCGCCAAACAAGGCCGGTGCGCTCTCATAGCCCCGGTGCGGGGCTTCCTGCAGGTCGAGCCAACGGACCGTCTCGACCCCGAGCAGATCGGCCGCTTGTTGGTCTTCCGCCCGCCGCAGCGCCATGTAGTCTACCTCCGCACCAAGGCCCTTATCGAGTTGGCAGGCCAGCGCGAACCCGGTCGGCCGCTCGACGGTCGCGGTGAAACAGGTCGCCATCACCGTCCGCCAGCCCGCGTCGGCCATCGCCGCCAACGTCCCGCCGCAGGAGAACACCACGTCATCCAGATGCGGCGAGACGAACAGCGCCGTCCTCATAGAAGGTGAGGCTCCGCCCGGAACCGGCACGGGGTCATCGGCAGCGCCGGGTCCCAGGCCAGATCCGGCGCTGTCCCGTGCAGGCGCGCATACACGCCCATGATCTGGCCGGCCACATTCGGCCAGGAGTAAACCTTGCGGCATTCCGCGAGCGCCGCGTCGGCCAGCCGCTCGCGCAACGCGCCATCCCCGAGCAGACGCCGAAGCGCGTCCGTCAGCCCAGTCACGTCGCCGGGCTCCGTCAGCAACCCGTTCTCGCCATCCCGGATGCAATCGATCACGCCGACCGACCGGCACGAAACGACCGCCAGCCGACTCGCCATTGCTTCTAGAATCGTGTTGCTGAACCCCTCGGCATAGGTCGGCGACACGAAGATGCTAGCCCGCCGGTAGACGTCCGGCACCGCGCCGTAGTCGACATAGCCGGTCATGACGACGCAATCCTGCAAACCGGCATGCAGAATGGCCGCCTCCGTCTCGTCGTAAGTCGGCCCAATCCCCGAGACCAGCAGGCGGAAGCGCTGCCCCTCCGCGTGCAGCCGCCGCGCCGCCTCCAGCAGATCGAGCACGCCTTTCCGCGCGTCGACCCGGCCGTGATAGAGCATGACGGGCGGTTCCGCCGGCGGCTGGTCGCCTGGCGTGAACCGCTCGGTCTCGACCGCGCCCGGCACGATCGTGAACCGGCCCGGTGCCGTGCCCAGTCGCCCGACCACCTCGTCGCGGAACGAATTGCATCCGATCAGCACTGCGCCCGTGTGGTCCAGCACCCGCGTCATCGCCAGCCGGTGCGTCTCGCAGCAGCTGCCGACCCAGTGGCCATCGCCCCCTTGGATCGAGACGACGTTCGGCACGCCGGTCTCTTGGGAGGCCAGCAAGGTCGCCCAGCCCGTCGGGTAGCCATATTGCGCGTGCAGCACGTCGAACGGCTTGCGCCGGTGCTCGGCAACCACCGCGTCGCGCATGGTCGCGATGTCCCGCTCGAAATCGCCCGTGGTTTGTTCGCCGATCTGCTCGAGGCCGATCACCTTGACGCCTGGAACCTCCGGCGGAGGTCCGCCGCCATACACGCGCTTCCCGAACTCGTCGCCGCGGTATTGGCTGATCATGGTCACGTCGTGCCCCGCCGCGACCAACTCCCGCAGCAGATTGACTGCGTAGACGCTCATGCCGGAAATCGCCGGAAAGAAGCGCCGGCTGACGAAGCATACCCTCATGACGGCAGGCGCGCCCGCAGATAGGCCAGGCTCGTCGGAATAGCCCAGTCCGCGCGATGGCTCTCGCGGCTCAACTCCACGCACACCAGCCGCTCGAAGCCGACCGCGTGGAGCGCGCCGAGGATGGCCGGAATGTCCATGTCGCCCTCGCCGAATGGCAGATGGACGTGCACGCCGCGCTTCATGTCTTCGATCGACACTGTGCCCAAATGGGCCGCAAAATGCCGCACCGCTTCGGCCGGGTCCCGCTCGCCGGTGACGATGCAATGCCCGGTGTCGAGCGCCAGCGTCAGCCCGCCGACCTCCAGGGCTGCCCACTCGTCGGCCGTCTCGATCAGCATGCCGGGCTCCGGTTCCAGCGCGGCGGTGGCGCCCAATGCGACCGCCCGGGCGACGACCTGCTCGAGCCCCTGGCGCAGCCACTCCATCGCGTCGCCCCGCGCCACGCCGGGCTTGGGCACCCCGGCCCAGAACGACATGGCGTCCGCCCCGGTCTCGGCCGCCACCTCCAGCGCCCGGCCCAGGAACTCGACCCGGCGCGCCCGGCCCGCCGCATCCGCCGTCACCAGCGTCGGCTCGTGCTTGGCGCGCGGATCGAGCAGAAAGCGTGCGCCCGTCTCGACCACGCAGCCGAGCCCCAGTTGGCGCAGCCGGTTGGCAACCTGCCGCCGCTGGCTCGGAAAATCGTCGGCGAACGGGTCGAGATGGTGGATGTCGAGCGTCAGCGCGACGCCATCGTAGCCGGCGTCGGCGATCAGCCCGAGCGCATCGTCCAGCCGGTGATTCGCCGCGCCGTTGGTATTGTACGCGAAGCGGAGGCTCATGCCGTTTCCATGGCGGCGGCTTCCATGCTGATCGGCGCGCTGTGCACTTCCGGCTCGCGATAGAGCGGATAGAGCCCGCCGACCATCCGATCCACGGCGGTCACGTCCAGCCATGCCGGGCCGCCCAGGCTCGCTTCCGCCTCCGGGGTCATCCGCACCGGTTTCGCCCCGGCCGGCGGCGCGCCCATGCCCACGAGGGCCGATCCGCGCTCCAGCAGCTTGCGCAGGCCCCGCGCGCCGATCCTGTGATAGCTCATCGTCTCGACCTCGAGACCCGGCACGATGGCCTTGACCACATGGACGTCCGCATGGCCGGGCGGTGAGAAATCCAAATACATGATCTCCAGACCTTGGGCCGCGAACCGCCGTGCCAATTCCTCGACCAGGTCGGTACCGGCCAGAGGCCCGTCCCACTCCGGCAAGTCGGCGAACCTCTTCGTCGCCTGCCGGCTCAACACTGTGTCAGCCAGCCTCGAGCGCAATGCCGTCTGGTCCAGCCGCAGCCACTCCACCATCGCGGCCAGGCTCCGGCTCTCCTCGCCGCCCAGCGAGTGGTGCTCGCGGAAACGCTGCAGGTAGTCAGGCGGCGCAACGTGCGCGATGTCGGCCAGCCGCGCGTGGCTGAACACTTTTCGGACCCGCGCGGCCGCGAACTCGAACAGCGCCTTGCGCAGCGCGTGCTCGCGGTCCAGCGACGACGCCTCGCCCGCCGCGGTCACCATGATCGGATAGCTCGCCGGAACGTCGGGCCGCTCGGCCCCGACGCAATACACGTTCGCCGTGCCGAACTCATCGGTGGCGAATTTGGGGATCACCTCGATCCCGAGCGCGTCGAGCTTGGCCAGCAGCGCCCGCGTGCGCGGATCGCGCGGTTCGTCCGGCCCGAACGCGAGCGCGATGCCCCGGTCCATCGCGCGGAACCCGGTGCCGTTGCCGTCCCGCTGCAACAGCTCGCACAGGCCGTGTCCGACCGCGAAATCCAGGGTGGGGCCAGCTCCCAGCCCGTTGGTGATCGGGGTAGTGTAGGGCACGTAGCCTTCGCTCAGGTCGCCCACCGAGCAGGCCGCGATGTCGATGGGCACCCACACGCGCTCGCCGGAAGGCCAGCGATGGGCCGGCACCCACTCCAGAATCGTGTCGTCGTCGACCGGGCTGCCGGCCGGCAGCACGAGGCTGACCGGGTCGGCGACGCCGCGGGCGCCGAATTGAGCCTTCAGCCCGGCATAACTCCCCCGCCGTCGCTCCATCCGCCAGATCTGAACCGCCGAGTGTACCGCCTCGGCCAGCTCGCCCGTCGTGCCGATGATCGCGCTCGCATCGTCAACCCCATACCCCACCCCGTGCGGCACCACCCCGTGCCACCGGCTCCCGTCGGCGTTCAGGAAGATCGCGTTCCAGCAAGCAACGCCGGTCCGGTCGAGTGGCGAGAGGGCGAAGAGCTCGACCTTGCCCTCCGGCATGGAAGCGACATACGCCGAGCCGGCCTCCGGCATGTCTGGCGGCAACACATGCTGACTCACAACCCCACCCCCGCCATCGCCTGCGCTCGCAATACCAGCCCCATCGTGCGCAGATCGTCCTGCGCCGGAAACGCGAAAGCGGCCGTGCCCAGCACTGCCCCGGCGAACGCCTCCACCTGGTTCAGGAACGGCGACCGCTCGGCGCCCGGCACCTCGACCACCTGCGCGAGCCCGGTCGCCGCATCGATCAGCTCGAGCGTGCCGCCGGCCGTCTGGCCCATCGTATCCGTCGCGACCGCCTGTCCGGCCGTGCCCACCACCTCGAGCCGGCGCCGCGGCAGCGTCTCCGGGCAGTTGTAGGCCACATGCATTTGGACGAGCACGCCCGATTGCGAACGCGCCATCAGCAAGGCCCCGTCCTCGACGTCATAATGATGCACCCGTGCTTGCCCGAAGGCCGTCACGTCGACGAGCGGCTCGCCGAGCAACGTCGCGGAGAGATCGAGCCCGTGCGGGGCGAGATCCATCAGCGCCCCGCCACCCGCCCGCTTGGGGTCGATCCGCCAGTTGTCGCCGGCCCAGTTCGCCGGCAGCCAGCATGCGTAGACGATGCGGATGGCCGTCACCGTTCCCAGCCGACCCTCGGCGATCAGCTCGGCCAACGCCCGGTGCGCCGCATGAAAGCGCTGGTCGAACGCCGTCGCATACCGCACGCCGGCCCGCTCGCAGGCGGCGACCATTGCTTCGGCATCGTCCAGCGTCGTCGCCATCGGCTTCTCGCACAGCACCGGCAGACCGGCCCTCGCCACCGCCTCGACCAAGCCCCGATGCGCATCGTTCGGCGCCGCCACGTAAACGGCCTGCAGCCCGGGGGTCGCGAGAAATGCGTCGATCTTGTCGTGGCAATGGACCGCGAAACGCTGGCCCGCCAACTGACGTGATCGCGGGTCCGGGTCGTAGCAGGCGATCAACGTACCGTTTGCCGAGGCTTGGATTGCCGGCCCCACGTAGTCGCGCGCCACCCAGCCGCAGCCCGCGATGCCCCAACCGAGTTTCACCATTCGGCCGGCAGGTCCACCAGAACGCGCCGGCGCACCAGCCGCTCCACCGACCGGTCGCCCGCCACCGCTTCCAGAGGCCCTTCGGCCCGATCAGGATACGAGGCGAGCGGCCCGTATTCCCGCTGGTAGCGCGGAGACGGCCAGGCGATCAGCCCATCCTGATAGAGCGGGTTGCGGCGCACGACGGTGCCGTCCGCCGGCATCGCCAGCCCCCCGATGACGGCCCGGGCACGCGGCGCCCGCGACGCGATCGAGACGGCAGCGACCCCCGCGAGTTCCGCTTGCGCCGCCGCCCGGGGAACGATGCCGCCCAGGAGCGCGCCCGTCAGCACCGCGTCGTCATACAGCGTCGGCGCCTCGAACAGCGCCGCATACTGCGCCGGCGCCAGCGGGGCGCCCGACGAGAGATTGTCGACCAGGGCGTTGTGCGCATGCCCGACCAGAACCGGCCCGGCCGCGACCCGCCGCATCTCCGCCGCGACATGCGGCTTCTGCGGAAGGAAGTAGAAAGCATCGTGGCAGAACAGCAGGTCCGCCGCATCATCCGCGAGCGGCCACGGCTGCGCCGCATCGAAACAGATCAGCCGCGCCTGCGGAGCGACGTAGCGCCGGGCGAGCCACAGCTTCGCGAACACCACGTCGCCGCCGGACACGTCCGGGCAGAACCGGCTGAACTCGCGGAGGAAATGCCCGGCCCCGCAGGCGAGCTCGAATATGCGCGCCGGGCAAGTCCAATGCGCCTCGGCCAGGGCGAGCCCGGAGAGGAAGGTCGGGTCGGACCAGCGATGGGCGAAATAGGTCCCGACGCCACCGAACGCCAAGCCGTCCATCGCCTCGCGGAACGTCATCGAGCCGCGAACCACCGCCAGGCGGTCCGCCAGGGAAGCCGACGGCGTCTGCGCCCAATCGTCCTGATCGCCCAGCAAAAGGGCGAGCGCTTCGTCCTCCCGCCCTTCGTCGAGCAGGTGGAGCGTGTCCGCCACCAGCGGCTCGCGCCCGGTGCGCAGATAGGGAATACCGGCCACCACCGGCCACCGCTCCCCGGGAGCCGCCAGCGAGTGAGGAGTTTCGACGAGCAGCTTCTGGCGCGAGAGCGGGCTCAGCAGTCCAGTATCCGTCCGTGACGGTTGGCCATACTTCGACATCAGACCAGGCCCGCATCCCGGAGGACGCCGTAGTGGAACGCCTGAACCGGCCCCACGTGGACGAGGTCCAAGTCCTCTAGGGCCTGCACCGTCCGGAACTGCGCCACTTGGTCGTAGTGCCGCATCTGCAGCACTCGGTCGATCACGTCCGCCGCGTTGAACGCGCGCCCAACCGGATTATCCGCATCGCCGATTTGATCGAGGGCCACCCGCGTCTCGTCCGCCAGCCGCGCCGGGAGCGTCGCCAACTCGCGGGCGAAGAGGGTCGACATGACCTGCGCGAGGTGCTCGCCCAGCAGGACCTCTCCGGCAAAGCCGCTATCGGGCAGGTGCGCATTGTGCAGGTGATGCGCCATGCCGGCGAGGAAGGCCGTTTCAGGCGCAGCCCCGAACCGGGGCGCCAGGAGGCAGGCCAGCACGGCCACGATCATGCAGTGGTCGCCGTGACCCTCCGGCGGCTCGAGCACGATCCGCGGCTTGCCCGGGCACGTCGCGCCGGCCCGCGGCTGCCGGATCAACGCCTCCGCAAAGGCCGGCACCGTTCCGCACCAGAGCGGCGTGTCGAGATGGCGACGCAAGCGGTCGCCGAGTTCGGCCTCGACCGGCTCCGCCATCTCATCGAAAGCTCGGCCTATCACGCGGACCGCGTCAACGGCCGCGAGACCCGCCGTCTCCAGCACGCCTCGGTCGATCCCGCCGAGCCGGCAAGCGGCCACCGCCGACCCCGTGCTCGCAAGCGCCACCTCCGCCAACGGTTGCCCGCCGACGAGGGCGGCCCAGCCGCGCCGAAAGAGCTGGCTGGCCAAGCTATCGGACGACGACGCGTCCCGTAGCCGCTTGAGGTCCCCGAGTTCGGCGCCCAGCGCTGCCAGGCTGGCGAGCGATGCCGGGCCCGGCAGTGCGTCCGGCATGGATCAGCTCGCGGCGAGCCAGTCCATGAGGACGCGCTCTTGCACCGGGAAGCTGTGCTCCTCCCGCTTGCCGGCCGGCGTCATCGGAGCCTTGAAGAAGATGCCCAGCTGCTCCTGGATGCCGCCGCGCCCGCGCTGCCGCGCTAGGTCCAGGACCCGGGCGATCTCGATCACTAGCGGAGCTGCCAGGATGCTGTCGCGGCAGAGGAAGTTCACCTTCATCTGCATCTTTTGCCCCAGGAACCCGACGAGGTCGATGTTGTCCCACGCTTCCTTGTTGTCGCCGCGCGGCTTGTAGTAGCGGATGTCGACCAGGTGATCCTCGACCTTGTAGCCGAGGATGTCGTCGAGCACCGAGCCCTTGGTGTTGAGCTTGCTCTTGAGGCTGTCGGGGTTGTCGAGCGCCAGCCCGTCGCGGTTGCCGAGGATGTTGGTGCTGAACCAGCCCTCAACATAGAGCGACCGGCTTTTGAACGCGGGCGCCAGCACCGTCTTGATGAAGGTCTGTCCCGTCTTGCCGTCCTTGCCGGCCACCGGCACGTTCTCACGCTCCGCCATCGCCGTCAGCGCGGGAATGTCGGCCGCAAGACTCGGCGTGAAGTTGCCGTAGGGCACACCCTCGGCGATCGCCGCGTAAGCATACAGCATGGCCGGGCTGATTGCCGGGTCGCTATTGTCGAGCCCGCGCTCGAACCCTTCGGCCGTCCGCAGCACCGCGGACCCCTTGTCCGGCCAGCGCTCGACGGACGCCAGGTTGATCATGACCATGTTGTCGATGCCGGTCTTTTCCCGGTGGCCGCGAATGTCCTCGCGGATCCGGTTGACGGCATCGCGGTGCGACTTGGCGGCGAACTTGTTCGCGCCATCCACATTCTTGCAGAAGTCGACGCTGCCCACCGCGGGCCAGGGCTTCATTTTCGACAAAGCCGGCGCCACCACCTCCGCCTGATCGCGGTCGAGCACACGGTGCTCGCGGACAGCTTCGTTCAAATCCTCACCGTGCAGATCCCAGCCGGCAAAATGCAGATTGCGATATTGCGCGATGCCGGACGCACCGACGGCCGCGAGAGGCAGCCCGGCCATGTCGTTCGACCCGGCCCGCAACATCTCGATCCCTGCTGCGGCCGTGCTGGCGACGGCGCCGCCCATGCCAACCACAAGTACACCTACTCGCCGACCCGTGGTCGCCGCATCCAGCCCGCTGTCAGGCATCATCATTTCATCCGCTTGGGGCCGCGGAAATGCGACCACTTGTTGAAGGTGTTAGACATGGGGGCGTAATGGTCGAAGGGAAGCACCTATTTTCTCCACTCTCGACCCAGTCCACCCCACATCCCGTTCACTCCGCCGTGAGGAAGACAGGCTGTTTTCCCGATAATACATCATCGACCGCCGTTATTGCTGGCGCTCGTGGCAAGATTGCGGCTGATTAAGCCGTCCTGTCGCGCATGTCTGCACCATGCTCGCCGTCCTCCATATCGGAGTCCACGAGTTCATCCATATGTACGGTGTGGTCGCCTCCATGCTGCAGGATGTCCTGTTCGCGTAGCCCCGCCGTCCGGTCGGCGACGACCACGCGGCTCAACTTCTCGCTCTCGGCGACGGCGACCGCCGCCTTGATCGCCTCGTCGATTCCCATCGCCGTGCCATCCGGCCGCATCGGGTGCGTCGTCTCGTCAGGGCGCCCCGTCAGCGTGATGGAGACGACGGTCTTCTTCGGCTCGTCCTCGTCGAACCGCTTCAGCACGACGACGTGACGGCCCGGCCCGGTCGGGATCGGGTCGTGCGGCGCCAGGTGAACGATATCGGTCATGAACATCTCCTCCCACTCTCAACGGCGGCGCGGCGCCCGCGTTCCGGAACCCTCCGCGTCGGGCCCGCGTTCGGCCTGCATGAGCGACAAAATCCCCCAGGGCGGCGGCGCCGACGACAAGCACGAACTAGCGCGGAACCTGGCCGAGGCCGCCCTCCGTGCCAAGGCCGACGGCGACCCTGATCGCGCGGCTTCTCTGCTCGAGGAGGCGCAACGGGTGGACCCCTCCGCCGCCGTGGATGCGCTGGCCGAGACCGGCGGTGTCACGCTGCCGCAGGAGGACGACACCGACTTGGCCGTCGAGAGCGAGACGGTCGTCCCCGGCAGCGACGCGCCTTCGCGCGCGGGGATCACCGGGTCGGGCAGTGGCGCCGACGGACAAGGGTTATAGACGTCGTTCCGGCACTCTGAACGGTTGAAATCCGAGGGACCCTGACCGCATATCCTCGCCACCTGATGAGGAGATCGTAATGGGCGAGACGACGGCAGCAGAGCGGCATGAGTTCAGCGCGGAGGTGGGGCGGTTGCTCGACCTCGTGGTCCACTCGCTCTACTCCGAGCGCGAGATCTTTTTGCGCGAGCTCGTCGCCAACGCCGCGGACGCCACCGATCGCCGTCGCTTCGAGGCGCTGACCAACCCCGCCCTGGCGCTCCCACCCGACGCCAAGCTCCGTATCGTCCCCAACAAAGAAGCGCGCACCCTGCTGATCGAGGATAGCGGCATCGGCATGGACAAGGCCGAGTTGGCCTCGAACCTCGGCACCATCGCGCGCTCCGGCACACGGGCGTTCGGCGAATCGCTCCGGAAGGACGCGGGGGCCGACACGGAGAAGCTGAACCTCATTGGTCAGTTCGGCGTCGGCTTCTACGCCGCTTTCATGGTCGCCGACCGCGTCGAGGTGACGAGCCGCCGCGCCGGCTCCGATGAGGCTTGGGTGTGGTCGAGCGAAGGCGGCGGCAGCTTCACGCTTGCTCCGGGCGAGCGCTCGGAGCCCGGCACCTCCATCCTGCTGCACATCAAGTCCGACGCGGAGGAGTTCCTCGAGCCCATCCGGCTCGAGACGATCGTCCGCAAATGGGCCGATCACATCACCATCCCGATCGTGATCGCGACGGAAGGCGAGGACAAGCCTGCCAATGAGGGGACGGCCCTCTGGCGCAAGTCGAAGGCCGACGTCACCACCGAGCAGTATCAAGAGTTCTACCGCCACATCGCCCATGCCTGGGAAGAGCCATGGGCCACGCTGCACTGGCGGGCGGAGGGCGCGATCGAGTATTCCGCCCTTCTCTTCATCCCCAGTAGCCGCCCCTTCGACGCGGTCGATGG
>JAVVHH010000097.1:0-14291 GCA_032249615.1 Acetobacteraceae bacterium
CACATAGATACAGTACAGCTTGAGGTTCTCGTCGTCGCCGGAATTGACCTTCTTCTGGTTGATCATCGCATCGATGACCACCGCGGACTTGCCCGTCTGACGGTCGCCAATCACCAGCTCGCGCTGGCCGCGGCCCACCGGGATCAACGCGTCGATCGCCTTCAGCCCGGTCTGCATCGGCTCATGCACCGATTGCCGCGCAATGATCCCCGGCGCCTTCACCTCGACCCGGCGCTGCGTCACGTCGGTGAGCGGCCCCTTCCCGTCGATCGGGTTGCCCAGCGCGTCCACCACGCGGCCCAGCAGCCCCTTGCCCACCGGCACGTCCACGATCTCGTTGGTCCGCGTGACCGTGTCGCCCTCGCGGATCTGGTTGTCGTCGCCGAACACCACGATGCCGACGTTGTCGGTCTCGAGGTTCAGCGCCATGCCCTTCACGCCGGCGCTCGGGAACTCGACCAGCTCGCCCGCCATCACGTTCTGCAACCCGAACACGCGCGCGATGCCGTCGCCGACCGACAGCACCTGCCCGGTCTCGGCGACGTTCTGCTCCGTGTCGAACGAAGCGATCTGCTTCTTGAGGATGTCCGAAATTTCGGCGGGACGGATTTCCATTAGGCGGCACCCTTCATGGCGTACTGCAGGCGTTGCAGACGGGACTTCAAACTCGTGTCGTAAAGCCGTGCGCCGATGCGCACGACCAGCCCGCCGAGCAAGCTCGCATCGACGGTATCGCGGATGTTGACGGAGCCGTATCCGGCTTCGATCAGGCGCGCCCGGAGCTGTTCGCGCTGCACGTCGGACAGCGGATGCGCGGTCGTCACATGCGCCACCACCACGCCCCGCTTGGCCGCGACCAGGGCCGCGAACGCGGTGACGATGGCGCGCAGCGAACCGAGCCGCCGGTTGTTGGCCACCACGCCCACGAAATCGCGCACCAGCTTGCCGAAGCCCTGCTGCTCCAGCACCGCGTCGGCGGCGGCGCGCGCCTGCACGACGTCGATCAGCGGGCTCGACAGCAGTCGCCGCATGTCGGCGCTCTCGTCGATCAGCTTGCCCAGGCTCTCCATCTCGGAGACGGTCTGGTCGAGCGCGCCGGTCTCGTCGGCCTGCGCATAAAGGGCGGTCGCATAACGGTCGGCAACGCCGCCGGAGGTCGTCGTGCCAGAAGCCACGCTGAACGTCCTGCTAAATGGGTCGGGCCGACAAAACTGCCGGCGGAGGCGCCTCTACCATGGGGTGCCGAAGGGGGCAACAGACGAACGAAGCTGCCCGCGCCCCCAAACTAGCTCTGCTCCGTGCTTGCATCACCCCTGCGCACCGTGCAACACAAGAATCTAATTAAAGGGCGGCGATGACCGTCGGCGACAGGGGGAATGAGACGATGAGCAATGGGGTTACGCGGCGCAACGCGTTGAAGCTGGGCGCCGCAACGGCGGCCCTGCCGCTGGTTCATATCCGGACGGCCGCGGCCGCCGGCAAGTTGACCGCCGGGCTCTGGGACCATTGGGTCCCCGGCGCCAACAACACCATGACCCAGCTCGTCAAGGAATGGGGCGACGCCAACAAGGTCGACGTCTCCATCGACTACATCACCTCGGTCGGCAACAAGAACCTGCTCACCATCGCCGCCGAATCGCAGGCCAAATCCGGCCACGACATCCAAGCGTTCCCGACCTGGGAAGTCCTCAATCACGCCGACGAGCTCGAGCCGATGGACGACGCGATGAAGCGCCTGTCGGCCAAATACGGCCCGATCAACCCGATCGTCGACTACCTTGCCAAGCAGAAGGGCTCCTACAAGGCGGTGCCCGCCATCTCCGGCAGCCAGCTCAAGCCCGCCTGCTCGCGCATCGACGTGTTCAAGGCGCAGATGGACATGGACCTGCCCACCCTGTTCCCGCCGACCGGCCCGATGGGGCCCGGCTACGACCAGTGGAACTGGGACAAATTCCTCACCGCCGCCGAGAAGTGCAACAAGGCCGGCATGCCGTTCGGCCTGCCCATGGGCCAGTTCACCGACGCCGTCGACTGGGTCGGCGGCTGCTTCGCCAGCTTCGGCGCCGAACTCGTCAACGCCAAGGGCGACATCACCGTCAAGTCGGACAACGTCCGCAAGGTGATGGAATACTTCAAAAAGCTCTCGCCCCACCTTCCCGGCGACGTCTGGAGCTGGGACGACGCCTCCAACAACCGCGCCCTCATCTCAGGCAAGTCCGCGCTGATCTTCAACCCGCCGTCGGCCTGGGCGGTTGCCGTCAGGGACAACCCGGAGGTCGGCAAGGAGCTCTGGACCCACCCGGCCCCGGCCGGCGACAAGGGCCGCTTCGTCCCCTACCTGCCGTATTTCTGGGGCGTCTGGAAATTCGCCTCCAACAAGCAAGCCGCCAAGGACCTCATCGAGTGGCTCAGCGAGCGGCCCCAGGCCGAGCGCCTCGTCGCCGCCACCCACGGCTACGACACGCCGCCTTTCGACAGCATGCACGACTTCAAGGTCTGGCAGGAGGAAGGCCCGCCCAAGGGCACCGTCGCCAACTACCAGATCAAGCCCGATCAGCACGTCCAGCCCTGGATCGCCGCCTACCCGGCGCCGCCCGACGTCGCCGTGCAGATCTACAACCAGGCGACCATGACCAAGATGATCGCCCGCATGTCGCAAGGCGGCGACTCGATCGAGAAAGCCATCGACTGGGCCCAGGGCGAGCTCGAAGGCTTCACGCGCTAGTTTGTTCTAACCCCTCTCCCGCCGGGAGAGGGGATGGGTGAGGGTCCGACACAATGGCCGACGGCACGATTCTGGCGGGCGCCCCGCCTTCGGACATCGCCCCGGTGGGTAGCCTGCGCAAGCTCGCCCGCCGCCGATCCACCATCGCCTTCCTGATGTGCCTGCCGTTGCTGGTCGTGGTGTGCACGCTGGTCATCTACCCGGCCGGCTACTCTATCTACCTGTCGATGCTGAACAAGAAGATGGTCCGCTTCGTCGGCCTCAGCAATTACACTTTCCTGCTCAGCCGCCCGACCTTCCAGATGGTCATCTTCCAGAGCGTCTTCTTCGCGGTCACCGCCGTCATCGTCAAAGCGCTCATCGGCTTCATCCTCGCCCATCTGATGCAGAACGTGCCCAGCAACCGCCAGCGGATCTGGCGCGGCCTGCTGCTGGTCCCCTGGGTCATCCCGCTCGCCATGTCCACGCTCGGCTGGTGGTGGCTGTTCGACCCCTCCTACTCGGCTTTCAACTGGATCATCCAGGGCCTCGGCGGCCCGCAGATCCCGTGGCTCGGCGCCACCTGGTGGGCCCGATTCTCCGTCATCCTGGTCAACATCTGGTACGGCGCGCCCTTCTTCCTCATCATGTACATGGCCGCGCTGAAATCCGTGCCGGAGCAGCTGTACGAGGCGGCCAGCATCGATGGCGCCGGGTTCTGGCAGTAGCTGTGGCACGTCACGCTACCGATGATGCGCAACATCATCTCCATCACCGTGCTGTTCAGCCTCATCATCACCTTCGCCAACTTCGACATCGTCCGCATCCTGACCAATGGCGGTCCGCAGGATCAAACGCACCTGTTCGCCACCTACGCCTTCCAGGTCGGCATCCAGTCCGGCGACATCCCGCTCGGCGCCGCGGTCAGCCTGTTCATGTTCCCCATCCTGGCGGTCTTCGCCTATTTCGTTCTGCGCGGCGTGAACAAGCGCTCCAAGGAGGCCATGTGAGCGCCACCACCCTTCCCGCCGTCCCCACCGCCATCCGAACCCGCCGGAGCCCGGCAGAGCAAAAGCGACGCTATGCCCTCTGGGGCAGCTACGCCGCGCTCAGCCTGTTCGTCATCTTCTTCCTGACGCCGCCCTTCTACATGCTCGTCACCAGCTTCAAGACTTCCGCGGAGATCGGCGCCCAGGCCGGCAACCCGTGGTTCGTCATCCATCCGACGCTGCAGAATTATGTCGACCTGCTGACCAACGACAACTTCCTCGGTTTCTTCTGGAATTCGATCAAGGTGACGCTGTCCTTGGTCGTCCTTTCCATGATCATCTCGGTGTTCGCGGCGTTCAGCCTGGCCCGCATGAAGTTCTTCGGCAGCGGCGTGCTCGCGACCGGCATCTTCCTGACGTACCTGGTCCCGGAAAGCCTGCTGTTCCTGCCGCTGTTCCAGCTCGTCGGCGCCGTCGGCCTCATCAACAATGCCTGGGCAATGGTGCCGCTCTATCTGACCCTCTCGGTGCCGTTCTGCACCTGGATCATGATCGGCTACTTCGCCTCGATCCCCAAAGAGCTCGACGAAGCCGCCCTCATCGACGGCGCCACCTACATGCAGATGCTGTTCCGCATCTTCATCCCGGTCGCCATGCCCGGCATCATCGCCGCCACCATCTTCTCCTTCACGGTCGGCTGGGGCACCTTCCTCTACCCGATGGCCTACCTGTACAGTTCGGACCAAATGGTCCTCACCGTCGGTATTGTCAGCGATCTCATCCGCGCCGACGTGTTCCAATGGGGTAAAATCATGGCCGGCTCCCTCCTTGCCGCCGCGCCGCCAGTACTGATCTACGCCTTTCTCATGGATTACTACATAGCAGGCCTCACCGCCGGCGCAACGAAGGGCTAACCCGCCGACTGTGCATCACTTAAATGACCTCCGATTCCGTAACGAGTCCATTCGTATGAGACTGTACTAATCTTTAACATTTGACTGACTCGGCTGCTTATGGCCAACCCCTGCTCCGCCAGCGTCCATCCGGACCTAAAACAGGCGCAGAGGAAGTACGATGACCACACTCACAGTCGGCTCCGGCCAAGAGTTCAACACCCTCTCGGCCGCCGTCGCCGCCGCCGCCGCCGGCGACACGATCGACCTGCAGCCCGGCACCTACACCAACGACTTTCCCGGCCTCGTCAACGGCCTGACCATCGAGGGCGTCGGCGGAATCGCCAAACTCGTCGCCACCGCGCAGCCCGGCAACGGCAAAGCCATCCTCGACGTCGCCGGCGACACCACGCTCAAGAACCTCGACATCTCCGGCGTCACCGTCCCCGACGCGAACGGCGCGGCCATCCGCTACGAGAGCGGCAACCTCGTCATCCAGAACACCGCCATCCACGGCAACCAGAACGGCATCCTCGGCGCCGCCAACCAATCTGGCACCATCAGCATCTCCGGGTCGGAGATCTACGGAAACGGCTCCGGCACCGGCTTCACCCACAACCTCTACATCGGCGACATCGCAACCTTCACCCTGACCAACAGCTACGTCCACGACGCCAACACCGGCCACGAAATCAAATCCCGCGCCGAAACCAACATCATCACCAACAATCGAATCGAGGATAACGGCAGCACCGCCTCATACGGCATCGACCTGCCCAACGGCGGCAACGCCACCATCTCCGGCAACACCATCCAGAAGAGCGCAAACAGCGGCAACCGCGTCACCATCGCCTATGGCGAAGAGGGCTCGCCCCACGCCGGCACCGCCGTCAGCGTCACCAACAACACCTTCGTCAGCGATCAGCCCGGCGCAGACATCCTGTGGGACGCGACCGGCACGCCCGTCACCGCCTCCGGCAACACGGACTACGGCTATAGCGTGGTCGACAAGGCCGGCACCGTCTCCGGCAATGGCTTCGCCGCGACGAACACCCGCCCGGCGCTCGACACCTCGTCACCCATCGATCAGTTCGGCGGCCGGAGCGCCCCGACGCCTCCACCGGCCCCAACTCCCGCCCCGACCCCCACGCCGGCCCCAGCCCCCGACCCGGCGCCCGCTCCGGTCGCAGCCCAGGACCCGACGCCCACACCGGCCCCGACCCAGGACCCGGCGCCCGCCCCGGTTGCAGCCCAGGACCCGACGCCCACACCGGCCCCCACCCCGGCCCCGGCCCCGGCGCCCACACCCGCGCCAGCCCCCGACCCCGTGCCCACACCGGTCTCCGCGATCCAGTCGCTCTCGCGCTCCGGCTCCCATGCCGTCACGCTCTCCGGCACGGCCACGCCCAACAGTAACGTCGCCCTCGTCGACACCGTGAACGGGCACGCCCACGCCGTCGGCACGGCCACCGCGGGCAGCGATGGCAGTTGGAGCATCACCACCGGCACCATCGGCACGTCGGCGGTGAACAGCTTCGCCACGACCGACACCGCTGGTAGCGCGACGTCGTCCGCCGCCGGGTCGCTGATCCTGGCCAGCAGCCATAACGACACGCTGTCCGGGACGGCGGGCGGGCCAGACGTCTTCGCCTTCCTCCCCCACTTCGGACACGACGTGATCAATGGTTTCGAGACCACCGCGGCCGACGGCGCCACGCACGACGTCATCGACCTGAGCGGCACCGCTTACCACTCCTTCAACCAACTCCAGCCGAAGATTGGCGGATCCGCCGCCGCCGTCATCCGTCTGGACAACGCCGACACCATCACCCTCTCCGGCGTGAACCCACACTCGCTACAGGCCGGCGACTTCCGCTTTAGCTGAAGCAGCCGGGTGAGGGCGGCTCCGTCGGGGGCCGTCCTCAGCCCGCCTCGAACCGGTTCGCCACCAGCCGGTCGAGCAGCCGCACCCCCCACCCCGTCGGCCCCGCCGCATGCCGGTCATCCGCGGCCGCGCGCGACTCCACGCCCGCGATGTCGAGATGCACCCACGGCATGTTCCCGGCGAAACCGTGCAGGAAGGCCGCCGCGTGGCACGCATCCGGCTGCCGCGTGCCGTCGCTGCACTGCCTGATGTCCGCGATCCCGGACTCCAGCACGTCGCGATACCCCTCGGCCACCGGCATCCGCCACGCGAGCTCGCCCACCGCCGACCCGGCCGCCGCCACATGCGCCGCGAACTCGTCTTCGGGCGAGAACAGCCCGGCCATCTCGTGCCCCAGCGCCGTCACGATGCTCCCCGTCAACGTCGCCAGATCGATCGCCACCGCCGGCCGCACCCGGTCCTTCGTCCACAGCAGCGCGTCGGCCAGCACCAGCCGGCCTTCCGCATCGGTGTCCACGATCTCCACCGTCGTGCCGTCATACAGCCGCAGCACGTCGCCGGGCCGATAACTCGAGGCGCCGAACGCGTTCTCGGCCAGCGCCAGCACCGCGATTGCCGGCGCCGCCGAGCGCCGCCGCGCCAGCGCCAGCATCGCGCCCGCACAAGCCGCCGCCCCCGCCATGTCGGCCCGCATCTCCCACATCCCCTGCGCCGGCTTGATCGAGATCCCGCCGGTATCGAAGGTGATCCCCTTGCCGATGAACGCCACCGGCGGCGCTTCCCGCGTCCCCGCCCAGCGCAGCACCGCGAGATACGGCGGATGCACCGAGCCGCCGCCCACCGCGAGGATGCCCCCGAGCCCCTGGCTTCCCAGCGTCGCCGCGTCGAGCACGTCGAGCGTGATCCCCTCCCGCTCGAGCGCCCGCAGCCGCTCTACCATCCCCGCAGGCGTCAGCGTGTTGCTCGGCTCGGCGACGAGGTCGCGGGCGAACATCGCGCCCTCCACCCCCGGAGCGACGCGCCGCCAGGCCGCCTCCGCCGCCGCCGGGTCATCCACCAGCACGTCGATCCGCTCGACCAGCATGCGCTCCGGCATTCTGCCCGCCGGCTCCGCCCGCGTCCGCAGGCGGTCGAAGCGCCAGCTCCGCATCACGCCGCCGGCCGCCAGCGCCGCCGCCGCCTCGGCCGTGCGGCCCCGCGCATCCAGCGCCACATGGGTCAGCGCGTGCAGCCTCGCGATCGCCAGCGCCCCGGCCGCCTCGTAATCGAGCCCGGCGCCCATCCCCAGCAGCAGCACCCGCCGCTTCGTCCCGCCGACCTCCGCCACCTCGCCGAGCCGCCCGCGGAACCCCGCTGCCCGAGCCCGCTTGCGCTTTGGCGCCGTCTCGCCCGGCGGCACCGCGACCGCCCGCGCGGGCGCGTCGCTCTTCCGCCCGAACCGGACCTCCACGCTCAAGCCTCGAAGTGGTCCGCCACCAGCCGGTCCAGCAGCCGCAGCCCGAACGCCGTCGCCCCCTTCGGCACCGTCGGGCTATCCTTGCTGCTCCACGCCATGCCCGCGATGTCCAGATGCGCCCACGGCCCACGCACGAAGCGCTGCACGAATTGCGCCCCGATGATCGCGCCGCCCGGCCGCCCGCCGATGTTCTTCATGTCGGCGATGTCCGACTTGATCAGCTTGTCGTACGCCTCCGTCAGCGGCATCCGCCACACCGGCTCCCCGGTCGCCTGCCCCGCCGCGATCAACCGCGTCGCCAGCGTGTCGTCGTTGCTGAACATCCCCGCGAACTCGTGCCCCAGGCTCACGATGATCGCGCCCGTCAGCGTCGCCATGTCCACCGTCAGTACCGGCTTGAACCGCTCCTGCGCGTACCAGATGGCGTCCGCCAGCAGCAGCCTTCCCTCCGCGTCGGTGTTCAGCACCTCGATCGTCTGGCCGGACAGGCTGGTCACCACGTCGCCGGGCCGCAGCGCATTGCCCGCCGGCATGTTCTCCGAGAGCCCGACCACGCCGACGACGTTGGCCTTCGCCTTGCGCAGCGCCAGCGACGCCATGAGTCCCACGACGGCCCCCGCGCCCGCCATGTCCCATTTCATGTCGCCCATGCTGGCGCCGGGCTTGAGGCTGATGCCGCCCGTGTCGAACGTGACGCCCTTGCCGACGAAGCACAGCGGCGCCGCATCCGCCTCGCCCCCCATCCACCGCATCACGACCAGCCGCGGCTCCCGTACGCTGCCCTGCGAGATCGCCAGCAGCGCGCCGAACCCCTTCTCGGTCAGCTCCTCGATGCCCATCACCTCGACCTCGAGTCCGAATTCGCTCAACCGCGCGCACCGATCCGCCATCTCGGCCGGATACAGCACGTTCGGCGGCTCCGTGATCAGGTCCCGCGCGATCTCGCTCCCGCGCGCGATCGCCTCCAGCGCCGGCCACGCCGCCTTCGCCGCGCCGACATCGTCGGTCAGCACCCGCACCGTGGTGAGCTTCGGCTTCGCGTCCGCTCCCTCCTTCGTCCGATACAGGTCGAACCGGTAGGACCGCAGCTGCGCCCCCAGCGCCGCGTGGCCCGCATGCGCCGCCGGCATCCCATCGGCCGCGATCGTCACCACGCTGTCCCGCCCCAGCGCCGCGACCGCCGTCCCCGCCGCCAGCTCCATCCCCCGCTCGGTGTGATCGGCCGCCTTCCCCAACCCCACCAGCAGCACCCGCGACAGCCCGGCCCCCGGCGCCAGCACCATCGCCGTCTGCCCCTTCTTGCCGGTGAACTCCGCAGCCCCCGCCGCCCGCCCGATCGCGCCGCCGCAGGCCGCGTCCACCTGCTGCCAGACCGCGGCCGGCTCTGCACCCTCGACCGCGAGCAAAACCAACGCCCCTTCGGTGGGGACGGCAGCGACGGCGAATTCGATGGCGACCATGAGACCTCTTCCTGAGCAGGACGCCGACCATAGCCATCGCGCCACCGCGCGGCTACAGAGGGGGATGAACAATACCGCGTTGCTCAACCTCGCGGCGGACCTGGCGCAGCAGGCCGGCGCGGTGATCCTCGCCGTCCGCGCCCGCGGCTTCGAAACCCTCCGCAAGACCGACCGCAGCCCGGTCACCGAAGCCGACCACGCCGCCGAGGCCATCATCCTCGCCGGCCTCCGCGCCGCCACCCCCCACATCCCCGTCGTCGCCGAGGAAGAGATCGAAGCCGGCCACCGCCCCCACGCCACCGGCGAATACTGGCTCGTCGACCCCCTCGACGGCACCCGCGAATTCGCCGCCGGCCGCGACGAGTTCACCGTCAACATCGGCCTCGTGCGCGACGGCGCCGCCGTGCTCGGTGCCGTCGGCGTGCCGGCCTACGGCGAATTGTTCGGCGGCTTCACCGGCCCCGATGCCTGCGCCTGGAAATCCACCGGCGCCGCCCGCACCCCCATCCGCGCCCGCGCCACCCCCGCCGCCGGCCTCCACGTGCTGGCCAGCCGCCACTACGCCGGCGACCACCGGCTCGACGAGTTCCTCCAGGGCCGCCACGTCGCCGAAATCAGCAACATCGGCTCCGCGCTCAAGATCGTCCGCCTCGCCGAGGGCGCCGGCGACCTCTACCCCCGCTTCGGCCGCACCATGGAGTGGGACACCGCCGCCCCGCAGGCGATCCTCGAGGCCGCCGGCGGCACGCTCTGCACCATGGCCGGCGACACCCTCCGCTACGGCAAGCCCGATTGGGCCAACCCGCCTTTCGTCTGCACGGGCCTGCCGTGACCGAACGGCTCCGCGGCGAGGCCGGCATCGCCCGGGCCGCCGCTCTGCTCCGCGACGGCCAACTGGTCGCCTTCGGCACCGAAACGGTCTACGGCCTCGGCGCCGACGCCACCAACTCTGCCGCCGTCGCCGCCATCTTCGAAGCCAAGGGCCGCCCCCACTTCAACCCCCTGATCTGCCACTACCCCGAGGCATCCGCCGCCTTCGCCGATGTCGTCGCCACCGACGCCGCCGAGCGCCTCGCCGCCGCCTTCTGGCCCGGCCCGCTCACCCTCGTGCTGCCCCGCCGCGTCACCTGCCCTGTCGCCCTCCTCGCCGGCGCCGGCCTCGACACGCTCGCCGTCCGCGTGCCCCGCGGCGACGACGCCCAAGCCCTGCTCCGCGCCGTCGCCCGCCCGATCGCCGCGCCCTCGGCCAACCGCTCCGGCCAAGTCTCGCCCACCAGCCCGGCCCATGTGCAAGACGGCCTCGCCGGCCGCATCGCCGCCATCCTCGACAGCGGCCCCTGCTCGGTCGGCCTCGAGAGCACCGTGCTCGACCTCTCCGCCGGCGGCCCCTTCCTCCTCCGCCCCGGCGGCATCCCCGAAGAAGACATCGTCGCCACCATCGGCCCCATCGGCCGCGGCCTCACCCCGGGCCAGGCGGAACAGACCCGCACCCTGCGCTCCCCGGGCCTCCTCGTCTCCCACTACGCGCCCTCGCTCCCCGTCCGTCTCGCAGCCGGATCGCCCGGCCCCGACGAAGCCTGGCTCGCCTTCGGTCCACCGGCCGCCGACGCGCTGACGTTCCAACTCAGCAGTTCCAAAAACCTCGCCGAAGCCGCCTCCCTCCTGTTCGAAGGCCTCCGCTGGCTCGACCGCGAGGCCCAGCGCCGCGGTCTCCGCGCCATCGCCGTCGCCCCCATCCCCGCCCACGGCCTCGGCCGCGCCATCAACGACCGCCTCGAACGCGCCGCCGCGCCCCGTGGAGAGAACCCCTGAGCCAAACCGCCAATTCCCCCGCCGACCTCGACGCCGAGGCGCTCCTCCGCCACTACGCCCGCGGCTCCCTCTCGCCGATCGAGGTGCTCCAGGCCGTCACCGAGCGCATCGCCCGCGACAATGCCGGCATCAACGCCTTCGCCGTGCTCGACTCCCGCGCCCTGGCCGCCGCCGGCGAAAGCACGCAGCGCTGGCGGGCCGGCCGCCCCATCGGCCTGCTCGACGGCGTCCCCTGCACGATCAAGGACCTCATCGACATCGCCGGCCTCCCCACCCGCAAGGGCAGCCGCACCACCGACCCGGCGCCCGCCGAAACCGACGCCCCCATCGTCCAGAACCTGAAGGCCGCCGGCGCAGTCATCGTCGGCAAGACCACCACCACCGAGTTCGGCTGGAAAACTCCCGGCGACTGCCCGCTCCACGGCATCACCCGCAACCCGCGCAGCCCGCGCCACACCACCGGCGGTTCGTCCTCCGGCGCCGCCGCCGCCGCGGCCGCCCATTTCGGCCCCCTCCATGTCGGCACCGACGCGGGCGGCAGCATCCGCATCCCGGCCGCCTGGTGCGGCGTCGTCGGCCTCAAGCCCAGCTTCGGCCGCGTGCCGCAATGGCCGCTCGGCGCCTTCGCCCCCGTCGCCGTCGCCGGCCCGATCGCCCGCACCGTGCGCGACACCGCCCTGATGTTCTCCGCCCTGGCCTGCTGGGACGCCCGCGACCCCTACTGCGTCCCGCAGGAACCGCGCGACTGGCTCGCCGGCATCGAAGACGGCGTCGCCGGGCTCCGGATCGCCGTGCTCCGCCAGCCCGGCTTCGACGCCCCCGCCGACTCCGATTCCATCGCCGCCGTCGAGGAAGCCGCCCGCATTCTGGCCGAGGCCGGCGCCGAGATCGAAGAGGCCGAACCCGACCTGCCCGACGCCAGCGCCCTCTTTACCCAACTCTGGAGCACCGCGCTCAAGCTGGTCGTCGACAACACCAGGCCCGACCGCCGCCCCCTGCTCGACGCCGGGCTCCTCGCCGTCGCCGGCCGCGACCCCATGCAGGCCACCGCTCTCATCGAAGGCATCGGCCTGCAGAACCAAGCCGCCCACGCCATGACCCGGCTCCACCGCAGCTACGACCTGGTCCTCTGCCCGACCGTCCCCAATCCGCCCCCGCTCGCCGACGCCGTCCTCGACGACCCCGTCGCCGCGCTCAACGCCAACTGGGCGCCTTGGACCTTCCTCTTCAACATGACCCGGCAGCCCGCCATCACCGTGCCCCTCGGCACCGGCCAGAATGGCCTGCCCCGCAGCGTCCAGTTCGCCGCCGCCCACTACCGCGACGACCTCGTCCTCCGCGCCGCCCGCGCGATCGAACGCGCCGCTACCCCTTGAACGGCCCCACCAGCTCCCGCTCGACCTCTTCCGTGCCGCCGCGCCCGATCGTCTCCGCCTTGTTCGCGAAGAAATCCGCCGCCGCCGCATAGCCCGCCTCGTGCAGCCGGCTCAGCAGCAGCCACGACGTGCTGCTCTTCGACACCGTGCCCAGCGACGCCAGGAACGCATCCGAACGGATCAGATGCAGATGCTTCGGCCGATACTTGCCGCGATACGCGATCCCCTGCGCCTGCAAATCCCGCAGCAGCGCGTTGATCGCCGCGATCCCGTTCATCTCCAGCACGACCGAGGCGTTGAACGTGATCTCGTTCAGCCGGTCCAGGATGTCCCGCGCCCCCGTGGGCGGCACCCCCGCAGCCCGGTCCAACGGATTGGCCAGAATCACGAACAGATCGTCCGCGTGGTCCAACAGCGGATCGAGCGCCGGGTTACCGAGATAGCCGCCGTCCCAATAGTCGACGCCCCCGATCTGCACCGCCCGGAACTCGCTCGGCAGGCACGCCGACGCCCGGATCGTGTCGACCGTGACGCCGGGCTGCGTGAAGTTCGCCCGGTTGTTGGTGGCGATATCCGTCGCGGTGATGAACACCCGCGGCGCCCCCGCCCCGTTCAGCCGCCCCAGACGCGCCGCCGGCAGCACCTGCTCCACGATCGGGCCGAGCACGTCGCGGTAGAACGGGTTGGTATAGGGCGACACCACCAGCCCCAGCGCCTGGAGCGCAATGGCGCCCGGGTTCCAATCGATGTTCAGCCCCGCCAGCCCCAGCCCCAACGGCCCCGGCTCGCCGTAGAACAGCGCGTTGCCGCCCCGCGCACCCGCGTCCGAGATCGCCCGCCACAGCTCCGCCAGCCGCGTGCGCGCGAGCCCCGGCCCGCCCTCCGCCAGCCCGCTCGCCAGCACCGCCGCGTTCAGCGCACCGGCGCTCGCCCCGCTGATCGCGGCGATCTTCAGCCGCCCCGCCTCGACCTCCTCGAGCAGCCGGTCCAGCACACCCCAGGTGAACGCCCCGTGCGACCCGCCGCCCTGCAGCCCCAGCGCGACCCGCGTCACGATGCCTCCGGGCCCGCCTCCGCCGCCGCGTCCACGAACCAGTGCAACTGCCCACGTGGCCGGTAGTGCGACGCTGGAAGGTCCGCCTCCCCCGCCCGCACTCGCGCCAGCACCTCCCGCTTATCCGCCCCCGCCACCAGGAACGCCGCATGCCGGCAGCTCTCCAGCACGGGGTAGGTCAGCGTGATCCGCGTTTTCTCGCCGGCTGGCGTCACCGCCGTCGCCCAAACCTCCCGCTCGGTGAGCGAGTCCGTCCCGGGAAACAGCGACGCGAGATGCCCGTTCGTCCCCAACCCCAGCAGCACGATCTCGAACACTGGCCGCGCCAAATTGCCGCCTCCATGCAGTGCCAGCAGCGTCCGCCCATACGTCTCAGCCGCTGCCGCGGCGCTCATCCCGGTCGTCGGGATCGGATGAACATGGCTCGCCGGCACCGGGACATGGTCCAGCATCGCCTCCCGCGCCATCCGATAATTGCTCGCGGGATCGTCTGGTGCCACGAAACGTTCATCGCCCCAACACCAATGCACCCGGTCCCAAGGCATCCGTCGCGCGAACTCGTCGGTCGCCAGCACGCGATACAGCAGCTTCGGCGTTGACCCTCCCGACAGCGCTACCGCCACCTCGCCCTGCGTCGCCGTCAGCCGTTCAACCACCCACTC
>JAVVHH010000098.1:0-14204 GCA_032249615.1 Acetobacteraceae bacterium
GCCAGAACGCGCTCGAGCGGGGCGAACTCCACATTCGGTGCCTGCCGGGGCGAACGGTTCCAGGCCAGCACGCGCATGCCGCTGCCGGCCGCGATGCGTGCCACTTCCGCAGCGATGCCGCCGAACCCGATCAGCCCCAGCGCCTTACCCGTCAATTGCAAGCCTTCGGACCGCGGCCAACCGCCGGCGCGAACGCCCCGGTCCATGCTCGCCACCCCCCGCGCCGCTGCCCACATCAGCGCGATCGCATGCTCGGCGACCGCAGTATCGCCGTAGCCTTTGATGGTGTGGACCGTGATTCCGAGCTCGGCCAGCGCCTCCGGATCCATGTAGCTGCGCGCGCCCGTGCCGAGAAAGATGACGTGCTTCAGGTCGGGCGAGCCGCGCAGGGCATCGGCCGGCAGGGCGCTGTGATCGTCGAGCACGAAATCGTACCCCGCCAGCAAGCCGGGTAGGTCGGCAGGCCGAACTTGTTCCTGCTTATTGATGGTAACGGCCGGGTCGCCGGGGCGGGAGACCGCGTGGAAGATGCGGGCCAGCTCCTCGCCGGCGTCGATGAAGATCCCGCGCATGGCCGCTCCGTTCGTCATGCCCGATCTTGAGGGCGCGGCGTTGACGCGGCAAGGGCAGGCTGCGCATGGTCCGGCGCATGCGGCGCCCGCTTTCGGCAGCAATCATGGCTTGCGCTGTTGCGGGCGCACTTCTGGCTCCTGCGCGGTCGGCAGCGCCTCCGGCGGCGCGCCATCCCTCGCCGGAGGTGCCACCAGGCAAGCCGCCGCCGCTCGAGGATGGCCCGGACGGGGTCCCGATCCCGCGCTCTCCCGAAGCCTCGGCCGACTCCGGTTCGATCAGCGGCACCGGCTTCGTGGTTGCCGACAGGCGCTTGCTCACCAACCGCCACGTGGTCGCCGGCTGCAAGCGCATCGTCGCGCGCGATCCGGCCGGAGTTGAACTACCGGCAAAGCTGATCGCCGCCGATCGCAGCCGCGACCTGGCACTGTTAAGCACCGAACGGCCGGTCGGGCCGCCCCTCACCTTCCGGGACGGCCCGCCCGTGCGCCGGGGCGAAAGCGTCACAACCTACGGCTTTCCCTTGCTGGGCCTGCTCTCCTCCGGCCCGACGCTGACCACCGGGAACGTCAACGCGCTGACCGGGCTGCGCGACAACCCGACGAACTTCCAGATCAGCGCCGCAGTCCAGCCCGGCAGCTCCGGCGGGCCACTGTTCGATGGTCAGGGCCACGTGGTGGGCGTGGTTGTATCCCAGCTGAACGCGGCGCGGGTCGCCGAGATGACCGGCGGAGACCTCCCGCAGAACGTCAATTTCGCAGTCAAGGGCTCCGAGGCGCTCGCCTTCCTGGCAGCCCATGACGTGCGTCCGCTCATGGCGCCCAGCACCGGGCCGGACAAGCGGCCCGACGAGATCGACGCGGTCGCCAACCCATCGACCGTCTATCTCCAGTGTTTCCGGTAGCCGCCAACGCCGTCCCGCGCCGCCGCCGTTTCATCTGGCGCCTGGTGCGTTGGGGCCTGATTGGCTGGATTTGGGGCGTCTTGGCGCTGGGGGCCGTCCTGATCTGGTTCGCGCGCGACCTCCCGCGCCCAGAGACTGCGCTCGACTCGGCCCGCCGGCCCGGCCTGTCGCTGCAAGATAGGGGCGGGCATGTGTTCGCAACCTATGGCGACATCGTCGGCGAGCCGCTTCGCTTGTCCCAAATGCCAAAGTGGCTGCCGGAAGCCGCTGTGGCGGTTGAAGATCGGCGTTTCTATCAGCATTTCGGGCTCGATCCGGCCGGCATCCTCCGCGCCGCCATCGTCAATCTCCGCGCAGGCCGGCTGGTCCAGGGCGGCTCGACCCTGACGCAGCAGGTTGCCAAGACCTTGTTCCTGACCAACGCGCGCACCCTCCGGCGCAAGGTGCAGGAACTCATGCTGACGCTCTGGTTGGAGCATAGCTTCAGCAAGCAGGAGATCCTCGAGATCTGGCTGAACCGGGTCTATCTCGGGAGCGGTGCCTGGGGCGTGGATGCGGCGGCCCGGCTCTATTTCGGCATTTCCGCGCGCAAGCTGTCCCTCTGGCAATGCGCGGTGTTGGCCGGCCTGCCCCGGGCGCCCTCCCGCTTCAACCCGCATGTCGACCCGGCCGCCGCGGCGGCGCGCGGGCGCGAAGTCCTCGCCGCCATGCTGGAGACGGGCGCCATCACGCAGTCTCAGGCCAGCGCCGCCTCGGCCGCGATCAGCTTCCCCGCGCCGCCGCCCGTTTCCGGCTGGTTCGCGGACTGGGCCGCCGAGGAATCACAGACGCTGGTGCCCCCGGGAGCGGACGCGGTGCTGCACACCACCCTGGATTCCCGGCTGCAATCGGTCGCCGAAGCCCGGCTCGCCGCGATGCTCGACGGGCCAGGAGCCGCTGCTGG
This sequence comes from Acetobacteraceae bacterium, assembly GCA_032249615.1. Lineage (GTDB taxonomy): Bacteria > Pseudomonadota > Alphaproteobacteria > Acetobacterales > Acetobacteraceae > JAVVHH01. The sequence goes on from JAVVHH010000098.1 coordinate 2,418, forward strand.
CGTCGGCCAGGGCGCCATTGTGGCGCTCGATGCGGCTACCGGATCGGTGCGCGCAATGGTCGGCGGGCGCGACTACCGGGCTGGCGGATTCAACCGGGCTGTGGCCGCAAGGCGACAACCGGGTTCCGCGTTCAAGCCGTTCGTATGGCTCGGCGCGCTCGAGCACGGCATGCAGCCCGGCGACCACGTGCTGGACGCGCCCCTAAGCATCGGTAAGTGGAGCCCGCAGAATTTCGACGGCGCCTATCGTGGCGAGGTCACGATGGAGGACGCGCTCGCGCAGTCCCTCAACACCGTCGCGGTGCGGCTGCTGCAGGCCGAAGGTGGGCCGCACGTCGCCGCCGAGGTGGCACGGCGCTTGGGCGTGACCGGCGCCATGCCGAGCGACCTTTCGCTGGCGCTCGGCACCGGCGAGGTGCGGCTGATCGACATGACCGCGGCCTACGCCGCAATGCTCAACGGCGGCCAGCGGGTGCGACCGACCGGCATCGAGCGGATCGGCACGGACGGCAGCGACTTCCCGCCCGACCGCATGCCTCCCGTGCGGGTCATCGACCCGGAGCGTGCAGCCCAAATGCGCACCATGCTGACGGCGGTCGTCACGCGCGGAAGTGGCCGCGCGGCGGCCATCCCGGGCCGTTTCGTCGCCGGCAAGACCGGAACGACACAGGATTACCGTGATGCCTGGTTCATCGGGGAGGCAGGGTCGACAATCATCGGTATCTGGTTGGGCAACGATGACGATCGGCCCACCCGCGGCGTGACCGGCAGTTCGCTCCCCGCCAAGCTCTTCCACGAGATCGCGGAGCGGGCCCCATCTTAACCGCCGCTTTACCACCGCCGCCTACGCTTCGAAACGCTGGGGGGTGCAGACTTGGTTCAGGAAGTCCGATCGATCGTCTTTACCGCAGACGAGTGTCGAGCCGCCGTAGCCGGCCTGTTGAGTACGCGGGTGCGCGGCCTCCGGCCGGATCATCTCGTCGTGCTGGAGTTCACCGACGAGAAGGGCGCCGTGGGCGTGGCCCTCCAGATCGATACCGGCGTCAAGACGTTACATGTCATGCATGCCGCCGATCTGATGAGCGCGATGCTGCTCTACTGCCGTAAGACGGGCATCCCGCTCTCGTCTCGCTCCCAGAAGCGGCTAAGCGCGGTGACCGGCGGGCTGGCGCTCACGACGTCGATCAACTGGCGGGCAGACACTCAGTCGGACCGCCGTGGCGGCGACCCCCAGGCGGCCGGAGCGCCGGATCTCGCCGCGCTGCGCACGGTCTGATCCGGCCTTCGGTCATTTATAGTAGCGTTGGGTCGCTCGGACAGCGGTTCGGATCGCGTCTTCCGGGCTGCTGTCGCCCGTGACGACGCGGGCGAACATGTCGACGAGCACGAAATCGTTGTAGACCGTTCCGGCCGCTTCATTCACCGGCCCGGCATAGCCCTGGTAAAACGGCGTATCCATGGCGGTGCGGAAGACCTCGAGCTTGGGATCGCTCTCCCAGAAGCTGCTGTCCTTGTAAGCTTTGAGCGGCTCGGACCAATAGCCGAGGCTGGCCGTCAGCCAAGGATCGTATTGTGGCGCCTCCATCATGAACATGAGGTAGCTCTTGGCGGCGTTAGGCGCTTTGCTGTGCTTGAACACCATCGCGTTCAGGGTCGTGCAGGTCTGCGGCGGCCCCTTTGCGCTGCCTTTCGGCATGAAGGCGTGATCGGTATCGGCTGCGATCGCCTGGGCGGCCGGGTCTTTGGAGGTTTTCGCCGCGTAATAGATCGAGACGCCGTTCGACGAGAGACTGATGTCGCCGGCGGCATAAGCCTTGTTGTTGCTCGGGTCACCCCAGGCGAGCGTCCCAGAAATCATCGTCTCCTGCATCGCCTTGGCGTAGTCCAACGCCTCACGGGTCGCTTTGCTGTCGAGCGACACCTTGCCGGCCTCGTCCACGAGACTCCCGCCGTGCGACCAAAGCAGGAAGTTTGCATACGCATTGGCGTCGCCCAGCGCGTGCCCGAGCGCGAAACCGCAGGGATGCCCGATCTTCTTGAGCCCTTTGGCTAGGTTGAGGAACTGCCCGAGATCATCCGGGATTTTGTCAAAGCCAGCCTCTTTCACCCAAGACTTGCGGTAGACGCACGGCCCGGCCGAGCCGCCCATCGGCAGCCCGATCCAGTCGTTGCTTTTCCATTTCTTGCCGTAGAACTCCGCGAGCTGAAACCAGCCGCCATACTTCTTGCCGAGGTACTCAGCAATGTCGGTAAGCTCGACCAGCTTGCTCGAGAATACGTGCGGGTCGGGTCCGAAGCCGATCACGATGTCCGGCCCGGCCCCGGTGTTGGCCACCACCGCCGTTTGCGTCGGCATGTTGTCCCAAGCCAGGTAATCGACCTTGACCGCAACACCCGTCTTCTCGGTGAAGCGCTTGGTGTTCTCGTTAAAGACCGTCTCGTCGCCATCGACAAATTTGGCCGCGCGCAGGACACGTAAGCTCGCCCCTTTCTCGAGGTCCAGCTTGGGCGGCTGAACATCGGCCGCTTGGATGGCGGCCCGTGCCGGCAAGACAGATGCAGCCGCAAGTCCCGCGCCGAGAGCCAAACCATGGCGCCGCGTGATAGTACGCATCGTGCTTCCTCCTATTTTCCCGGCAGCCTAGACGGGCTGGGCCGGAAGGGAAACAAACATCGCCAGCAGGACCGTTGCCGGTCGCTTGCGGAACCGCATGCACCTTTGCTCCTTAAACCACCATGCATTTCGACCTCACTGAGGCCTTTGCCTCGCTCCAGGGCCTGGTCACCTCTTTTCTCGAGCGCCTGCCTTACATCATCATCGCGATCGTCGTTTACGCCCTGTTTCACATCACGGCGCGGACGGTGCGCCGGGTCCTCCGCCACTTCGCCGAACGGCGGCGCAAGCACATGAATGTCGGCCTCGTGCTCGGCCGTCTCGCCGAGGGCGGCATCATGCTGCTCGGTATCTTGGTCGCGCTCGTCATCGCGATCCCGTCGTTCCAACCGGCGCAGCTGATCCAGCTCCTGGGCATCAGCGGCGTCGCGATCGGCTTCGCCTTCCGCGACATTCTGCAGAATTTCCTGGCCGGGCTACTCATCCTGTTGACGGAGCCCTTCAAGATCAACGACCAGATCGTCGTCGGCAGTTTCGAGGGCACGGTCGAGGAAATCGAAACCCGCGCGACCACGATCCGCACCTATGACGGGCGGCGCGTCGTCATTCCGAACAGCAACCTGTTCACACAATCGGTGGTCGTGAACACGGCCTTCTCGAAGCGGCGGCTGCAATACGACGTCGGCATCGGCTATGGCGACGATATCGCAAGAGCCAAAGACGTGATCCTCGGCGCCCTCCGAAGAGTCCACGGCGTTCTCGACGACCCGGCGCCGGAGGCCCTTATCGTCGGCCTGGCCGATTTCAGCGTCACGGTACGGGCCCGCTGGTGGATCAGCCCACCGCGCCGGGCCGATCTCGTGGCGAGCACGGACGACGCGCTGCAGGCGATCAAGAACGCCCTCACCGAGGCGGGTATCGACCTCCCGTTCCCGACCCGGCAGATTCTGTTTCACGACCAAACCGAGACATCGGACGGAGACCGCGCGCGCCAGCGCGAAGGCTGGCCCGCTGGAAAGGGCGAAGTTCCGGGATCACGCGCCATCGGCGGCGCCCTGCTCCATCGCCGGGCGGATCGCCCCAGCACACAAGATGCGAGCCCGTGAAAGCATTCCTCGGCAGAATTTGGTCGAATGTGGTCGAGAGTTTCTGGTTCGTCCCGGCCCTGATGTCCGTGACCGCCGTAATCGGCTCGATTTTCCTGATTGCGCTCGACCGGAATGGCGACTGGGGTTCGGTCGCTTTGGTGTGGTCCGGCGGCGCCTCTGGTGCCCGAAGCCTGCTATCGACCGTGGCGACGTCGATGATCACGGTGGCCGGCACGGTATTCTCGATCACCATCGCCGCCCTGACGCTCGCCAGTCAGCAGTTCGGCCCACGGCTGCTGCGCAACTTCACCGTCGACCGCGGCAACCAGATTGTTCTGGGCACTTTTGTTTCGACTTTTCTCTATTGCCTGATGATCCTGCGGACCATTCGCGGCCAGAACGAGGGGCAGTTCGTGCCCAATCTGTCCGTCAGTATCGCCGTTCTGCTGGCCTGCGCCAGCCTATGCGTCCTGATCTACTTCATCCACCATCTCTCCAGCAGCATCCAGGCGGAGAACTTGCTGGCCTCGGTCGGTGGCGACCTTCGGGACAACCTGCAGCGGTTATCCCCACCGGCCCCGACCGCGCCAGGCGACCGGGAACCGGAGAAGGCACTCCCGCGTCGCGCGCCGCAGCCCATTGTTTCGGCCGGAAGCGGATATATACAGAGGATCGATCGCGAGGAACTGGTCTCCATCGCGGAAGAAGCCGACCTCCTGCTTCAGCTCCCGTTGCGGCCAGGCGACTTCGTGTCCGTCGGCGAGACACTCATCGAGGGCTGGACCGGTGAGCCGCACGCCGAGATCGACGACGCGGTAAAGGGGCGGCTGCGCGACACCATCCAACTCGGGGAGCGCCGAACGCCATGGCAAGACGCCAGATACGGCGTCCGGCAGCTCACCGAGATCGGCGCACGCGCGCTGTCGCCGGGGACCAACGACCCCTTCACCGCGATGGGTTGCCTGGATTGGCTGATCGACGCCCTGGGCGAGTTGGCAGGACGTAAGGCCCCAACGGGGATCGCGTTCGGCAGTAACGGCAACATGCGGCTGGTCGAACAGCCCGTCACGTTCGCCGAGCTGCTGGCCCTCGGGATCGACCCATTCCGGGAATATGGTGGCAACTCCGTCATTCTCGCCTGTCACATGATGCAGTTACTCGGCCGTCTTGCCCGCCGGGCCTCCCACGAGGAGCACCGCCAGGCCGTGCTCCACGAAGCCAGGAGCGCGCTGGATTTTGCCGAGAACAACCTTCCCTCGGAGGCCGACCGGATGCGCGTTCGCGAGGGATTCAAGAGCGTCGAAGCGGTCATCGAAGGTTCGGCGCCCTAACCCGGGGAAATCTGCCGCTGCCCCGGCGTTGCGCATCAGCAAACAACGGAGCCTCGCATGTCATTCTCTCTGATCCGACAGGCCGTCCCGGTCGCAATCGCGTTGTTCGCAGCACCTCTCGCGACCGCGCATGCGCAGACGGCGCCGGCCCAAGTGGTCCCGAGCCCGGCGACCCCCAACGATGCCACGCCGCCGGGCGGCATCGCGCGCGGGGTGATCAAGCCCAACCGTCCCGTCGACTCCACGATGGTCAAGCCGCCACCGACGAGAGGGCAGCACAAGATGCCGGTCATCAAGCCGCCCGGCATCGCGCGTTGAGCAAGCTCCGGCAACTCTGGATACCACTCCTTCTTCTCCTCGCCATTCCAGTCGCCCCGGTCCTGCACTACGTCGTGGGGGGCTCGCCGTTGCTGGTTTTCGCCAGCGGCGCCGTCGCCATCGCGGTGCTGGCAGATTGGATCAGGCGCGGAACCGACCACATCACCGCCCATGTCGGCGCGGCGCTCGGCGGTTTGCTCAGCATCAGCCTAGGCAGCGTTGCCGAGCTCATCCTCGCACTCTTCGTTCTTTGGAACGGCAAGGCGCAAGTGGTGCGATCCCAAATCACCGGGTCGATCCTCGGGACCAGCCTGCTCGGGCTCGGCATCGCCATCGTCGCCGGCACGGTCGGCCGCGAGAGCCTCACCTTCAAGCGCGAGCGGGCTAGCCTGATCTCGAGCCTGCTCATCCTGGTCGTCATCGCCCTGCTGCTGCCGGCGGTGTTCGATTACACGCTGCGGGCAAGCGGCCATGCGGCCAACCTCTCGTTGTCGGACGAGGAACTGAGCCTGGGCGTCGCTGGCGTCCTGCTACTGCTTTACGTCAGCAACATGATCTACACCTTGGTAACGCACCGCGACGTGTTCGCGTCGGGAGGCGAAGAGGAAGGCGGGGGCGACGCGTGGCCCATCGGCGTTTCGTTGGGCGTGCTCGTGGCAGCCACGGTCGTCATCGCTCTCGAGGCGGAACTCGTCTCCGGCGCGCTCGAGAGCGCGTCGACGTCGCTGGGCTTGTCGGAAACCTTCCTCGGCGTGATCGTGCTCGCCCTGATCGGCACGGCGTCAGACCTGTTTGCGGGCGCGTTCTTCGCGAGGCAGGGTCGCATGGGCTTGGTGCTGAGCATCTGCATCGGCTCGGCGGTCCAGGTCGCGCTCGTTCTGGCCCCCCTTCTGGTGCTGATCTCCTGGGCCATCGGAACGCCCATGACGCTCGTCTTCGAGAACCCGCTGGACCTCTTCGCCATTGCAGGCGCCGCCTTGATCATCAACAGCATCGCCGGCGACGGCGAGGTGACTTGGTTCGAGGGCGTGCTGCTGATCGGGGTCTACGTGCTGTTCGGCCTCGGCTTCTATTTCGTCACCTGACGGAGAAGGGCCGATTCAGCCGCACGATCGTCAGGTTCAGATAAGCGGCAAACGCGACCCACAGGAGATAGGGCAGCAGCAACCAGCTCGCGAGCGGCGAAAACGGCGCTACCAGCACCATCGGCGCCAGGATCGAGAGCCACAGCAAGGGCACCTCCAGCAAGGCCCAGTCCGGTCGCTTGTATTTGAAGAAAAGCGGGCTCCAAAGAAGGTGGAACAGCGCGTTCAAGCTGTAGAGCACGACCACCAGCACGCGCTCGCCCGCGGTGGGCGCAGCGACCCAGGCGGACGCCGCCGACCACGCGGCCAAACCAAGGATCAGTGTCCAAGCGGGGCCGAACAACCAGTCCGGCGGTTGCCAGCTCGGCTTGCGCAGCTGCCGATACCAAGGCCCGATCTCCGTCAGCAGCCCGCCGGCAGCGGCAAGCGCCAACGCTACCGCGCCGGCGACGAGCAAGGACCTCAGCATGCCAGCGCCGGACGCCGCGACCGCTCACTCAGCGCGCCTTCGATCACATGGGCAGCGCGGAACAGCAGCGGCTCCTGAAACGGCTTGGCAATGATCTGCACCGCCACCGGCAATCCCCTCTCGCCGAAACCCACCGGCACGCACATCGCCGGCCAGCCCGTCTGGTTCATCGGCGCCGCGAAGCCCGGCTGCTGCAAACCATCCCACTTCGGCACCGAATCGATGCGCGGCGCCTCGCCGGGCGCGCCCGCCGTCAGCAGGAGATCCAGATCCCGCGACGCCTCCGAGGTCGCGTGGCACAGTTCCCGCCGGAAGCGCTGAGCCTGCACATAGTCCGTCGCCGCGAACAGGCCGCCGAAGACCATCCGGCTGCGCAGCCGCTCCCCGTAATCGTGGAAGCGTTCGCGCATCCAGGGTTCGTGCAAGCTGAACGCTTCGGAGGTCATGATGACGAAGTTGGCGGCCTGATAGTCGAACAGGGACGGCATCTCGACGTCGCGCATCACCGCGCCAGCCTCGCGCCATACCTCGGCGGCGCGGTCGATCCCCTGCTGCACCGCCGGGCTCACCGCCCGGTCCCGCTCGTGCCACCGTCGAACGATCCCGACGCGGAGGCCTCTCACCCCGTCGCCCAGCCCGGCCGTGTAGTTCGGCACTTCCCCGTCGGCGCTGGCCGGGTCCAACGGATCGTGGCCCGCCATGGCCTGCAGCAGCATCGCGCAATCCTCGACGGTCCAGGCCAGCGGGCCCGCATGGTCGAGCGAGAACGAGAGTGGCAGGATGCCCGCCCGGCTGCACAGGCCGTAGGTCGGCTTGATGCCGGCGATACCGCACAGTGCCGCCGGGCCGCGGACCGAGCCGCCGGTATCCGACCCCGTTCCCCCCAGCACCAGCCCGGCCGCGACTGCCGCCCCAGTGCCCGAGGACGATCCCGAGGTGAAGTGATCGGGGTCCCATGGGTTGCGGGCAGGCGGCCACGGCAGATCGAAGCTTGGCCCGCCAAACGCGAACTCATGCGTCGCGAGCTTGCCCAGCATGACCGTGCCAGCTTCGCGCAGGCGGCGGACCGTCGTGGCGTCCGTGTCCGGCACCCAATTCTGCAGCAATTTGGAATGCGCGGTCGTCGCGATACCGGCCGTGCCGTAGATGTCCTTGTGACCAATCGGGATCCCGTCCAAAGGCCCCAGCAATGCGCCGGTCGTCTGCCGCTGCTCGGCCGCCTTCGCATCGGCCAGCGCCCGCTCGGGCGTCACCGTGATGAAGCTGTTCAACCGGTCGTCGAGGGCTGCGATACGCTCGAGGCAGAGCGTCGCCAGCTCGACCGGCGAGATCGCTCGAGACGCGATCTGCCGCGAAGCGTCGGCAAGGGTCGCGATGCCCATCAGAAACTCTCCGGCTGGAAGATCAGTGCCGGCTCGGCCTCCCGCGGCCGCCCGCCGGCTCTGACGCGCGCAAGCATGGGTTCGACATGTTCCCACGCCTTGTAGAGTTCCTCGATCTCCGCCGCTGAGAGGTCCAAGCCGGCGCGGCGGACAAGGGCGGCGAAATCATCCTGAGGCAAGGCTGCGGGCATTCGGAACTCCAAAGCGCTCCGCCGATCCAAGCACGTCTCGCGAACCGACGCTAACGCCAGCGGGCGCCGTCATCGAACCGACATCGCTGGATTGCTGACAGCCAGTGCCGGACAGGCTAACAGCCGCCAATGTCGGAAACCCCGTTCCCCGCGTTCGCCTCGCAGCGGCGCCTGCCGAACTTGTTCGACCTGGTGGCCGGCGCCTGCATCCTCGCGGCCTTGATCTACGTGATCAGCGTCGCCCGCAGCACGTTCGGCCCGCTCGATGCGCCGGAAGCGACCACCATCAGCCTCGATCCCGCCAACCTGCCGGTCTACGCGGTCCGCACCACCTTGCGCATGTTCGCAGCACTGGCCCTCTCGCTGCTGTTCACGCTGACATATGCGACCTGCGCGGCCAAGAGCCGGCGGGCTGGACTGATCCTCATCCCGGTGCTCGACATCCTGCAATCGGTGCCGATCCTCGGCTTCCTGACCTTTACGGTGGTGTTCTTCCTGCACCTCTTTCCCGGCCGGGTTTTCGGCGCCGAACTCGCCGCCATCTTCGCCATCTTCACCAGCCAGGCCTGGAACATGGCCTTCAGCCTCTATCAATCGCTGAAAACGCTGCCCAACGATCTGGATGAAGCGGCCCGCAGCTTCGGCCTGTCCACCTGGCAGCGGTTCTGGCGGTTCGAGGTGCCGTTCGCCATGCCGGGGTTGGTGTGGAACACCATGATGAGCATGTCCGGCGGCTGGTTCTTCGTGGTCGCCAGCGAGGCGATCACAGTGGGTGACACCACCTTCAAGTTGCCGGGCATCGGCAGCTACGTGGCGCTGGCGCTCGAGCAACGCAGCATTCCAGCAGTGCTCTACGCGATCTCGGCGATGCTGGTCGTCATCCTGCTGTATGATCAGCTGCTGTTCCGGCCGCTCGTCGCATGGTCGGCCAAGTTTCGCTTCGAACTCACCGCGTCCGAGGATGCCGAGGACCCCTGGGTTCTCAAGCTGCTGCGGCGGACCCGCCTCCTGCGGGCCGCTTCCGACGCGATCGGCTCCGCATTCAACGCGCTGGCGGCCCTTCGGGTCGCCCTGCCGCGCCGGACCGTCCGCGTCAGCCGCCCGTCGAAGCTAGGCGACGCGATCTATCTCGCGATCTTGGCCATCGGGCTGATCTGGGCATTGACGCTGATCGTGCAGTTCGCCTCCGCAGCTCTGACCTGGAGCGAGGTGGGCGAGGCCTTCCTCCTCGGCCTGCTCACGCTCGTGCGGGTCATCGTGCTCATGATCCTGGCGACGCTCGTCTGGGTACCGGTCGGGGTCTGGCTCGGCTTGCGACCGGTTTGGGGCCGCCGTGCGCAACCTGTCGCGCAGTTCCTCGCCGCCTTTCCGGCCAATCTGTTCTTCCCGATCTTCGTCGTGCTGATCGTCCGCTTCGACGGCAACCCCAATATTTGGCTGACGCCGCTGATGATTCTGGGCACGCAGTGGTACATCCTGTTCAACGTCATTGCCGGCGCGTCGGCGTTCCCCGGCGATCTTCAGGAAGCCGCACGTCACTTCCGCGTCGGCGGCTGGCTCTGGTGGCGCCGGGTCATCTTGCCCGGCGTGTTCCCCTACTACGTCACCGGCGCGATCACCGCCTCGGGCGGCTCATGGAATGCCGCCATCGTCGCCGAAGTGGCGAGCTGGGGGGACACCAAGCTCGAAGCGCGCGGGCTCGGCTCCTACATCGCAGACGCGACCGCCGCCGGAGAAACGGCCAAGGTCGTGCTCGGCGTGGCGATGATGTCGGCCTTCGTCGTCGCGTTCAATCGGCTATTATGGCGCCCGCTTTACGGCTATGCCACCCGTCGGCTGACCCTGGGGTAACGCGGATGGACCAGAACGCGACGACCGACCTGTTGCTCGAGGTCCGCGGCGTCCGGCAAGCCTACCACAAGGAAAGCGCGGCCGACCTTGTCGTGCTCGACAACGTGGATTTGCAGATGCGGCCCGGCGAGATCATCGGCCTGCTCGGCCGCTCCGGCTCCGGCAAGTCCACCCTGCTGCGCATCATCGCCGGCCTGCTGGCGCCGACCGATGGGAATGTGATCTGGCGCGGCGAAGCGCTGAAGGGCCCGGCCCCGGGCGTCGCAATGGTGTTCCAGAGCTTTGCCCTTTTCCCCTGGCTCACTGTGGACGAGAATGTCGAACTCGGGCTCGAGGCCCAGGGCATCGCCAAGGCCGAACGCGCCGAGCGGGCCGAGGCCGCGATCGACCTCATCGGGCTCGGCGGCTATGAGAGCGCCTACCCGAAGGAGCTGTCGGGCGGCATGCGCCAGCGCGTCGGTCTCGCCCGCGCGCTCGTGGTCCATCCGGACCTGCTGCTGATGGACGAGCCCTTCTCCGCGCTCGATGTGCTGACGGCCGAGACGCTGCGCACCGACCTGATCGACCTCTGGAGCGAAGGGAAGCTGCCGATCAAATCGATGTTGATGGTCACCCACAACATCGAGGAAGCCGTGTTGATGTGCGATCGGATCCTGGTGTTCAGCAGCAACCCGGGCCGCGTCGCCACCGAGCTGCGCGTCCGCTTTCCGCACCCGCGCAACCGGTTGGATCCGGCCTTCCGCAAAGTGGTCGACGACATCTACGCCGTCATGACCCGGCGCGCGCCGCCCCGGACGTCGTCCGCGCTCTCGCCTACCGAAGCAATGCGCATTCAGCCGGTGTCGAGCAACCTCCTGGCCGGCCTGCTCGAGGTGCTCGCCGCCCCGCCGCACAATGGCCGCGCCGACCTGCCGGCGCTGGCGGGTCCATTACAGCTGGAACTCGACGATCTCCTGCCGATCGGTGATGGGCTGCAGCTACTGGGCATGGGCGTGCTCGAAGAAGGCGATCTGCGCATCACGGAAAGCGGCCGCGCCTTCGTCGATGCCGACACGGACGCCCGCAAGCAGATCTTCGAGCGCGCGCTGCGGGCCAACGTGCCGCTGGCCGCCCAGATCCGCCGCGTGCTCGACGATCGCCCCGGCCATCGCGCGGCGGCGGTCCGCTTCCGTGACGAGTTGGAGGATACGATGTCACCCGACTACGCCGACGAGACGCTTAGGGCCGTGATCAGCTGGGGCCGCTTTGCCGAGCTCTACTCATACGACGAGGATGCGGACCAGTTCTTCCTGGACGACGAGGAGTGAGCTGGTCAGTGCACGGCGAGAGATGGGAATCCGAACTTCAGCAGTGGTGAGACCAGCTGCCCGGGTTGCACGTCGTTGCAGGTTACTTTTGGTGCTGAGCGAACGGCAGCGATCTTCCGAACGGCGCGGCGGCGGCGGGAGTAGGCCGGCT
>JAVVHH010000099.1:0-14196 GCA_032249615.1 Acetobacteraceae bacterium
GTCGGATGGAAGGCCCTCGTCGCTTTTTCGGACTTCCTCGGCCTGCCGAAGGACATAAGCGGTGTTACCCCGAAATTCGTCATCTCGGAACAGGAAATCCAGGTGTTCCACGCTTTGTGCGACCCGGCGAACGTGCGACCCATCACGAAAAGTCATTTTGAAGATGCGATGAACAGTGTGCTGGAACACATCGATCAAGACAGGAAGGAAGCAACCCTCGCCGGCCTCGTCCGAGTTGCTCCGGGCGCAGCGCCGGGCTCCGACTGGCGCCAGCTGGAAGGCCTGCTCGACACCGCACGCGTCCCCGTCGTGAGCGAGGCCGTGAAACTCAGCACCGACATCGAAGCCATTGCCGCCAACGACACGTCCAAGCAGATCGAGCTATTACAAGACAGCAACAACCCGACCCGCTACGACCGTCTGGTCGCGGTCTCGGAGGTCGCGTTCGCCCAGCCCCCCAAGCCCGGCACCAACGACCGCATCTCGCCCCAGGAATTCGTCTCCGACCTCGCTGGCCTGCAAAGCGATGGCCGCGCGGACCTGGTGCGCGACGTGCTCGACGGCAACCCAATCCAAACGGCGGGGTGTGGTCGATCCACGACGCCCTCGAAGAAAGCCAGGCGCTCGACGACGACGACGCCGATGCGGAGGTCGGTCTGTGACGCAGACGAGTTTCTCCACCAATCTGCCCCAGCTTCTGGCCAAATCTAGCGGCAAGCCTTTGTCCCCCGGGCAGGCCCGTGCGGTTGCCATCTTGCAGCCCGGCGACACCGTCACGCTCGGTCCTTTGCCAGAGCTCGCGCTGGCTTCGAGCAGCGCCGTCGCGGTCATGTTCATCCCGGTCTGGGAGCCCTGGACCGAGGCCGACGACAGCATCCTGCCGCCCTGCCTGATCGAGTTCGGCGCCCAGGCGATCCCGGGCGCTCGCGTGCGCATCAGCGCCAACCGGGAGCTCGACGGGTTTCGTCTCGAGCACGCGGGCGACCCCAAGGTCGTCGACATCCCCTGCAGCACCATGAAGGGCGGTGGCATCCTGCTGGTCAGTTTCGAGCGCGGCATGGCAACGGTGTTGTTCTCCTCCAAGCAGCCTGGCGAGCACGAAGTCGCCGACGCCTTCACCCTCGGCAGCATCGCCGGCCAACCGGGCGTGCTGCGGGTCGGATCGGACACGAGCGCTGGCGAGGCGTCGCCGTTTGCAGGGATGATCGGCCCGGCGCTCGTGTTCGACCGGCCGCTCATGCTGGCCGACGTCAAGAACTCGGACCTGTTCGAACGTTTGCTCTTCGCGCAACCGCTGGCCGGGCTGCTGACGGCGGAGAAATCGCGCTCCGTCGCGTCGGCTCTGGTTGGCGTCGCGTGGCTCGGCGAGAAACGCTTCGAGGCCAACCCGCGCGACATCATATGGCCGGACCCGAAACGTCCCGACCGCTGGATCCTCGAATTCAGCGATCAGCCGATCCAGCTCGACCTGCCCAGCGTCGACACCAAGGAGCACAGCATCTACGGCTCGACCTGCCTGTGGTGCTTCGTGCGGAGCGGCAGCGCGCTTCTGCTCCATGGCGAGGCCGGCCAGCGCTTCGTGCTCGATTACAAAGAGACCGTCGCCGGCAAGCAGACGTTCACCGCGCGCTCGATCGGCACCAACGCCGAAGGCAAGCCCGATCACGTGTCGAGCATGACGCTCACCCTCGGCGGCGGCGCAATCGCGATCGCGCCCGACGGGTGGACCAACGCGGACCGCAAATTGTTCCCGAAGATGCTGCTGCCGGTGGGCGCCACGGCCCCGATCGCCGATGACGAGCAATGGCCCGACGCCATCCGCATCCTCAAATTGGCTCCCACCTACGACAGCTTGGTCGACCCGCAGCATCGGCCGTTCGTCGCCCAGGCGCAGAAGTATAAAGATGCGTTTTCCCAGCGCATTTCCGCGATCGGCGCCAGTTCGACCGGGTGGGACGCGACCCAGCTCGACGACACGCTCAACCCGTTCGCGTCGCGGGGCGCCCGGCGGACCGCGCAATACTACATGTTCCAATCTCCCGCCGATGACGCGTACAACTATCGGCTCGAGAACGACATCGCGACGCCCTACTATTGTTACACCAATCTTCTGCACGACGCGGCCAGTGCAAAGAAATCCGTCATGTACAGCAGCGCCAGCGAACTATCCGACAAGCAGAGCCTGTCGTTCGGCGCCAGCGCCTCGATCGGCAAGGAGAAGCTGTTCGAGTCCACCACCACCCTCTCCCAGGCGAACACCACCAAGGCCAGCCAGGAGCATTCCGTCATCGTCTCGCGCAACACGACCCGGCACGATGCGGTCATCCTCGACAAACGCTTCCTCGAATTCACCGACAATTTCACCAATGCGGTCCTGCGTGTCGCCGCGAACCCCGACCGCGCCGCTTGCTTCGCCTTGTTCGAGAATTTCGGCACCCACTATCCGAACGCCATCACCTATGGGACCCGCGCCTACTCGGTCGGCATCATCGATTCGGAGACGATGAGCACGATGGTCGAGCACGGCGTGGATATGAAGGCGGCCGTCGGCATCCCGATCGAGGGGGTCACGGCGGGCATCCAGGGCGGCGTGCAGCAATCCACCGCGGCGACCGACGAAAGCGCGCTGAAAAGCGCCATCGAGTTCGATCTTCATTTCGGCACCGACAAGCACCCGCTGCCGCTGATGCTGGATCTGCGCCCGGCCACCGAGCTGTTGCAGCCGCCGTATATCTGCAGCGATGTTCTGGCCGGCAGCCTGCCCAGAATCGCCCTGCATTTCGAGGACTTCCTCGCCAGCCGCCGCAAGCGGCAACCGCCGGGTTATGTGCTGGTCCAGGCGCGCCTGCTCAGCATCGAGAATACCTCGTCATTTCCCGCCGACGTGATCGCGCGGGCGGTCCTCGTGGGCGTCGACGCTACGGCCGACTGGCAGATCGCGCTCCCGTCGGCGGCAGATTTGGCCAAAGGCGCCAGCCGCATCTGGGCGTCGACCACTGACAAGACGGCGGCGTCCTACTCGCCGGGCGATGACGGCCTGAAGCTTCGCATTCCCCCCTCGGTGAAACACACCGTCGGCACCGACTGGCCGGGTGCTTTCCTGTCGATCCCGCACAATCGCACCGACCTCGTCCCCGCACTGGGGTGGACCGGATACGCCACGTTCTTCGACGAGGATTATTATCGCCGAAAGTTGGACATCAATCCCGCGCTGGCGGTGACGGTCGCCTTCGCGCAGTCTCCCATCTCTCCCTGGGCCGGTCTCGCAGGGTTTTTGAGGAAGACCGGAGCCATTCCCGCCAGCGCCGCCCACCTCGCGACCGACGATGAAATAAAGGCGGCCGAGATGGGCGACACCGCGGGCGCCGGCTTTGCCTATTTCGGCACCGACTGGGCTCAAGGGATGCCGCAATTCTTCACCGATTTCGGCGCCCAGTTCGTCATCGCCGAAAAGCGCAAGCTGCATCTCGCGCCGGCTGCTAAATTCACCCATGTCACGATCGACGCCGGTCAGCTCAAAGCCGTCTTCGCCGTCCGCGTCATCGATCCCACTGCCTACTTCGAAAGCGCCCAGGCCTTCGTGACAGCATGATCGGTGGCAACGGGCGCGTTTGGGATCGGACTTGACGCCTAAGCGGGAATGAAGCGGCCGTTTTGGCGGTGGAGGCGGCCGGTGCGGGTGAGGAAGTTGACGTGGGCGAGGGCCTCGCTGAAGGCGAAGCCCATTTGGTGGGGGTCTTCGATCGGGCGGCGGAAGATGGCGGGCATGAGTTCGAGGACGTTGCGGGGGCGCTCGCGGCAGGCGGACAGGATGGCGTCGCAGCGGGCGTGGTGGTGGGCGGTGAGTTCGTCGATGCGGGTGTGCAGGCCGATGAAGGGGAGGTTGTGGCCGGGGAGGACGAGGGTGTCGGCGGGGACGCTGGCGCGGAGGGTGGCGAGGGAGCGGAGGTAGATGCCGAGGGGGTCGCCGTCGGGGTCGTGGGCGTCGACGCTGATGTTGGGGGAGATGCGGGCTAGCACCTGGTCGGCGCAGAGCAGGAGGTTTCGGGCGGGGGCGTGGAGCATGGCTTGTTCGGGGGCGTGGCCGCCGGCGGTGGTGACGTGGAATTGGGCGCCGGCGATCCCGAGGGTTTCGCCGCCGATCAGGCGGCGGAAGGTGCGGGGGAGGAGGGCGACCATCTTGAGGTAGCGGTTGCCGAGGGTGAGGAGGTTGTCGGTGGTGACCGGGTCGAGGCCGTGGCCGCGGTAGAAGCTGCGGTAGGGTTCGGAGTCCAACGCGCCCGGGTCGAGCATGAGGACGAGGCTGGTCAGGTATTCGGTAGCGGGCATCAGGACCGGGGCGCCCGTGCGCTCGGCGAGCCAACCGGCCATGCCGGCGTGATCGGGATGGTAGTGGGAGACGACGATGCGGGTGATGGGGCGGGCGGCGAGGGGGCCTTGCAGGAGGCTCTGCCAGATGGCTGTGGTGGCCGGGTCGTAGATGCCGGTGTCGAAGACGAGCCAGCCGTCTACGTCCTCGAGGACGTAGACGTTGACGTGGTCGAGACGGAAGGGGAGGCCGAGCCTGATCCAGAGCAGCCCGGGCGCGATTTCGACGGGGGTGCCGTGGGGCGGCGGGGCGTCGATGGGGAAATCGAGCGTGGGTTCGAGCAGGGAGCGATCCATGCTGCGTCGCCTAGCGCCGGGCCCCGGTCGAAACAAGGTGGCGCGGTTTGCAACCCGGGCGCGAGAGAGTTCTCTTGCGATCGTGTTGCAGTGCGATTTATGATGGCCGAATTATGACAACCAAGCCAAGTTTTCAGCCGGAAGGCCCACGGGTCGAGGCGGCTCTGGTCTACCGGGACGACCGGGGCTGGGTTGTTGGCGCGCCGCCGAACGAACCGGCCGGCGAGGAGGCGTTCAGCGGGCCGAACGCACGGCGCGACGCGCTGGAGTTCGCGTACCGGCGCTACGGGTCGGCGCGGTTCTTCGCCAACTGAGTTTCGGTTTCGACCTGCGCGGCCAGGCGCTCGATGTGGCGGTCGACGATTCCGAGGGTGCGAAGCCCGTCGCGGGTCTGCAGCAGGTAGTCGGCTGAACTGCCGAGCGAGCCGCGGGCGTGGGCGAGGCGGTGGATCAGTTCGGGTTCGGTTAGCGCGCCCGTGTATTGGGCGGCGTCGCGGTTGATGGTGAAGGCGATGGCGTGGGCGAAGGGGGTGCCGGATTCGTCCCGGACGCGGGCCCAGCGCGGGGTGTAGCTGCCCGACAGCATCTCGCGCTTCCACAGCAGAGTGAGTTCGGTTTCGAGGGCGTCTTCGGCGATGCGGAAGGCGGCGCCGGCGCAGGCGCCGCCGCGGTCGAGGCCGAGGACGAGGCCGGGCAGTTCCGGGGAGCCGCGGCCGGCGGCGGTCGAGAGGCAAAAGGAGCGGTGCCAGCCGTGGAGGCGGGCGAAGCGGCGCTCGACGAAGTGCATCGCCGGGTTCCAGATGAGGGAGCCGTAGGCGAAGACCCAGGCGCCGTGGCCGACCGGGTCGGGGCGGGTGGACAGGAGGGCGGCGAGCGAGGCGTTGCGTTCTGCGTCCGTGAGCAAGGTGAGGCCGGCGAGGGCTGGGCCGATCATCCGGTCGAGGCCGCCGTCGAGCAGCATGGCGCGGGTGATGACGGGAGGGGGCCTCATCTTCGTTCTATTCGCACATGCGGGAGAACTCCGTCACCCTCCCGTCCGTTGCATAGGCTGGGGTTACGGCGCAGTGTCCGGGGCCAATAAACGTCGGTAGCAAGTCTGTTCGGGCCGCTCCGTCGGGGGCGTGTTCCGGGGCGCTGCCAAGGAGACGAACCATGTCGGCTGCCACGCAGGATCAGAAGTTGGGCGCGGAGCCCGCGGACACGAACATCGACACGCTGTGCATCGACACGATCCGGACGCTGTCGATGGATGCGGTGCAGAAGGCGAATTCCGGGCATCCGGGGACGCCGATGGCGCTGGCGCCGGTGGCTTACACGCTATGGCAGGACATGCTGCGGTATGACCCGGCGGATCCATCATGGCCGGGTCGCGACCGCTTCGTGCTGAGCGTCGGGCATGCGTCGATGCTGCTGTATTCGCTGCTGTTCCTGACCGGGGTGCGCAAGGTCGGCAAGGATGGGCCGACCAACGAGGCGGCGGTGACGCTGGAGGACATCAAGCAGTTCCGGCAGCTGAGCAGCGTGACTCCGGGTCATCCGGAGTATCGGTTCACCTCGGGGGTGGAGACGACGACGGGGCCGCTGGGGCAGGGGGTTGCGAACTCGGTGGGCATGGCGATGGCGCAGCGGGCGATGGCGGCGCGCTACAACAAGCCTGGGTTCGATCTGTACGACTACCGGATTTACGCGCTGTGCGGCGACGGCGACATGATGGAGGGCGTCTCGAGCGAGACCGCTTCGGTTGCCGGCCACCTCAAGCTGTCCAATCTCGTGTGGATCTACGACAGCAACCACATCACGATCGAGGGTGCCACCAACCTGGCCTTCAGCGAGGATGTCGGCGCGCGGTTCGCGGCCTATGGCTGGAACGTCATGCATCTCGAGGATGCGAACGACACGACCGGCCTGCTGTCGGACCTGCAGGAAGCGCAGATGGTCCATGATCGGCCGACGCTGATCATCGTACACAGCATCATCGGCTATGGCGCGCCGAAGAAGCAGGGCACGCGCGAGGCGCACGGCGAGCCGCTGGGGGCGGACGAAATCAAGGCGGCCAAGCGGTTCTACGGCTGGCCGGAGGATGAGACGTTCCGCGTGCCGGAGGGGGTGAAGGAGCATTTCAGCCGCAAGTTGGGCGCGCGCGGCGCCGCGCTGCGGCGCGAGTGGATGGGAATGCTGGAGCGGTATCGGGCCCAGTATCCGGAGTTGGCGGCCGAGATCGACATGATCGATCAGCATGCGCTGCCGGAGGGATGGGACAGCGAAGTCCCGGTGTTCCCGGCCGACGCAAAGGGTGTTGCCTCGCGGGATTCCTCGCAGAAGGTGCTCAACGCGATCGCCAAGCACGTGCCGTGGCTGATGGGTGGCTCGGCGGACCTGGCGCCCTCGACCAAGTCGAACCTGACGTTCGACGGGGCTGGGAGCTTCGAGGCGGCCAATTATGGCGGGCGGAACCTGCATTTCGGCATACGCGAGCATGCGATGGGCAGCATCTGCAATGGCATGGCGCTGTCCGGGCTGCGGGTTTACGGGTCCGGGTTCCTGATCTTCAGCGACTACATGAAGCCGCCGATCCGGTTGGCGGCGATCATGGAGCTGCCGGTCATCTATATCTTCACGCATGACAGTATCGGCGTGGGCGAGGACGGGCCGACGCATCAGCCGATCGAGCAGCTGATCGCGCTGCGGGCGATCCCCGGGATGATCGTGCTGCGGCCGGCGGATGCCAACGAGGTTGCCGAGGGCTGGCGGGTGGCGATGCGGCAGCATGAGCGGCCGGTGGCGTTCGCGCTGAGCCGGCAGGCGCTGCCGACGTTCGACCGCAGCAAGTATGCGGCGGCTGAGGGCGTGGCGAAGGGCGCCTACGTCATGGCCGATTGCGAGGGGACGCCCGAGGTGATCCTGATCGGGACGGGGAGCGAGGTGTCGCTCTGCGTATCCGCCTATGAGGCGCTGAAGGAGGAGGGGATCCGGGCGCGGGTGGTTTCCATGCCGAGCTGGGAGCTGTTCGAGGAGCAGGACGACGCGTATCGCGAGAGCGTGCTGCCGATCGGGGTTTCGGCGCGGCTGGCCGTCGAGCAGGGGTCGGGGCATGGCTGGGACCGCTATGTGGGGCTGCGGGGCAAGATCATCGCGATGCACACGTTCGGGGCCTCGGCGCCGGCGTCGGCACTGATGAAGAAATTCGGGTTCACGCCGGACAAGGTGCTGGAAGCGGCGCGCGGCCTGGCCAAAGGAGGCGAGTGATGAACGTCATCAGCAAGACGGGGACGGGTAATCCGCTCAAGCAACTCGAGGTCTATGGGCAGAGCCCGTGGCTCGATTTCATCCAGCGCAGCTTCGTCGGGCCGAAGCTGCAGGAGCTGATCGATCGGGACGGGCTGAAGGGGATCACCTCGAACCCGGCCATCTTCGAGAAGGCGATGGGGCACGGGACCGATTACGACGACGGTTTCAAGCAGCTGGCCGACGCGGGGGACCTCGACGCGCTCGATATCTATGAAGCGCTCGCGGTGCAGGACATCCAGGCGGCGTGCGACGCGCTGCTGCCAGTCTATGAGGCGACCGGGAACGTCGACGGGTATGTCAGCATCGAGGTGTCGCCCTATCTGGCGCTGCGCACCGAAGACACGGTGGCCGAGGCTCGGCGGCTGTGGAAGTGGGTCGACCGCCGGAACCTGATGGTGAAGGTGCCGGGGACCGAGTCGGGGGTTCCGGCGATCCGGAAGCTGATCGCGGACGGGATCAACATCAATGTCACGCTGCTGTTCGCGCAGAGCGCCTACCAGGCGGTGGCGGAGTCGTTCATCGCCGGGCTGGAGGCGCGGGCGCAGGCTGGGAAGAGCGTGGCGGGGATCGCGAGCGTGGCGAGCTTCTTCGTCAGCCGGATCGACGTGGCGATCGACAAGAAGATCGACGAGCGGGTGGCCAAGGGCGAGACCGAGCTGAAGTCGCTGCGGGGCAAGGTGGCGATCGCGAACGCGAAGATGGCGTATCAATACTATCTGCAGCTGGTCGGGTCGGAGCGGTGGCGGAAGCTGGCCGCGGATGGCGCGCTGCCGCAGCGGCTGCTGTGGGCGAGCACGGGGGTGAAGGACAAGGCGTACAGCGACGTGCTGTATGTGGAGGAGCTGATCGGTCGCGACACGGTCAACACCATCCCGCCGGCGACGATGGATGCGTTCCGCGACCACGGGTCGTTGCGGGAGAGCCTGGTGGAGGATGTCGACGGCGCGAAGGCGGTGCTGGAACGGGCGGAGAAGGCCGGGCTCGATCTGGACGGGGTGACGAAGTCGCTCGTGACGGAGGGCGTCAAGCTGTTCGCGGACGCGGCGGACAATCTGCTGGGGGCGGTGGCGACCAAGCGCGCGTCGATGCTCGGCACGACTGTGGCGACCATGGGGGCGCAACTGCCGGAGGCGCTGCAGAAATCAGTCGATGCGGCGGCGAAGGATTGGGCGAGCGCGGGGCGGTTGCGGGACCTCTGGGCCGGCGAGGGGTCCGTGTGGACCGGAGGCGACGAGAGTAAGTGGCTCGGGTGGCTGCGGGCGGTGGATGCGGCGAAGGCCGATCTGCCGAAGCTGCAGGCGTTCCAGGCCAAGGTGAAGGCGGCCGGGTACAAGGATGTCCTGCTGCTGGGGATGGGCGGATCGAGCCTCGGGCCGGAGGTGCTGGCCGAGACGTTCGGCAAGCAGGACGGGTTTCCGGCGCTGCACATCCTGGACAGCACCGACCCGGCGCAGATCCGGGCGCTGCGGGCGAAAGTCGATCTGTCGCGGACGCTGTGCATCGTGAGCAGCAAGTCGGGCAGCACGCTCGAGCCCAATATCTTTAAGGCGTATTTCTGGGACGAGATGCAGAAGGCGGTCGGCGACAAGGCCGGGCAGCATTTCGTGGCGGTGACGGATCCGGGCTCGAAGATGGAGCAGGTCGCCAAGTCGGACGGGTTCGGCGACGTGTTCTTCGGCGACAAGACGATCGGCGGGCGGTACTCGGTGCTGTCGAATTTCGGCATGGTGCCGGCGGCGGCGATGGGGCTCGACCTCTCGGCGTTCCTGGAGGCGACGGCGCTGATGGTGCGGTCGTGCGCGGCGGGGACGCCGCCGTCGGCCAATCCGGGGGCAAAGCTTGGGTTCATTCTCGGCGAGGCGGCGAAGGCGGGGCGGGACAAGGTGACGGTGTTCGCGTCGCCGGGCCTGGCCGATGTGGGGGCGTGGCTCGAGCAGTTGCTGGCCGAAAGCACGGGCAAGGTCGGTAAGGGGATCGTGCCGGTGGATGGCGAGCCGATCGGGGTGCCGGGGGTGTATGGCGACGACCGGGTGTTCGCCTACCTGAAGCTCGAGGGCGAGAGCGGGCTCGACGAGGCGGTGGGCGCGCTGGAGGCGGCGGGGCAGCCGGTGGTGCGGATCGAGGTCGCTAAGCCGCTGCAGGTGGGACAGCTGTTCTTCCTGTGGGAGTTCGCCACGGCGGTGGCCGGGTCGGTGATCGGGATCGATCCGTTCGACCAGCCGGACGTGGAAGCGAGCAAGGTCGAGACCAAGAAGCTGATGGACGCGTTCAGCAAGTCCGGGTCGTTGCCGGCGGAGCAGCCCTTCGCCGAGGGTGAAGGCGTCAAGCTCTTCGCCGACCCGGCGAACGCCAAGGCGCTGGGCGGCGACGTGGCGGCGGCGATCAAGGCGCAGTTCGACCGGGTCAAGCCGGGCGATTACGTGGCGTTGCTGGCGTATGTCGACCGCACTCCGGCGGCGATCGAGGCGCTGACGCGGTTGCGGGAGCGGATCCGGGACGCGAAGCACGTGGCGACATGCGTCGGCTTCGGGCCGCGGTTCCTGCATTCGACGGGGCAGGCGTACAAGGGCGGGCCAAACAGCGGCGTGGTGCTGCAGATCACGGCCGAGCATGCGGACGATTTGCCGGTGCCGGGAGAGAGCTACAGCTTCGGCACGGTGATCGCGGCCCAGGCGCGCGGGGATTTCGACGTGCTGGCCGAGCGGGGCCGGCGCGCGATGCGGGTGCATCTGGGGCCGGATGTGGCCGCCGGGCTCGAGACGCTGGCGCGCCTCGTGGAGAGCGCGCTCTAAACGCAGGGGAGAGTTCGGATGCAGTTGGGGATCGTCGGCCTCGGCCGGATGGGCGGCAATATCAGCCGCCGGCTGATGCGGGCTGGGCATGAGACGGTGGTGTACGACCGGAACACCGAGGCGGTCAGCGCGCTGGCGGCGGATGGGGCGGCGGGGGTCGATGGGCTGGCCGCGATGGTCAGGCAGCTGACGCCGCCGCGGGCGGTGTGGGTGATGCTGCCGGCGGGGAAGATCACGGAGGAGACGGTCGAGGCGCTGGCGGGGATGATGGAGTCGGGCGACATCGTGATCGATGGCGGCAACTCCTATTACAAGGACGACATCCGGCGGGCGGCGGTGCTGCGCGAGAAGGGGCTGATCTACCTCGACGTCGGCACGTCGGGCGGGATCTACGGGCTCGAGCGCGGGTATTGCATGATGATCGGCGGCGAGAAGGACGCGGTGGCGCATCTCGACCCGATCTTCAACACGCTGGCGCCGGGGATCGGCACGATCGAGCGGACGACCGGACGGGAGGGGCGCGACCCCCGGGCCGAGCAGGGCTACATCCATGCGGGGCCGGCGGGGGCGGGGCATTTCGTCAAGATGGTGCATAACGGCATCGAATACGGGATGATGCAGGCCTACGCCGAGGGCTTCGACATCCTGCATAACAAGATGAGCGAGGAACTGCCGGAGACCGAGCGGTTCACGCTGGACATGGCCGACATCGCCGAGGTGTGGCGGCGGGGCAGCGTGGTGTCGTCGTGGCTGCTCGACCTCACGGCGCTGGCGCTGGCGGAGAACGAGACGCTGTCGAACTTCCAGGGCGGGGTCGCGGATTCCGGCGAGGGGCGGTGGACGATCGAGGCGGCGATCGAGGAGGCGGTGCCGGCGCCCGTGCTGTCGGCGGCGCTGTATGCGCGGTTCCGCAGCCGGCGGGAGCACACGTTTGCCGACAAGCTGCTCTCGGCGATGCGGGCGCGGTTCGGCGGACATGCCGAGGCGACGATCAAGAAGAGCTAACGGAGCGCCCGCGCGATGGACATCAACATGCCGTTGCCGGACCGGCTCGCCGGGACCGAGGGGATGGAGCGGGCGCCGAAAGCGCCGCCCTGCACGCTGGTGATCTTCGGCGCGGGGGATCTGACCCGGCGCTTGCTGATGCCGTCGATCTACAACCTGCAGATGGCCGGGCTGCTGGACGAGCGGTTCGCGATTGTCGCGGTGGACCGCAACCCGATGGACACGGAGGCCTATCGCGCGCGGGTGACGGAGGCGATGGAGAGCTTCGCGGCCAACCGCGCCGTGGAGGGCAAGTCGCTCGACCGCGAGTTGTGGAACTGGGTGTGCGGGCGGATCGAGTATCACGTGGGCGATCTCGAGGACCCCGGCACGTATGAGGCGCTGAAGCCGAAGGTGACGGGCAACGCGATCTTCTACCTGGCGGTGGCGGCGCGGTTCTTCGGGCCGGTGGTGGACCAGCTGGCGCGGGCCGGGCTGACGCGGCAGGAGGACGGGCATTTCCGGCGCGTGGTGGTGGAAAAGCCGTTCGGGCATAATCTGGAGAGTGCCAAGGCGCTGAACGCGCAGATTCTGGCGCAGCTCGAGGAAGAGCAGGTGTTCCGCATCGACCACTTCCTGGGCAAGGAGACGGTGCAGAACATCATGGCGCTGCGCTTCTCCAACGGGATCTTCGAGCCGTTGTGGAACCGGTTCTACATCGAGCACGTGCAGATCACGGCGGCCGAGACGGTGGGGGTCGAGGAGCGGGCGAAGTTCTACGAATCGACCGGGGCGCTGCGGGACATGGTGCCGAACCACATGTTCCAGCTGCTCTCGACGGTGGCGATGGAGCCGCCGACGACGTTCGAGGCCGAAGCGGTGCGGACCGAGAAGACGAAGGTGATCCAGGCGATCAAGCCGATGGACCGGATGCGGTCGGCGCG
Organism: Acetobacteraceae bacterium; assembly: GCA_032249615.1. Taxonomy (GTDB): domain Bacteria; phylum Pseudomonadota; class Alphaproteobacteria; order Acetobacterales; family Acetobacteraceae; genus JAVVHH01. Next base: position 12,674 of record JAVVHH010000099.1, read on the forward strand.
CGACGTGGTGCGGGGGCAGTATGCGGCCGGGCGGGTCGGCGACGTGGATGTGAGCGGGTACCGGACCGAGCCGGGGGTGGCGCGTGACAGCGTGACCGAGACGTATGTGGCGATGCGGCTGAAGATCGACAATTTCCGCTGGGCGGGGGTGCCGTTCTACATCCGGACCGGCAAGCGCATGTCGACGCGGCGCACGGAGATCGCGATCCATTTCCGGCAGGCGCCGTATGCGATGTTCCGCGACACGCCGGTCAACAAGCTGACGCCGAACATCATGGTGCTGCACATCCAGCCGAGCGAGGGGATCACGCTCAACCTCAGCGCGAAGGTGCCTGGGCCGAAGCTGCAGCTGGGCGGGGTGGCGATGGATTTCCGCTACGCCGACTACTTCAAGACGCCGAGCAGCACGGGCTACGAGACGCTGCTGTACGACGTGATGATGGGTGACGCGACGCTGTTCCAGCGGGCGGACATGGTGGAGGCCGGGTGGGCGGCGGTGCAGCCGATCTTGGACCAGTGGGAGCATCACGGGGCAGAGTCGGAGGTGCAGGCGTATTGGGCCGGGTCGCACGGGCCGTCGGCGGCGGACCGGCTGCTGAACCGCGACGGGCTCAAATGGCTGAAGCTGGACGGCTCGTGACGATCAAACTGGTCGTGTCGGACGTGGACGGCACGATCGTCAGGACGGACAAGTCGGTGGCGGCGTCGACGGTGGCGGCGGCGGGGCGGCTGCGTGAGGCCGGGCTGCCGCTGTCGATCGTGAGTGCGCGGCCGCCGCGGGGGATGGCGTACATCACGGAGGCGCTGGGGCTGACGGGGCCGCTGGCAGGGTTCAACGGCGGGCGGGTGCTGGCGCCGGATGGGACGATCCTGTCGGAGCACGCGGTGCCGGAGACGGCGGCGCGGGAGACGCTGGCCTTCTTTGAAAGCAAGGGGTTGTTCGTGTTCCTGTTCAGCGGGGACGATTGGCTGATCGGTGCGCCGGACGGGCCGCATGTCGCACACGAGGCGCATACGGTGCGGTTCGACCCGGTGGTGGTCGGGAGCTTCGAGCCGTATCTCGGGTCGGTGCTGAAGATGGTGGGGGTGTCGGACGACGCGGGGCTGCTGGCGGCGGCCGAGGCGGAGTTGCAGGAGCGGCTCGGGGACCGGGCCACGGCCAAGCGGTCGCAGACGTATTATCTCGACCTGACGGCGACAGAAGCCAATAAGGGCAACGCGATCCGGCTGCTCGCCGACGGGCAGGGGATCGACGTTTCGCAGATCGCGGTGATCGGCGACATGGAGAATGACGTGCCGATGTTCACGACGGCGGGGTTTTCGGTGGCGATGGGCAATGCGAGCGATGGGGTGAAGGCGCGGGCGTCGGCATCGACGGCGGCGGACAACGATGGGGGCGGGTGGGCCGAGGCGGTCGAGCTGATCCTGGCGCAGCGATGAGCGAAGGGCCGGAGGAGCTGGCCCGGCAGGCGGCCGAGTGGATGGTTGAACGGCTGACGGCGACGCAGGGCGAGGTGGCGGTA
>JAVVHH010000100.1:0-14076 GCA_032249615.1 Acetobacteraceae bacterium
GACCACGAGCTCCGCCGCAACATCTTGCTCACGGCCAGCGCCCGCTACGGTCAGAACCTCTACAAGGTCGGCGGGTCGCAATCGCTCTTCTCCGGCGAAGTCGGGGCCAGTTACCTGCTGAACCGGTACGCCGCCGTGTCGGCCACCTACGATTTCATCTCCCGCCAGGGGACCAACACGTCACTCAATCTGAACGGACTGACGGCAGGCGCCGATTTCGTCGATCACCGAGCGCTCGCAAGCTTTAGGCTTTCCTTTTAAGGCGTAACGAGCGAATGTTTGACGACGGTTTGATGCCGGATCGCCGTGGGTTGTGGCTAAATCATGACAATGGTGAAAGCGAGCGCCGAACAAGGCGCCGTTGGAGGAGCGATGTCCCATTTCTACCCCGCGCGACGACCTTTACCGATCGAGAGAAGTGACGCGCTATCTAAGTCGGGACCGGAGTTCGTCCCCGCTCAACGCCAAAGCTCGCTTCCGAGGGGAATCCTTTGGGGTTTGGTGCTGAGCATCGCGCTCTGGGTCGCGATCGCGGCGTTCATCTAAGACTGCCAGCCGGCCTCGTGCCGGACTGACCAAAGTAGCGGGACAACCGGCGCACCAGTCAGCCCGGCAAGCTTGCTTGTGGATGGCAAGAAGCCATTGACCGGCCACGTGCAACTGGTGATTGTAACCCAATGCGCTTTGTCGTAATCGTCTTTCTTGCCGCCGCGGCGTTCAGCCGCCCTGCGGAGGCCGGCCGCGCCCGGGATGGCTTCGGCACGAGCGCCCAATGTCACTGTGACCGCTACTTCAATCCATTACCGGCAGCGCACGCGTTCCACCTTCGTCGACCCGTTTGGGAAGCAAAAGGCGTCTCGCGCGCGTCACTACTGACGCACGCCATCGAGCAGCAGAGCGGTCGTCACCAGCGCAACATGGCTGAAAGCCTGCGGGAAATTGCCCGTGAACCTTTTTTCGTGCGGGTTGTACTCCTCGCTCAGCAAGCCGACATCGTTGCAGATGTCGAGCAAACGCAGGAACAGCTTGCGCGCCTCATCCTGCTGCCCCGCCAGGAACTTCGCCTGCGCCAGCCAGAAGCTACAAGCGAGGAACGCGCCTTCCCGGCCCGGCAGACCATCGGCCTGCTTTGACGGCCGATACCGCAGGACGAACCCGTCTTCCACCAAGCCCTTCTCGATTGCGGCAATCGTCCCCACCACGCGCGGATCGTCTCCAGGCAGGAACCCGACGACCGGGATCAGCAACAGACTCGCATCGAGTTGTGTCTCACCAAAGACTTGTATGAAGCTATTGAGTTCCTCGTTGAAGCCCTGCTCGCAAACCGTATGGAAAATCTCGTCACGGATCTGCCGCCAGCGGTCGAGCGGCGCCTCGAGTCTGTTGTTCTCGGCGTCCTCGATCGAGCGGCTGTAGGCCACCCACGCCATCACTTTGCTGAAAGTGAAGTTCTTCTCGCCGCCGCGTGTCTCCCACAAACCGCTGTCGGGCTTACACCACAGCGTCTCCAGGTGCGCCAGCAACTCGCATTGCAGCGGCCACGCAAAGCTCTCGCTGAGAAGGTTGCCGCGCCGCGCCCGGTTGAGCGCGCTGCAGACCTCGCCGTAGACGTCGATCTGCAACTGCTTGGAAGCCGCATTGCCGATGTGGACGGGCTTGGACCCTTCGTAGCCGGAGAGGCCCTGGACCTCCCACTCGTCCAACCGGCGCTCGCCGGCGATTCCATACATGATCTGAACTTGCGCCGGGCTCCCTGCGGCGCTTCGCTGCAGCCACTCCGACCACGACTCGGCCTCATCGAAGTAGCCGGCCTCCATGAAGGCGAACAGGGTCAGGCTTGCGTCGCGCAGCCAGCAGAAGCGGTAATCCCAGTTGCGCACGCCGCCGATCTCCTCGGGCAGCGACGTCGTGGGCGCGGCCACGATGCCCCCGGTCACGCGATCGGTGAGGCACTTCAGGGTCAGCAGCGACCGGCTGATCGCGGGTGCCCACTCGCCGTGGTAGCTGCAGCGCTTGGACCACTCGGTCCAGAACATTTTGGTCTTGTACAGCGCGTCGATCGAGTCGAGGCCCATCGGAACGTCGAGATGGGAAGCGCAATGCGTCAGCGCGAACGGGACCCGCTCGCCCGCCCGCACGGTGAAATCCGCCACCGTGATCATGTCCTCGCCCCGGAGGTCGACGTCGGTGCGGAGGACAACCATGTCCGGGCCCGAAATGGCGACGATCCCGTTGCCCCCCTCGCGCTGGGTCACCCACGGAACCGATTGCCCGTAATCGAACCGCAGGCACAGCTCCATCCGCATGTCGACCGTGCCCGCCCGGCACTCCACCATGCGGATCAGGGTGCCGAAATCGGTTTCCGGCACCATGAAATCAATGAGCGCGACCGTGCCGGTGGCAGTCTCCCAGACGGTCTCGAGAATCATCGTCGGCCCGGCATAGCTGCGCGATGTCGCGAACCCCACGGCCTTTCCATCCACTACCGGGGCGATATGGAAGCGCCCATTGGAAGCATCGCCCACCAGCGCGCAAAGGCAGGCGCCAGAATCGAAACGTGGCCAGCACAACCAGTCGATGCTGCCGTCGCGCCCGACCAGCGCGGCCGTCTTGCAGTCTCCGATCAGCGCGTAATCCTCGATCCTGAGAGTGTTTTGCCGCGCGATGCTCATTGGTCGTCCGACGCTGCAGCACCGAGTAAGTTGCCATGTGACATTTCGGCCCGGCCGAAACTCCGTTACGCTTGACTTTCAAGGCCTATTTACCGATATGCGGGCCTCTATCGCGCAGTAACCGCGCGGTTCGCCTCGCGGCAGCAAAGCCGCCCCGACCCGGATGAGACACAACGCTTGATGAATATAGTGGCCGCGCCCGCGGAAGTTGACGCTCATTCGGATGAGACAGCGATGGATGCTGCGGTCGTCGAGGCCGTAGGTCCCACCGACGCTGTCGAAGCGCCTGCAGAGGAAACGCCTGCAGAAGAAGCGGCCGTGTCCGAAACGGAGATCGCCGACGAGCCGGTCGTGGAAGAGAACGGCTTCGAGGGGCTCGGGCTGTCGCCGGAAGTGGTTCGCGCCGTCGGCGAGAAGGGCTATCGGCAGCCGACCCCGATCCAGGCCCAAGCCATCCCGACGATCCTGATGGGGCGTGACGTGCTCGGCACGGCACAGACGGGAACCGGCAAGACCGGCAGCTTCGTGCTTCCCATGCTCGACATCCTGTCGGGTGCGCGTGCCCGCGCGCGCATGCCGCGCAGCCTGATCCTCGAGCCGACCCGGGAACTTGCCCTGCAGGTCGCCGAGAACTTCGTGCAATACGGCAAGTATCTGAAGCTGACTCACGCGCTGCTGATCGGCGGCGAGAGCATGGCCGATCAGAAAGAGGCGTTGATGCGCGGCGTCGACGTGCTGATCGCCACCCCCGGCCGCCTGATGGACCTGTTCGAACGCGGCGGCCTGCTACTGACCGACACCAGCCTGCTCGTGATCGACGAAGCCGACCGGATGCTCGACATGGGCTTCATCCCGGACGTGGAGAAGATCGTCGGCTTCCTGCCCGAACGGCGCCAGACGCTGTTCTTCAGCGCGACGATGGCGCCCGAGATCCGGCGCCTGGCCGATGCCTTCCTGCGGGAGCCTAAAGAGATCGCCGTCAGCCGTCCCTCGAGCGTCGCGACGACGATCGTGGCCGGGCTGGCCGTGGTCGACGACCTCGACAAGCGCGAGGCCCTGCGCCGCTTGATTCGCAACGAGGACGTGCAGAACGCGCTGATCTTTTGCAACCGCAAGCGCGACGTCGACATCCTCTATAAGTCCCTGAAGCGTCACGGGTTCAGCGTCGGCTCGCTGCACGGCGACATGAGCCAGCCGGAGCGGTTCGCGACATTGGCCAAATTCAAGGCCGGCGAACTCCGCCTGCTCGTCTGCAGCGACGTGGCCGCTCGCGGAATCGATATCGGCGGCCTCAGCCACGTCTTCAATTTCGACGTGCCGATCCATGCCGAAGACTACGTTCACCGCATCGGCCGTACGGGCCGCGCCGGGCTGACGGGCCACGCGTACTCACTGGCCACGCCCTATGATCGAGGCTTCGTCGAAGCTATCGAAAAGCTCGTCGGCGCCGCCATCCCGCGCATCGCGGTCGAAGGATTCGACCCCGTCGACTTCGCCGAGGACGACGGCAAACGAAGGCGCGGGCGAGGCCGCACGGTGGCCAAACCGGTCAAGCCCAAGGCGAAGGGCGAAACGCTGGAGGACGCGACCGCGATCGCCATCCCGGTGCCGAAGCGCCGCAGCCGCAGCAAGAAGCCGGCCGCGGAGCCCTTGCCGGTCGATGCGCCGCAGCCGGAAGTCGTCGAGGCGCGCGCGCCGGAACTCGAGCCGCGTGAGCGCCCCAAGCCCCGCGATCGGGATCGCGAAAGCCGCGACCGAGAGAACCGCGATCGCGAGACCCGCGACTACCAGGCGCGGGACAGGCAACCGCGCGACCGCGATGCCCGCCGCGAGCGCTATCGTCGCGACGACGATTTAGGACCGCCAGTCGTTGGCTTCGGCGACGACGTTCCGGCGTTCATGCTGCTGCGGGCCCGCGCGCCCCGGGTGCACTCCAGCGCCGAAGTGGACTAAGCAGAGCGTCGTCGTAAGACGGATTGAGGGAGAGCGTCGATGAACGTCGTCACACCGGTTCAGCGGCCGGAAGAGGCCGAGGCTTACGCCACTCAGGACAAGCCCGCGAAGGCGCGCAAGCTCGGCCCGTTCAAGTGGGACGATGCTCTGCTGCTCGAGGACGAGCTGACGGAAGACGAGCGCGCCATCCGTGACGCCGCCCATGAATATTGCCAAGAAAAGCTGTTCCCCCGCGTCCTGACCGCCAATCGCCACGAGCGGTTCGACCGCGAGATCATGAACGAGATGGGCGAGATGGGCTTCCTCGGCGCCACGCTCGACAGCCACGGTTGCGCCGGGGTCGGCTACGTCGCCTACGGGCTGATCGCGCGCGAGGTCGAGCGCGTCGATAGCGGCTATCGCAGCGCCTTCTCCGTGCAGTCCTCGCTGGTCATGTATCCCATTTGGGCGTTCGGCTCCGAAGACCAGAAGGATCGGTTTCTTCCCAAGCTGCGCAGCGGCGAGTTCGTCGGCTGCTTCGGCCTGACCGAACCTGACGCCGGGTCCGACCCGGCCAGCATGCGCACCCGCGCCAAGGCCGTCGACGGCGGCTTTCTGCTGAACGGCTCCAAGACCTGGATCACCAACTCACCTCTGGCCGACGTCTTCGTCGTCTGGGCCAAGAACGACGCCGGAGACATTCGCGGCTACATCCTCGAGAAAGGGATGCAGGGCCTGACGGCGCCCAAGATCGAGGGCAAGTTCGCGCTCCGGGCGTCCACCACCGGCATGATCATGATGCAGGACGTGTTCGTGCCCGCCGGCAACGAACTGCCGCATGTGAAGGGGCTCCGCGGCCCGTTCTCCTGCCTCAACAATGCGCGCTACGGGATCGCCTGGGGCTCTCTGGGCGCCGCCGAGTTCTGCTGGCATGCCGCCCGCGACTACACGATGCAGCGGCAGATGTTCGGTCGCCCGCTGGCGCAGACGCAGCTGATCCAGAAGAAGCTGGCCGACATGCAGACGGAGATCACCCTCGGTCTGCACGGCGTTCTCCGCCTCGGCCGGCTGATGGAACAGAGGCGCGCGGCCCCCGAGATGATCAGCCTGCTCAAGCGGAACAACTGCGGCAAGGCGCTCGATATCGCCCGGGTCGCCCGTGACATGCACGGCGGCAACGGCATCGCCGACGAATACCATGTCATCCGCCACGTCATGAACCTCGAGGCGGTCAACACATACGAGGGCACGCACGACGTGCACGCGTTGATCCTTGGCCGGGCGCAGACGGGCCTCTCCGCCTTCGGCGGCTGAACTCTCCGGCCCCGTTCGCGTCGATTGGATCGGCGCGGACGGGGACGGGGTTGCCGCGGGCCCCGGTGGCAGCGCTTTGTTCCTCGCCTGTACGCTGCCCGGGGAATGCGTCCAACCGGGACCGGCGATCAAGCGCGGCGAGGGTTTCGCCGCCGCCGCCAGCATCCTCGAGCCCTCCCCCGACCGCGTCACCCCGCCCTGCCCGCACTTCGGCCCCTGCGGCGGCTGCACGCTGCAGCACTGGGCGGACGCGCCCTACGCCGCCTGGAAAGCCGGGCGGGCGGCGGCGGCCATCGGGCTCGGCACACTCCCCCTCGCCCGCACCCCGCCCGGAACCCGGCGCCGCATGGATCTCGGCATCCGCCGCACGGCGACGGCAATCGAAATCGGTCTGCACCGCCGCCGCTCGTCGGACGTCGTCGACATGCGGGCCTGCCCGATCCTGCATCCCGTGCTCTTCACGCTGGTGCAGGCGCTGCGCCCCGTGCTGCTCCGCCTCGACGGGCTGAGGCGGACCGGCGAAGCGAGCGTCAACCTCGTCGACAACGGCCCCGACCTGCTTCTCCGAACCGACGCCCCGCTCACCGCGCGGGACCGTTCCTCCCTCGCCGAATTCGCCCGCGCGAACGGCGTCCCGCGGATCAGCACGGCACGCATCGGGAGCGTCGACACCGAACCGGCTGCCGTAATTAGCCGCCCGATGCTCACCTTCTCCGGCCACGCCGCCGCCATCCCGACCGGCACCTTCCTGCAAGCGTCGCAGGAGGGCGAGCGGGCGATCGTGGCGGCCGTCCTGCGCATGCTGCCCGAAAAGGTCAAAGGCCCGATCGTGGAACTCTACGCCGGCAGCGGCAGCTTGACCCATGCCATCAGCACCCGCGGCCGGGTCGTGGCCTACGAGGGCGACCCGGCTGCAGTCGCCGCCGTCCGTAGCGCCGGCAACGGCCGGGTCACCGCCTCGGTGCGCGACCTGGCGCGGCAGCCGCTCACGGCCGCGGAGCTGGAGGGCGCGGGCGCCGTCGTGCTGGACCCGCCCTACAACGGCGCCGTGGCCCAGATGCCGGCGCTCGCCGCCTCCGGCGTGCCGATCGTCTATGTCAGCTGTAACCCCGGCGCTCTGACGCGCGACTCCCGCATCCTCCTCGGCAGCGGCTACCGGGTCATCGGGGCCGAGGCCGTCGACCAATTCCTTTGGTCGTCGCAGGTGGAAACGATCGTCCTGTTCCGGAAAGCCTGAGGGCTTACACGGCAAACACGAACGCCGTCGCCAGGACGGCCAAGCCGACCGCCAACCAGGTCACGTAATCCGTCACGAGCCCGCTCTGCATCCGCTGAAGCACGCGGGTTGGCGGCACGCGGAACGCCTCGACGAGAGCAACGAACCAATGCGGAAGGTGCCGCCGGGCCAGCTCGAACCCGGTAATCGCGACGGCGCACAGGACCGCAATCCACGGTCCGGGCGAGCCCGGCAACGCGGGCGCCGGCTGCTCCGGCAAAGCGATCAGGGCAGCGGCCGCGCGGCTGGCCAACGCACCCCCATCATCCCAGCCGATCAGGCCGAGCCCGAGCAACAGCGCCGCGGGGCCAGCCAGCAAGACCGCGGGCTGATGGCCGGGCTCCTGCTCCTCTTCGGTCTCGCCATGCCGTTCGTCGCCGGACAACTCTCCCCAGCCGCCGAAGATGCGGCCGGCGACCCGGAGCACGGCCGCCCCGGTCAGGGTGGCGCTGACCAGGAGCACCGTCGCGATCCAATGCTGCCCGGCGTCGGCCGCGCCGTGCTCGATCAGCTTGAAGCCTTCATCCATCGGCCCGAACGGGAGGCCGGCGAGGGCCAACCCGCCCAGCGCCATCATGATCCCAACCGGCCAGTAATCCCGACCGCGGCCGCGCAGGGTGATCTCATCGATCCCGCCGCACTTGGCCGCGATGAAACCGGCCAGCATGAACATGGCCCCTTTCACCAGCCCATGCCCGAACAGATAGGCCAGCAATCCGGCCTCACCGTCCTGAGACATCTGCGACAGGCCCGTGAGCATGATCCCCGCATGCGAGATGGTCGAGAACGCCAGCAGCCGCTTGATGTGCCGCTGCCCGAGCGCCAGCATCGCGCCCACAACGGCGCTCGCCAGCCCTATCACGAGCAGCGCCCTGCGGCTCTCGCCGACGATCTCCGGCGCTCCCCCGAACACCCGGAACCCGAGCTTGGCCAACCCGAACAGGCCGATGGACACCATCGCGCCGGAGAAGATGACGGAAACCGGGCTCGGTGCGACCGCATGTGCGTCGCCCAACCACATCTGGAACGGCAACTGCGCCGCCTTGGTCAGTAGCGCCGACGCAATCAGCACGAAGCCGAGCGCCATGACCGGATCGTTCGGATGAGCCGCGACGCTGCGCCCCAGCGCGACCATGTCGAGCGCCCCGCCCTGTCCGTACAGCAGCCCGATGCCGGCGAGAAAGACATAGGCGCCCACCGTGTTCACGATGGTGAAGTTCAGCGCCCCCGCGATCGCCGACGACCGTAACGCGAACCCGGTCGCCGCGAACCCGGCGACACTCATCAGCTCGAACCAGACGAACATGTTGATCAGGTCGCCCGTCAGGCAGAACCCGACCATGCCGGCCATGAACACCAGCATGATCACGTGGAAATGCGCGTGGACCTCCTCGAAGAAGCCCCAGGCAAAGACGAGGGTCGCGGCGAACAGAAAGCCGACCAGCGCACCGACACCGGCACTCGCCAGATCGATCACGAACGAAATCCCGACGACCTGGTCGCCGAGAAGATGCCACTGGCCGAACCAATACGTGATCGGCCCCGTCTCGGCCGCCGAGCGGGCGAGCAGGCCGCAGATCACCGACGTGGCAGCCGCCGTCAGGATGGCGAGCACGTCCGGACCACGGCGCGGCAGATGCTTGCTGACACCGAGCAGGAGCGCGCCGACACCCAGCGGCAGCACCACCGGAAACGGTGCCAACGCGGCGATGATCATGTGAGCGGGGCCGCCTGCTGCGGGTCGACGATGCCGCGCCGTTTGTGGAACTGCAGCACGAGCACCAGAAGGAGTGCGGTGACCGTGGCGCCCACCACGATGTCCGTCAGCACGAGCACTTGCATGACCGGGTCGACGGCGGGCGTGCTCGGCGGGTGCGCGTGGAAGATGGGCGGGCCGGCGCCGCGCCGGTAGCCGATCGACAGCAGCAGGACATAGGTGGCCGACTGCACGATCGTGAGGCAGCCGATGAGGTGGACGTAGTGCCGGCTGCTGATGATCCCGTAAAGCCCGACCCCGAATAGCCATGCCGCCACCGCCCAGGGCAGCCAGCCGACCCATGCCCCCGTCATGACTTGGGCGCCTCCGTGTCTTGCTCCGCATCCGGGTTCACGCGGGTTTCTTCCAAGAACTCGATGAACAGCATGCCGAACCCGCCCAGCACCGCGCATGTCACGCCCGCGTTGATGACCGGCATGAGGCCCCCCGCCCAAACCGAGCCGGCCGTCCCCAACGGCAGCGTGTTCGTCAGATACGGCAGGCCCTGCCAAACCCCGACCAAGCCGCAGCCGACGTAGACCAGCGCGCCGGCGGCCTCGACCGCGTCCATCAGCTCGGCTTGCATCATCGCCCGCCAGCCCCGGTAGCCCTCACCCAAGAACACCAGCAGGAACCCCGAGGCGATCAGAACCCCGCCCTGGAAGCCACCGCCCGGAGTCGACGTGGCATGCAGCGCCACCGAGAGGCCGAGCACGAAGGTGGCCACCCCGAACAGGCGGGCGATCAACGTAACCGCCTCGCCCGGCGGGATCACCGGGCGGCCCTCCACCTGCCCTGTCCGGGCGCTGCGATGCTCGCCTCTGGACCCACGCAACAGCACGGTCACGCCGGTGACCGCGCAGAGCAGGATGAACTCCTCGCCGAGAGTGTCGAAGCCGCGATAGTCGAAGTTGAGCGCGGTTACGACGTTCTGGACATGCCGGTCGACCGGTGCCGACGCCAGAACCCGGTCGGCATACGGCGAGGGGTGGTCGCCAAAGGCCGGGAAATGCGGCAGCGCTCGGACCAGTGCCGGCATCGCACCGGCGGCAGCGGCGAGGAACAATGCCGTGCGGACCCGCGGCTTCAACTCATTCCCTCGCGCCGGTCTTCGCGCCTGCGGTCCATCCTCATGCTCGCCAGAACAACCATGAACAGCATCGGCAGCGCCGCAGTGCCGACCACGATCTGCGCAAACGCCACATCCGGCGCCTGCAGGGCCATGAACAGCAGCGCCAGCACCAAGCCGTTCGCCCCGAGCGCGATGACCTGGCGCACCGGCCGCCGAGTCAGTGCGACGCCAGTTCCCGTGACCGCCAGCAAAATCTGCAGAATGTCGATCAGCAATCAGTCGACCTCCGGCAGCGAGCCACGCAGGCGGAGCGCCCGAGCGGTGGCGTAAGACGCCGCCGCACCCCCAAGGAGATTGACGGCAACGACGACGAGTATGTTGCCCGCCCGGTCCGAAACTCCTTCGGCCGCCAGGCAGGCCGCCAGCAGAGCCAGTCCGGCTCCGGCATTGACGAAAGTGGCGCAGTGCAATCGGTCGAGCGGGTGGCGCAGCCGGACATACCCGGCCGCCGCGAGCCACATGACGGCCACCGCGACCGCGACGAAAAGTCCAGAGATCCAGCTCACAGCCAGCGCTCCACGGTTATCGCCATCAGAAGCCCACCGGTCACGTTGAGAAATGCGAGCGCCTCGGCCAGCGAGAGATAGGAATCCTGGTCGAACGCGAAGCTCATCGCGATCAGGATCGCGATCCCCACCGCGTTGAGCAGTTGCAACGCGACGAGCCGCGACGCCACCGAGCCGCGCAGCGCCGCCAGAGCCGAGACGCAAAGCGGGGGCAGCAGCGCCCAGATGGCGCACGACCACACCGTCACAGCGGCCACTCCGTGTCGTTTCCGGCCGCGACCGGTGTCAGTTGATGAACCAGCAGCAGGTCGCGCTGCTGATCCACGCCGACCGCAAACCCGTTCGGCGCGATCGACATCGCCAACACGACCGCGGCCCGGCGCCCGGCATCTTCGGGCTCGAGCCCGCCGATGCGGAACGGGACGGAGACGATCGTGCCCTGCACGGCTTCCGGCCGGCGGCCAACCGCCTGCAACAGCGCCCAACCGACCCGCCCGAGATCCAGCACCACGGCGGTGCTGCCGCGCAACAACGACGTCAACCCCCGCGCGGCCAGCCGCATGCCCAACGAGCCGGAACGGAACAAGGCGAAGGCGTAGAGGCTTGCGCCCACGGTCACGACGCTGCAGGCAATCAACTCGCCCGCGTCCACATCGCCCGCGAACAGGAGATAGGATAGCGCTGCGCCCACCGGGGTCGCGGCGACGATGGCGGCATGATCGGGACGCATCGGCGCTCCAGAGTAGAGCCCTATAACGCACCGCGCCCGAAAGGTTTTCTGGATCGGGCGACCGCCGGCTAATCCGGGTCGGCTTCTCCCGCCCCGATCAGCCGCGCAACCGTATCGGCCACGGCCCGCGTCCCCATGCTGCCGCCGATGTCGCTCGTGCGCAGCCCGTGCGTGCCGAACGCCGTGTCGACCGCGCGTTCGACGGCCACGGCGGCGTCCCGGCAGGCCTGGATGGAGCGCGTCACCCCGAGCCATTCCAGCATCATCGCGGCCGACAGGATCGACGCCGTCGGGTTGGCCACGCCCCGCCCGGCAATGTCGGGCGCCGTCCCGTGGCTCGGCTGGAACAGCCCGTGCGCGTCGCCGATGTCGGCCGACGGCGCGAACCCCATCCCGCCGATCAGCCCGGCGCCGAGATCGGACAGGATGTCGCCGAACAGGTTCTCCATCGGTAGCACGTCGAACTCCCAAGGCCGCCGCACCAGATCGAGCGCCATCGCGTCGACGTAGTGCACCCGCGCGTCGACTTCCGGCGAGACTGTCTGGAGGAACACCTCTCGCATGAAGGCAAACGAGCGGAACACGTTGGCTTTATCGACCAGCGTCACCCGACCCGGCGTGCCACGGGTCGCCTTGCGCCGCAGCGCGAGTTCGCACGCGAACAGGGTGAGCCGCTCCGTCACCGCGCGCGTTATCACCAGCGTGTCGCTCGCCTGCTCGGGCGTGACCTCCCCCTTGCCGCGGCTGGCGAACATGCCCTCGGTCGACTCCCGCAGTATGACCAGATCGATGCCGGCCGCCCGCGGATCGGCCAGCGCGACCGGCACGCCGGGAATGGCCCGGATCGGCCGCACGCCGGCGAACAAATTATATTCGAACCGCAGGTCCAGCTGCGGCGCGATCTCGGTCCCGTCAGCCAGCCGGATTTCCGGCCAGCCCATCGCTCCGAACAGCATGGCATCGGCCGCCCCCGCGCGCCGCAGCCCGTCCGGCTCCAGCGTTGAGCCATGCTCTTTGTAATAGAGCGCGCCGCCCTCGATGCGCTCTTGCCGGAACGCGATTCCGAACCGCCGCTCCACCGCCTGCAGCACATGGAGCGCCGCTGCCGTCACCTCGAGCCCGACCCCCTCGCCCGGCAGCACAGCAATGTGGAACGAATTGGCCACGCTCACGCTCCCGTAGAGCCGAACCCCGACGCGCCCCGCTCGGTTTCGCCAGAGAAAGCCTCGACCACCTGCAGAGAGGGCCGGATCACCGGCACGAACATCAGCTGCGCGAACCGCTCGCCGGGCTCCAGCGTGACAGAAGCGTGGGGGTCGCGGTTCCAGGCGCTGACCATGATCGGCCCGGTGTAGTCCGGGTCGATGAGCCCGATCAGGTTCCCGAGCACCAGGCCCTTCTTATGGCCGAGCCCGGATCGCGGCAGGATCAGCGCAGCGACCGCCGGGTCGGCGATGTGCAGCGCAAACCCGGCAGGGATCAGCACGGCGGGGCTCCCCCGCGCGATCGTGAGCGGCCCGTCGAGACAGGCATGCAGATCGATCGCGGCCGCATTATGCGTCTGGTAGGTGGGCAGACCCCACATCCGCAGGCGCTCGTCCAGCACGCGCAACTCGACATTCACGCCAGCGTCGCCGCGATCCGGGCCGCAAGCCGCGCTGCAACTTCCGCCTTGGGCATGCGCGGCCAGGCTTCCGTCCCGGACGCCATGACCAGATGCACCTCGTTGGCGGCCCCGCCCATGATCCCGGTCGCTGGGCTCACGTCGTTGGCGACGATCCAATCGCACCCCTTGCGGGCCAGCTTGGCCGTCGCATGCTCGACCACCCGCTCCGTCTCGGCCGCGAAACCGACGACCAGACGCGGCCGCATCGGCCCCGGCTGGGCTAACGTCGCCAGGATGTCCGGATTGGGAATGAGTCTTAGGGCCGTCGCCTCGGCCCCTGCCTGCTTCTTGAGCTTCTGGCCCGCCGCTTCGGCCACCCGCCAATCGGCCACCGCCGCGGCGCAAACGGCCACATCGGCCGGCAGCGCCGCCTGGCACGCCTCCAGCATCTTCCGCGCCGTCTCGACCCGGTGCATCGTGACGCCTCCCGGGTCCGCCACCCCGACCGGCCCGCTCACCAGCGTGACCCGCGCGCCCAGCCGCGCCAGCGCCGCGGCGATGGCATGCCCCTGCTGCCCCGAGGAGCGATTGGCGATGTAGCGCACCGGGTCGATCGGCTCGTGCGTCGGCCCGCTCGTCACCAGCGCATGTTTACCAGCCAGCGGCTTGGCAGCAGGCGC
Organism: Acetobacteraceae bacterium; assembly: GCA_032249615.1. GTDB lineage: Bacteria > Pseudomonadota > Alphaproteobacteria > Acetobacterales > Acetobacteraceae > JAVVHH01. The sequence continues at coordinate 13,605 of JAVVHH010000100.1, forward strand.
CAGCATTGCCTCGATCGCCGCCAGAATGACCGGCGGCTCCGCCAGCCGCCCCGGACCGAACTCGTTGCAGGCCATCGCGCCCTCGTCCGGCCCGACCACCGCGACACCGCGCGACACGAGCGTCGCCATGTTCGCCACCGTCGCCGCGTGCTGCCACATCCGCACGTTCATCGCCGGCGCGACCAGAACCGGCTTGTCCGTCGCCAGCAGTACCGTGGTCGCCAGATCGCCCGCGAGCCCGGCCGCCATCTTCGCCAGAATGTCCGCGCTCGCCGGCGCCACCACGACGAGGTCCGCGCTGCGGCTCAGCTGGATGTGCCCCATCTCGCTCTCGTCCGTGAGCGACCACACCGCCGAATGGACCCTTTCCTCCGTCAGCGCCTGGAGGCTGAGCGGGGTGACGAACTGCGCGCCCCCCTCGGTCAACACGGCCCGCACGCCATGCCCGGCCTTACGCAGCAGGCGCACCAGC
>JAVVHH010000101.1:0-13755 GCA_032249615.1 Acetobacteraceae bacterium
GATTGCGAGAGGTGTAGCCGCCCTGCGGCACGCGTTAGGCCGCCCTCGCGGGCGATGGCGTGGAACAGCTTCAGGTGGTGGTAGTTCAGCCCGGCCATGATCGTTCTGTATCATAGAACAAAATGTTCGAATCATTGTATTTCCTAAATGATTCTGTTCCGGTTAGGTGAGCGGCTCGCGTCATGGATGCAGCGCCGATCATGATAGTCCCTTGGTTGCCTTGGTCCGGCCCCCTCCTCCTGACGCTCTTGGGGGTGCTGCCGGCGCCCCGCGACCCACGCCGGCTCGCGGACTGGTGCGCGGCAGCTTCGCTCTGGGCAGTGGTGTCGGCCGCGCTGGTCTTCGCGGCCCCGGGCGGGGTGCTACGCACGCCATTGCTGGGCACGGCCGGCGTGGGAATTTGCGGATACCTGGACGCTTTGAGCGCGGCGATGCTCGCGCTGGTGTCGCTAGTCGGCGCGGTTGTGCTGCGGTTCAGCCGCAACTATCTGGACGGCAACCCGCGCCAGGGTGACGTCATCCGCACTCTCGCGCTGACCTTGGCGGCGGCGCTGGCGATGGCCGTCTCCGGCAATTTGGCGCTTACCGGGCTCGCGTGGTTGGCGACTGGAGTGGGCCTGAGGCGGCTGCTGACATTCTATGGCCATCGGCCAGCCGCGATCCTGTGTGCGCGCAAGAACCTTCTGGTCAGCCGGGCAGCTGATTTGATCCTCTTGGTGGCCGCCGTGCTGCTTTGGCGGGCGGCTGGCAGCCTTAACTATGGCGACCTCTTTATCGTCGCCGCCGAGTGGCGGGGGACGGGCTTGCCCCCAAGCGTGGCTGTGGCGTCGATACTGATCGTCATCGCCGCGCTCCTCAAATCTGCGCAGTTGCCGGTCCATGGCTGGTTACTCGAGGTGATGGAGACGCCCACGCCCGTCTCCGCCCTCTTGCACGCCGGAATCATCAATGCCGGTGGTTTCCTCATCCTGCGGCTCTCGCCCATCATCGGCCAGGCCCCGGGCGCGATGACGCTCTTGGCCGTCATGGGCGCGATGACCGCAATTCTCGCCTCGCTGGCGATGCTGACGCAAACCTCCGTGAAGGTCAGCTTGGGTTGGTCCACGGTCGCGCAGATGGGTTTCATGATGCTGGAACTCGGGCTAGGCGCCTATGCGGCGGCGTTGCTGCACATCGTGGCGCACTCGCAGTACAAGGCGCATGCCTTCCTGAGTTCAGGCAGCGTGGTCGAACTCGCGCGGGCTGCCTGGTCGCCCGGCCCCGGCGAGCGGCCACACCCCCGCTTCGCTCTCGCGCTCGTGGCCGCGCTCGTCATCGTGCTCGCGGTGGGGCACGTGTTCGGCGCCGATCTCGCTCACGCGCCCGGCGCAGTGATCCTTGGTGCAGTCATGGCATTCGGCCTCACGCAATTATTAGGGCAGGCGATCGATGCACGCCCAAGCCGTTTCGTTCTGCTGCGCGTCGCGGGTTTGGCTGTCACCTTAGCTGCCGCGTGGTTCGCGATGCGGGCCGGCACCGAGCGCTTGTTTGCTGGCGTCCTGCCGCCATCCAACGTAGCATCCTCGCCCTTTTCCCTCGCGCTTTCGGCGCTGGTGATTGCCTCGTTCGCCGCGCTCACTTGGTTTCAGGCGGTGGCGGTCGGGCACCTCGATGGCCCACGCTCGCGCGCTCTGCACGCCCATGTCGCCAACGGCTTTTACCTCAACACGCTCGCAAACCGGTGGCTGCTGCGCCTTTGGCCCAATCCGCCGCGATCGCCCGCCTTCCAGCTCACTCCAACGGCCGGAGAAGCCCCATGAGCCTCGGCCTTCTCGATGGCGAAGCGGCTCCTGTACTCGCCCCGCCGGGTCGCGACGACATCGATGCCGCGATCACCGCTGCCGGTAAATCGATCGCGCCGCTCTGGCCGCTGCGGACCTTCGTGGCGGTCAACCCATTCCTCGGCTTCACCAGCCAGCCGTTCGAACAGGCTTGCGCCGCACTCCAACGGGTCGCGCGAGTGAATATGCTACCCGGCGCGGCGCCAGCGCAGGCAGTTGGTATACCCACGCGTCCGGCTTCGGTCGCCACCGTCGCCGAGATCCTCGACCGTTTGGCGGGTGGGGACCGGCAAGCGTCGCTCACCTCGTTCATGATCGACGAGATCAGCCGCTGGTGCGCGCAATACTTCGACGAGGGCCAGGCCGTCTGGCGAGCACCGTCGCGGCATTTGGGTCTGTACGCCGGCTGGAAAGCAGCCATGGCTCATGACCGGAACGCCGAGGCCATGGGCGTCACCGGTTTCCGGCGCACCGTTTCCGCCGCGCCGGACGACCCGCGCGAGGCGATTGCTGCGGTTGTGGCTGCGCTCGGCATCCCCGCTCGCGCGATACAGGACTATCTCTTCCGGGCCCTCTTCGACATTCGCGGATGGGCAGCATTCGCGCGGCAGAAGAACTGGACGGCAGAGCTGCGCGGAGGCACCGACGACTGTTTGGCCGAGCTGCTGGCCGTGCGGGTCGTCTGGGGTCACGCGCTGTTTCTGGCGCAGCAAAGCCCGGCGTTCAAAGCCGCCTGGCGAGACGCCATGCGCACAGCTGCCCGCCCGCCACTCGATGAGCGGCCCGGTGATGACCCGGCGCTCGCGCAGGGCCTCGCGCGCTTGGATCGCCTTGAGCATGCTTATCAAGCACCGTTGTTCGAAAAGCTTACCGGCGCGCCGTCGGCGGGACCCGGCGCACGCCCGCTGCTGACGGCCGCATTTTGCATCGACGTGCGGTCGGAGCCCTTCCGCCGTGCGCTCGAACTCGTCTGCCCGGGGGCGGAGACGCTTGGATTTGCCGGGTTCTTCGGCTTCCCGATCGAGTACGTGCCGCTCGGCCAAACAAAGGGCGGCTCGCAGTGCCCCGTATTGCTCGCGCCGAAATTCATCGTCTGCGAAGGCGTGAAGGGAGCGACCGAGGCCGAGGAGCAACGTGTGCTCACCCTCAGGCGCCTGCGCCGCCGCGCATTCAAGGCGTGGAAAGCGTTCAAAGTTTCTGCCGTGTCGTCCTTTAGTTTCGTCGAAACCGCTGGGTTGGTGTTCGGCGCAAAGCTTGTGACGGACGCGTTCGGCCTGACGCGCCCTGTCTCTCATCCCCGCTCGGACGGAATTGCGCCGTCCGTCGCCCGACGGCTCGGTCCGCATCTTCGATCCCAGACGCGGGAGCGCCGCTCAACCGGCTTCGACGCCAAGCAAAGGGTCGACATGGCCGAGGCTGTGCTGACTGCGATGTCGCTGACCAGCGGTTTCGCGCGCCTGGTGCTGCTCGCCGGTCACGGCTCGACGACCGTTAACAATCCGCACGCGGCTGGGCTCGATTGCGGCGCCTGCGGCGGCCATACCGGCGAAGCCAATGCTCGCGTGGCCGCAGCCATCCTGAACGACCCGGGGGTCCGGGAGGGCCTCCGGACGCGTCAGATCGACGTGCCGGCGGATACCTGGTTCGTTCCGGCCTTGCACGATACCACGACCGACGAGGTCACGTTGTTCGATCTTGAAGACGCGCCCGCCACGCATGGCGCCGATGTCGCGCGGTTGCGGACGTGGTTGACGGAGGCAAGCCGCCATGCCCGGCTGCAGCGCGCGGTGACGCTCGGCCTGACGCGGAATGCGACCGTCCACGATGCCGTCGTCGAGCGTTCGCGCGACTGGAGCCAGGCGCGCCCTGAGTGGGGGCTCGCCGGATGCGCCGCGTTCATCGCGGCGCCACGTGATGTGACGCGCGGGTTGGACCTGGAGGGGCGCGCCTTCCTCCACAACTATGATTGGTGCACCGATACGAATTTCGCGACGTTGGAGCTGATCATGACGGCACCACTGATCGTCGCGAGTTGGATAAACCTTCAGTATTACGGCTCTACCGTCAATAATGCCGCGTTCGGTGCTGGCGATAAAGTCCTGCACAACGTCGTCGGCACGCTGGGCGTGCTGGAGGGCAACGGCGGCGACCTGAAGCCTGGGCTGCCGTTGCAATCACTCCACGACGGCCGCCGCTTCATTCACGAACCGGTTCGGCTGACAGCGGTAATCGCCGCGCCCGTCGAGGCGATTGAGGGGGTGCTCGCCAAGCATGGCAAGCTGCGCGAGCTCGTCGACAACGGTTGGCTTCACCTGTTTGCGCGAGCGGATACGGGGGTAATTTCGCGACGGGAACGAGGTGGATCGCGCTGGAGACCGACCGATGAGTGATGAACCGAAGACGGCGCCTTTCGCGCTCGAATCGGTGGCGACGAAGGAACACGACGATCAAATCGCCTGGTTGCTCGCCCATCCGGGTGTGAGCGACTGGTTGAAGGCGGCCTTACGATCGGGCACAGCTTGCAACCCCGTGGAACTGATGAACGATATCGATCTCTTATCTTTCGTGCTTCGCCGACGCGCTCAAGCCGTCATCGCCACCGTGCTGCCGCAACCGCCACCCGCTCCACACGATTAGCCTGCAGGAATCCCATCTGCGGGCGAAGCGGGGTCGTGGCAACATTTGAAGCCGAGCCAGAGCACTAACCGAGTTGGTTCGGTCGGATGTTGCTCCAGTCGCACGTTGCGGGCTCAACATGCTGCTTTTGGTCTCGACCATGCGTAACCGGATCGTCGCTAAACTAACCCATTCTTGCCGGTGCACCCCGACGTTGTTCTGCTGACAACGACGCTCCGTCGTCGGTAAGACTCAGGTCTGGAGGTGTCCATGCTTTCGATCACTCGTCGTTCCGGACTTGGCGCCATGATCGGCCTGCTCGGCGCCGCCGTTCCGGCCGCGGCCAATGAGACGGCTCTCCTCAATGTTTCCTACGATCCAACCCGAGAGCTGTATCGTGACATCAATGCCAATTTCATACCAGCTTGGCAGGCCAAGACCGGTGACCGACTCACCATCAACCAGTCGCATGGCGGCTCTGGCGCCCAGGCGAGAGCGGTGCTCGAAGGGTTGCAAGCCGACGTCGTCACGCTGGCGCTCGCGGCCGACATCGACGCGCTCGCCGCGCGCGGGCTGCTGGCCACTGACTGGCAGACGAGGCTGCCGGACAATTCGTCGCCCTACACGAGCACGATCGTGTTCCTGGTGCGCAAAGGCAATCCGAAGCACATCAAGGATTGGCCGGATCTGATCCGGCCCGACGTCGCGGTGATTACGCCCAATCCCAAGACGTCCGGCGGTGCGCGTTGGAACTTCCTCGCTGCACTCGCCTGGGCGGAGCGTCAGCCGGGCAGCACTCCCGCCTCGGCCGAAGCCTACATGCGCGACCTGTTCCACCATGTGCCGGTGCTCGATACCGGCGCGCGCGGCGCCACGAACAGCTTCGTCCAGCGCGACCTCGGCGACGTGCTGCTGGCATGGGAGAACGAGGCCGGGCTGGCACGCCGCGAGTTCGCCGGAGACGGCTATGAGATCGTCTACCCGTCCCTGAGCATCCTCGCCGAGCCGCCGGTCGCCGTCGTCGACAAGGTTGTCGACAAAAGGGGCACGCGCGCAGCAGCGCAGGCTTACCTGGAGTACCTCTACACCCCGGCGGCACAACGAATCATCGGCAAGCACTTCTACCGTCCTCGCGACCCGGCCGTCGCCGCGGAGTATGCCGAGCGCTATCCTCAGCTCAAGATGGTCACAATCGCCGACTTCGGCGGCTGGCCGGCCGCACAGGCGAAATACTTCGCCGATGGCGGCATGTTCGACCGCATCTTCACACCTGGACGATGACCGTCGCGGTACGGCGCACGGCCCTTCCGGGCTTTGCCCCGACCCTCGGGGTGACGCTCGCATGGCTCTCGTTGATCGTGCTGATTCCGCTGGCGTCACTCGCGTTGCGGCCCTGGAGTCTGGGGCTGGAAGGAGTGTGGCGCTCCCTCACCGAGCCGCGCGTGCTGGCGGCGCTTCGGCTGAGTTTCGGCGCCGCCTCGGTAGCCGCTCTGGTCAACGTGCCGCTTGGGCTGCTGGTGGCGTGGGTGATGGTCCGCTATCGCTTCCCGGGGCGCAACGTGGCGGATGCGCTGATCGACATGCCACTCGCCTTGCCGACGGCGGTCGCCGGGATCGCGCTTACCGCCCTGTTCGCCAAGAACGGCTGGATCGGATCGTTGCTGGCGCCGCTCGGGATCAAGGTCGCCTACACGCCGCTCGGCGTGCTGCTGGCGATGGTTTTCGTCGGCTTGCCCTTCGTGGTGCGGACGCTCGAACCGGTCATCATGGACCTGCCCGCGGATGCGGAGGAGGCGGCGGCCACGCTCGGCGCTTCCCGGGCGCAGACCTGGTGGCGGGTGATCCTGCCCGCATTGCTGCCGGCGCTGCTGGCCGGGTTCGCGGCGGCCTTGGCGCGTGGCGTCGGCGAATACGGATCGGTGATCTTCATCGCGGGCAACATGCCGATGGTGAGTGAAATCGCCCCGCTGTTGATCGTGATACGGCTCGAACAGCTTGACTATGCAGGTGCGGCCGCGCTCGCACTCCTGATGCTGCTGGTCTCCTTCTGCATTCTGCTGCTGCTGAACCTCTTGCAGGGCCGGATCGGCCGTCAAGCATGAGTCACCGAGCCGTCACGACTGAACGGAGATCGACCAAGGCCGTCCTCATCCTGCTGACTCTGGTCCTGATGGCCGTGCTGCTGCTGATGCCGCTTGTCGTCGTGTTTGCCGAAGCGTTCCGCCGCGGACTTCCCGCGGTGCTCGACGCGATCGTGCAGCCCGAAGCGGTCTCCGCGATCCTGCTATCGCTACTGGTGGCCGCGATCAGCGTGCCTCTCAATACGGTCTGCGGCTTGGCTGCGGCCTGGTGCATCGGCCATTTCCGCTTTCCGGGACGCGGCCTGCTGATCACGCTCGTCGAGCTACCGTTCTCGGTTTCGCCGGTGATCTCCGGCTTGGTCTGGGTGCTGCTTTTCGGCGCGAACGGGTGGTTAGGTCCGGTGCTGGACCGCGCCGGGCTGCGGATCGTGTTCGCCATGCCGGGCCTGGTGCTGGCGACCTTGTTCGTGACGTTCCCGTTCGTTGCTCGCACGCTCATCCCGCTCATGCAGAACCAGACCGCGATCGAGGAGGAGGCCGCGATCACCTTGGGTGCGTCCGGCTGGCAGACCTTCTGGCGCGTGACGCTGCCCAACATCAGGTGGGGCCTGCTGTATGGCGTTCTGCTCTGCAATGCGCGGGCCATGGGCGAGTTCGGCGCGGTGGCGGTCGTGTCGGGCCATATCCGCGGCCAGACCATGACGATGCCGCTGCAGGTCGAGGCGTTGTTCAACGATTACGACTGGGTCGGCGCCTTCACGATCGCCGCACTGTTGTCTCTCTTGGCGGTGCTGACGTTGGGGGCCAAAGCCGCGCTCGAATGGCGGATCGGCACGGCGTCCGGAGGATTGCTGTGAAGGTCGAGCTCCGCGACATACGCAAGAGCTTTTCGCCCGAACGCGCCGCCCTCGAAGGGGTCAACCTGACCATCCAGGATGGCGAGTTCCTGGCTCTGCTGGGGCCGTCCGGATCGGGCAAGACCACGCTGCTGCGCATACTGGCGGGCCTGGATTTTGCTGAGGCTGGAAGCATCCTGTTCGACGGAAGGAGTATGGAATCGGTGCCGGCGCGCGAGCGTGGTATCGGCTTCGTGTTCCAGCACTACGCCCTGTTCCGTCACCTGACGGTCGCGCGCAACGTGGCGTTCGGTCTCGAGATCCGCCCCCGCAAACGCCGGCCGGCACACGCCGAGATACGCGCCAGGGTTGAGCGGCTGCTCGACCTGCTCGGCATCGGCGAACTGGGCGGACGCTACCCGGCGCAGCTCTCGGGCGGTCAGCGCCAACGCGTGGCCCTGGCCCGTGCCCTGGCGACCGAGCCCGGCCTAATGCTGCTCGACGAGCCGTTCGGCGCACTTGACGCACAGGTGCGCAGGAACCTCCGCGTCTGGCTGCGGGAACTGCACGTCCGCATGGGGTTGACCAGCGTGTTCGTCACGCACGACCAGGATGAGGCCATCGAAATGGCCGACCGGGTCGCGGTGCTCAGCGCCGGCCGGCTGCAGCAGGTGGACAGGCCGGAACGGCTCTACGCCAACCCGGCGACCCCGTTCGTGCACGCCTTTCTGGGCGAAACGTCCCGCCTGCCCAGCATCGTGCAGGACGGCGTGGCCCGCATCGATCTGGTTCCATCGGCGGCGATCCCGACGAACTGCCGCCCGGGCCGCGCTTTTGCCCTGGTGCGCTCGCACGAGATCGGCCTGCTGCCCGGCCCTGGCCCAGCACGCGTGGCGAGCGTCCATGCCGCTGGACCGCTAACCCGGGTTCACCTGCGTCTGGGCGAGCTCGGAATCGACGTGTTGCGCCAGCCGGAAAGTTGGGTTCCGGCGATCGGCGAAACCTGCGACCTCGACCTCTCGCGGGCGACCATCTATCCGCTCGACCCGCCATGAGCCATTCGAGGGCGCGCACTTCGATGCGCCGTGTCGGGTACGATCGACCGCGCTTCGATGGCCCGGCCGAGCGGTCCCTCGATGCCGTTACCCTGAACGAGCAACGCCGCCCAGACCGGAATCGGTCTGTGTTGCAAAGTTGCTCGCCCAAACGTAACGTCTCTGCGCCTCCTGCGTGAACCTGACGCACGACGCTGTTTTCCCTCAGGCCGCCAGCCGGCAAGCTGGTGACCAATATCGACAGCGGCGAACTTGGACGCAGTATGAACGAGGCAACGGCACTCCTCACAACTCGGCCGGAACCGACCGGACGGCGTCTCGCCGCCGCCGTCGTGGCGCTCCACGGCATCGGCTTAGTTACCCGTGCCCCCGTTTTCGAGCCGAGGAGCGCCCGCCACCCCCGGCGTCATCGCCCACTACGACGCGGCGATCATGCTCAACGATCTCGTCACGGCCATCTTGCTGCTCGGCCAAGCGCGCCTGCCCAGATCCGGGGCGACCCTACCGCTGGGACTCGGCTATCTGTTCGCATCCCTGACCGCGATCCCCCACCTGCTCACCTTCCCGGGCATTTTTGCCGAAAGCGGGCTTCTCGGCACCGGGCCGCAAACCACCGTCTGGCTCTGGATGTTTTGGCACGCAGGCTTTCCCGTTTTCGTCCTGGCCTTCGCACTGCGTCCGGCAGACGGGGCCCGAGGCACGCCTCTGCCCACCCTTCTCGCGGGCGCGGCGGCAGTCGCTGCGACTGTCGTCGTTCTCACGGCACTCGCAACGGCGGGCCACAACCTGCTTCCTGTTTTATTGGTGCCAGGAGGCCACACGGCCGGGCTGCCGATTTGCGCCTGGAGCGTCTGGGCCTTGAACCTCGCCGCTCTCGCCGCGCTCTGGCGCAAGCGTCGCGGCTCCGTCTTGGAACTCTGGCTACTCGTCGTGATGTGCGCATGGGTCTTCGAAGTGGCGCTCAGCGCCGCCTTCCCGCTTACTCGGTACGCGCTCGGCGCCTATGTCGGCCGCGGCTTCGGACTGCTCGCGGCAAGCTTCGTGCTGGCGGCCCTGCTGGTCGAGACCAGCATGCTGCAGAAGCGTCTCGGAGAGGCCGTCGACCAACTACGCGAAAGCGGGGACGCGCTCATGCGATCGCAGGACCGGCTGCGATCAGCCGAGCGCCTCGAAGCTGTCGGTCGCCTCGCTGGCGGCGTCGCCCACGACTTCAACAATCTACTCCAAATCGTAACGGGCGGGCTGTCCGTCCTCGAGCGCTCCCACGACCCGGCGAAGCGCCAGCGCATCATCGAGGGTATGCGACAGGCAACCGAACGCGGCGCTTCGCTCACGTCTCAGCTCCTTGCCTTTTCGCGACGCCGCCCGCTCACCCCAAAGCCGACCGATCTTTCTGCGCTCATCACTAGCATGCGCGAACTCCTCAGCCGCACGCTGCGCGGCGACATCGAAGTCAGAACCGATCCCGCGCCAACCCTGTGGCCCGTTCTGGTGGACAGCGCGGAGCTGGAACTCGCGATCCTCAATATCTGCACGAATGCGCGCGACGCGATGCCGAACGGAGGGAGCATCACGATCAGAGCCGACAACGTCACCGGGTTGCACCGCGACGACGTCGAAGGCGATTTCGTTCGACTTTCGATCGATGACACCGGCGTCGGCATGACCGAAGACGTCCGCGCCCACGCGTTCGAGCCATTCTACACCACCAAGGAGATCGGCAAGGGCTCGGGGCTTGGCCTGCCACAGGTCTACGGGTTCGCTAGGCAGTCGGGCGGCACCGCCGAAGTCGAAAGCACGCCAGGCAAGGGAACCACGGTCACTCTGTTCCTCCCCCGCTCGCTCGCCCAACCCGCCCCGGCCGAGCTGGAGCCCGCCCATGACGTCCTGCAGCCGACGACCGGTCTCGTGCTGCTCGTGGAGGATGACGACGAGGTCGCACGCAGCGCCGAGGACATGCTGAATCAGCTCGGTTATGGCGTCCGCCGCGCGGCGAATGCAGACGCCGCGCTGCCGCTCCTGAACGGCGCCCCCGCCATCGACCTGGTCCTCACTGACATCGTGATGCCCGGCGCCATGAACGGCATCGACCTCGCCCATGAAATCGTCCGCCGTCGCCCCGACCTCCCCGTCCTCCTCACCTCCGGGTATGCTAACGCCTGGGCCAACCCGCCGTCAGGCGCCAATCTGGCGCTGCTGCCAAAACCTTACACCCTCGCGAAACTCGCTGCCGTCCTTCAGCAGATAAGAAAAACCCAACGTGTGACCGGCGGCTGATGACGCCCATGCTCGCGACGCGCCGGTGAGCGCCTGCTCCAGACGGTGAAGCCGCGGATCGCAGAAATCACCGCAGCACTCGCAGCGGCGAGCGAGTTGCGCCAAAAGCCTGCGGGCCTCATCCGGCTAACCGGGACGGAGAACGCCGCGCAACCCGTTCTCTGGCCGGCAATCCGCAAGCTGCTTCCGGACTATCCGGACATCAAGGTCGAGGTGGTCGTCGACTACGGGTTGACGGATATCGTTGCCGAGCAGGTGGATGCCGGAATGCGCTTTGGCGAGACCATCGCAAAGGACATGATCGCGGTGCCGATCGGCCCGCCGATGCCAATGGCGGTCGTCGGTTCGCCGGAATACTTCGCACGGAACGCGGTGCCCCGCACGCCCCGCGACCTGACCGCACACGACTGCAGCAATCTCCGCCTTCCGGGAAAGCGTGGGATGTATGCTGGGGAGTTCGAAGGTGACGGACGGGAATTGCACGTCCGGGTCGATGGCCGGCTGGTTTCAACACCGCTTCGTTGATGCTGAAGGCTGCGCTCGAGGGGTTTGGCCTCGCCTACTTCACCGAGCAGCAGGTCAGCGACTATCTCGACCGCGGCACCTTGGTCCGGGTTTTGACGGCCTGGTGCCCGCCGTTCGCCGGCTATCATCTCTATTATCCCAGCCGCCGAGAGTCGTCGGCAGCTTTTGCCTTGCTTGTTGACGCGCTCCGTTACCGTCCTGCCGAGAACTAGCTGATTCAAACCGCGCTCGACGGCTGGCATATTACCCGGCTCTGAGTCGGATGGCCTTGGTTCGAATCCGGGTCCCCCAGCCAACCAGTCCGCGATCTCTGGGCTTTTATGAGCTTATGTCGGTGGGCGCGGTATTCTGCCGTAAGAATAGCGAGTTAGCTGATCGGCCAGCGCTACCGGTGCGCGAGAGACGCTCTTGGGAGCGCCTTTATGGGCGCGACCCTCCGAAAATCTCTAATCGGCTTTGCTGCGGGTGCAGAGTTCAGGCGATCTGAAGATCGCCGGGCGAGATGCCATGGCCTCGAAGGCATTTGCGACGATGAAGAACCAGCGCGCGCTTTGAGTCGCCGTTTTGGTGTTAGCGCAAGTCGAGGGTCGCGTGCTGCTCACGCCAGTCTATCGGCAGGCGCGACGTCCGGACCAGCCTGTCGGCGGTGAGTTGGGCAGGCTGTTTGCCGTTCAGGATGGCTTCCGTGATGGACGGCGCGAGCCATGATAGTCGCAGGATCCATGCTGCGCGCTTCGGAGCCAGGCCCACTTTGCGAGCAAGCTCGTCGAAACTGGCATGCCTCTTCGTCATCAGCATCGATTGCAGCTGGTGAGCGCGCGCGAGCAGCTTGAGGAGCGGGACGTTCAGTTGCCGCGCGGCCTGGTCCGCGCCAGGCAGCATCAGGCGTCCGGATTTCTCGATCCGTCGCAGCCGAACCGGCACCGAGCAGAGCACCGAGTGTTGTTCCTGCCCGCCATAGGTCGGGCCTGGAGTCTGACCGCGCCAGAGCTGGACGGCGCGCTGCAACTGGTCAGGCAGCAGATGCACGTCGATACTGCCGTCTCTGATGTCGACCCGGCTGACCAGCGCAGCGATCATGCGGCGTTGTTCCGACGCGACGAGGCTGGGCCACACGTGCGCAAGCGCGGTGGCGCCTGACAGCAGCGCTCTGCGTTGGTCGATACTGATCGCGGGCTCCACGTCGGCGATCGCCGCCGGGTCGGACAGCAAGGCTTGAACCTGGTCCGAGACCACGCGCTCCACTTCCGCAGCCGGCAGGCGTAGCCCGTTGGCAGCGTTAGCGCGGGTTCGGTCAGCAACGGGCGGGAGACGTAGTAGCGATGGCGCTTACCGTGCTTGACCGCGTGGGTTGCTGTCATGGCTCGGCCCGCCGGGTCGTAGCGCAACCCGGCTAGCAAGCTCGGCTCCTTGGCCCGGCTGGCCGCCATCCGGTCACCCGCATTGCTCGCCAGTAGCGCTTGCACCGCGTCCCACACGGCGGGATCGACAATCGGCGCGTGCTGGCCGGGGTAGGAGGACTCCTTGTGCCTGACCTCACCGAGGTAGATGCGGTTCTGCAGCAACAAGTAGAGCGCGCCCCGGCTAAACGGCACGCCACCTCGTTCGACGCCTCCCGGCGCGACCCGGCGCTTGCTGTCAATGCCGCTGCTGGCGAGTTCCTCTTTGAGGAGCCGGACGGAGCGCAGCGCCAGATAGCGAGCGTAGATGTGCCGAACGCTGCCGGCCTCCTCGTCGTTGACGATCAGCTTGCGCTCGTGGACGTCATAGCCCAGCGGCACGTTGCCGCCCATCCACATGCCCCGCCGCTTGCAAGCGGCGATCTTGTCGCGAATGCGTTCGCCCGCGACTTCGCGCTCGAACTGGGCGAACGAGAGCAGCACGTTGAGCGTCAGCCGCCCCATCGACGTCGTCGTGTTGAAGTGCTGCGTCACCGAGACAAAGGCGACGCCATGCGCGTCGAAAATGTCGACGATCTTGGCAAAATCGGCCAGCGAGCGGGTGAGCCGATCCACCTTGTAGACCACCACGGTCTGGATCTCGCCGGCTCGGACGTCCAACAGCAGCCGATGCAGCGCGGGGCGGTCCATCGTTCCGCCGGAGATGCCGCCGTCGTCATATGGCGCCGGCAGCGTGACCCAGCCCTCGTGCTTCTGGCTGCGGATGTAGGCCTCGCACGCCTCGCGCTGCGCGTGCAGAGAGTTGAAGTCCTGCTCGAGTCCCTCCTCCGACGACCTCCTGGTGTAGATCGCGCACTTCTTGCTGGCTGCGCGCGGGTGAAGCGGGCGATTACAAGTGGCCATCTCCCCTCCCCGCCTCCGACCCGGTTCCATCTTGTGGTGGACGATCGGATGCGGTGGATTTGCGGGAGCTAGCCAGGCCGAAGAAGCGTGGACCGGACCAATGCGCCCCCGAGATCAGGCGGGCGAGCTCAGTCAGCGAGCGATAACGGCCATCCCGGTATTCGAACCCGTTCTCCGGCACCAGCACGTTGTGAACCTCGCCGCCCCACTCCCGGACCAGTCGCGTGCCGGGCAGCGGAGCT
>JAVVHH010000102.1:0-13733 GCA_032249615.1 Acetobacteraceae bacterium
CGCCATGCTGACCCGGTCCACGCTCGCATCTGGCAGCGGCAACATCTCCGCATCGGCCACCAGGAACTCGACATCGGTCACTAGCTTCTGCTGCGCTCGTTGCTGCCCAACCGCGAGCATGGCTGGATTGATGTCCGACAGGATCGCCGGGCCGCCGCCCCGGGCGCGCCACCCGAAGCTTATGTCCCCCGTGCCGCCCGCAAGATCGAGCAACGTCCGGTTCGGCCGCGGGTCCAACCCCGCGATGAACTCGCGCTTCCAGGCCCGATGCACGCCCAGCGACATCAGGTCGTTCATCAGGTCGTAGCGGGGCGCTACGCTCTGGAACACCTCGCGCACGAGGCCCTTCTTTTCCGCCACCGGCACCTGCCGGTAGCCGAAATCCGTCTCGGGATTGCCGCTCATGGCACAGAGCTATAGAGCGAACGCGGCCATGCCGGAACTCCCCGAAGTCGAGACCGTGATGCGGGGCATGCAGGCCCGGCTCGACGGCCGCGTGATCCGCCGCGCGGAGGTCCGCCGGCCCGACCTCCGCTGGCGCTTGCCCGAGCACCTCGCCGCCCGCTTGACCGGCGCGCGCGTCACCGGGTTCCGCCGCCGCGCCAAATACATCCTGATGCGCCTCGAGGGCGGCGACAGCGTGCTGCTGCACCTCGGCATGTCGGGCCGCATCACGCTCCGCCCGCGCGGGCGGAATGACCCCGAAAAGCATGAACACGTCGTGCTCGAGACCGATGACGGCTGGGAGGTCGCGTTCGTCGATCCCCGACGGTTCGGCTCCATCGACCTCGTGCGGACGGACGCCGAGGAGCAGCACCGCCTGTTGGCCGGGCTCGGGCCGGAGCCGCTCTCCGACACCTTCACGCCCAAACTCCTGAAAGCCGCCCTGGCCGGCAAGCGCACGCCGATCAAGGCCGCGCTGCTCGACCAAACGCTCGTGGCCGGGCTCGGCAACATCTATGTTTGCGAGGCGCTGTATCGCGCCCGCATCGCGCCCACCCGCCTGGCCGCCGACATCCCCACCCGCCGCCTCGTCCCGGAGATCAAGGCCACGCTCAACGAAGCGATCGCGGCCGGCGGATCGAGCCTGCGCGACTACGTCCAACCCGGGGGCGAACTCGGCTACTTCCAGCACGCCTGGCAAGTCTACGGCCGCGAGGGCGAGCCCTGCCCCGCCTGCCCCGGCCCCCCCGCCTGCGCCGGCATCGCCCGAATCGTGCAATCCGCCCGCAGCACCTTCTACTGCCCGAAGCTTCAACGGATATCGGGATAGTCCCGCGCCAACCGCTTGCGCCGCCCGAGCCCCCATCGCACGCCGACGCTGAGATAGATCCAGTTTGCCCGCCACTCCCCCCAGTGGGCGACCCGGCGGTCCGACGTTAGCACCAGCCGGTTGACGAGCCGAACCCGGCCGAGCCGTGACAGCCGGATGCAGAGATCGGCATCCTCCATCACCGGCAGGTCCTCGTCGCACCCGCCGACCGCCAGGAAGTCCGCGCGTCGGAAGAACATGGCGTGATCCCCGAACAGCAGCCGCCCGCCGCGCCAGAACATCGCCGGTCGGAACAGCAGCGGCGCGTACCAGGTCTTGGCCCAGTTATGCGCGGTGGTCGCCCAGCGCACCTTCTCCGGTCCCGAGATGACCGGCGTGAAACCGGCGAGCGCCACCCCGGGCTCGGCCAGGATCCGCCGCATCACCGCGACCGCGTCGTCGGGCAGCAGCGTGTCTGCGTGCAGGACGCACACGATCGGGCTGCTGACGGCGGCGACCCCGGCGTTGATCTGCCGCGCTCGCCCCCGCGCGCTCGACAGCACGGTGAACCCTGCGGCCTCTGTCGTCCCGTCCCGGCTGCCGCCATCGACGATGAGGATCTCGGCAGGCGCTGGGTCGAGCAGGTCGAGATAGCGGCGAAGGCGGGGCAGAGCGGCGGCTTCGTCGAGCGCGGGGATCACGATCGCCACCGCGTCGGTCACGGCACGAGATCCGGCCAGCGGGGCAGATCGGCCGGCGTGTCGAGGTCGCAGAGAGTGGGGAGCCGCAGCGGCGCATGCCCGGCCGCCTGCAGCCGCCCGAGTGTGGCGGCGAACACCGTGTCCGTGCTCCAGGCGATCCCGTCGAACACGCCCGGCACCGCTTCAGGCAGGCCGAGGAGCCAGTAGCCGCCATCCTCCGCCGCGCCGATGACCGACCGGCCCGAGGCGACGGCGTCGGCTGCCGCGCGGAGATGGGCCGGCACGAGATCGGGCGCATCGGTCCCGATGAAGATGACGGGATGAGGCGCCGCCGCCCGCAGCAGCCGCTCGCCGAGCCCGCCCTCGCCCTGGCTCCGCACCACGAGCGCGCCCAGCCACTCCCGGAACGCCGCCTCGTCGCCGCCCGTGGTCCAGAGCTCGAACGGCAGCCCGGCCGCGCGCGCCGCCGCCACCGTGTGCTCCGTCAGCCGCCGGTGCAGCGCCGCAGCCCCCGCCGCGCCGAGCGCTGGGATCAGCCGAGTCTTGGCTGCGCCCGGAGTGGGGTAGCGCGTGAAGATGACCAGACGAGCCTCGGGCATCGGGCGCGCATAGCGCGGAACCGCCAACGCGCGATACGTTCAGCTATCATGGCCAGATTGCGAACTATGTTGCCCCCCGCCCTGATGGCGGCGGCGGTCCTCGGCATCGTGGCCGCCGAGCGGCAATGGCGCTTGCGCGAGCCGACCCAGACAGAGCCGGAGCGCACCGTCCGCAACGTCGTCCTCGGCGCCGGCGCGCTGGCCGTCGTACAACTCGTCGAAGCGCCGCTGGTCCAGCCGCTCTCCCGTCTCGTCGAGCGGCGGCGTCTCGGCCTCGCGCAGTGGCTGCCGGCGCCGGCCTGGGTCCGTGACGCCGCCGCCTTCCTGTTGATGGATTACGGCATCTATCTCTGGCACGTCCTGACCCACAAAGTGCCGCTCCTGTGGCGGTTCCACCTGGTCCACCACGTCGACCTCGATCTCGACAGCACGACCGCGCTCCGCTTCCACGCTGCCGACATGGCGATCTCGACGCCCTACCGCGCGCTCCAGGTGCTCGCCTCCGGCGCGAGCCCGCGCGCGCTCAAGCTCTGGCAAGGGTTCTTCTTTCTGTCCGTCCTGTTCCACCACAGCAACGCCCGCCTGCCGCTCCGGCTCGAGCGCATCCTGTCCCGCGTGCTGACCACCCCGCGCATGCACGGCATCCACCATTCGGCGGTGCAAGCCGAGACCGACAGCAACTGGTCCTCCGGCCTGAGCCTCTGGGACCATCTCCACCGCACCTTCCGCCTCGATGTCCCGCAGGACGAGATCGTCGTCGGCGTCCCCGCCTACCGCGACCCAAGCGAACTCGGCATCGCCGCCTCGCTCGCGCTGCCGTTCGGACCCGTGCGCGACGCCTGGGTGACGAAGCCGGCCGCGATGGCGAAGGAAACCAGCCGCTTCCACCACGTCTCCCCGATGGGCGGGCAAGCCAAGCCGGTCAGCCGCGCGAAGTTCGCGTCGTCGAAGCGCGGATCCCGCCGGAAGTAGGGCGTGTACGGCGCCACAAGCCGCCCGAACGCGCGACCTGGCGGTGGCACGAAGTCGCGGGGGGCCACGAAGGCCGGTACCGACACCCCCGGGAATTGCGACAGGGTCTGCGGAAACGCCGACAACGGCGTGGGGTCCCGGGCAACGAGATGAAACACGCCGCCGGCTGCCTGAGCGAAACGCCCGAGGAGAGCGACCACGCCATCGGCCACGTAGTCGACCGGCACGAGGTTCAGCGTTGCCCAAGGCTCGGCCGGCATCTGCGCCACCCTCCCTTCGGCAAGCACCTTGAGCAGATAGTAGAAGGTGCCAAAACTCCGAACCCGGCCGGTCGCGTAATCTCCGAGCACGATGGAGGGGCGGGCGATCACCGCCGGGATACCCGCCCGTTCGATCACGGCCTCGGCTGCCGCTTTCGTCTGCTCATAGACGTTGTTCCAGCCGCCCTGCGGCCGCGTCCGCTCGCTGATGAGGCCGTCGCTCGTGCCGTTCACATAGGCGGTGCTGATGTGCAGCAAGCCGCCTTGCCCCGCATCGACCAACTCGGCGACCGCGCGGGTGCCCTCGACATTGGCCGCATGGGACAGTGCCGGGTCGGCGTCGAACCGGGTCAGCGCCGCGCAATGCACGACGAGGTCGTGGCGGCGCGCCTCCGCGTGCCATTCGTCGCGCGCCCATCCGAGGCGCGGCAGCGCGATGTCGCCCAGCACGGTCCGCGCCACCGGCACGACCCGGCCGTCATTGCCCAGCACCGCGCCCGGCCGGCGCAGCAGCGCGGCGACCTCTGCGCCGCCGGCCAACAACCGCCCGGCGATCTCGCCGCCCAGCCACCCACCCGCGCCCGTGACGAGCACGCGTTTGCCCCTTACCGAACACAGCACCATGCGGCCATAACACGCCATGGCGGATAACAGATACGACGTGATCGTCATCGGCGCCGGGTCGGGCGGGCTCACCGCGGCAGGTGGCTGTGGGCTCTACGGGCTCAAAACCGCGCTGATCGAGCGGGACCGGATGGGCGGCGAATGCCTCAACACCGGATGCGTGCCGTCCAAGGCTCTCCTGGCTGCCGCCGCTTCCGCCCAGGGCGTACGGCAGGCGGCACGGTTCGGCGTCCGCACCAGTCCGCCGGAGGTGGATTTTGCCGCCGTCCGCGCGCACGTGCAGCGCGCCATCGAAGCCATCGCGCCCCACGACTCCGCCGAAACAATGGCCGGCTACGGCGTGGATACGCTGAGAGGCGAAGCCCGCTTCCTCTCGCCCTACCGCGTTGCGGTCGGCGCGGAGGTGCTCACCGCACCCCAGATCGTGATCGCGACCGGGTCGCACCCGGCGATCCCGCCCATCCCCGGGCTCGCGGAAACTCCTTACCTGACCAATGAGACGCTTTGGCAGCTGGACACGCTTCCCTCCCACCTCGTCATCCTCGGCGGCGGCCCGGTCGGGGTCGAGATGGCGCAGGCGTTCCGGCGGCTCGGCGCCGCGGTGACGCTCGTCGACACCGGCACGCCACTCGCCCGGTTCGACGGCGACGCCGCGGCGCTTGTGCTGTCCATGCTCCGCACGGAAGGCGTCGAGATCCGCGCCGACACCGAGATCACCCGCGTCACGCCGGGCCCCCGCCTCCACTGCGCCGCCGGCGCGCCGATCGAGGCCTCGCATATCCTGGTCGCCGCGGGACGCAAGGCCCGCACGCAATCGCTAGAGCTGGGGCAGGCCGGCGTTGCCGTCGGTCCCGACGGCATCACCGTCGACGACACCTGCCGCACCAACGTCAAGGGCATCTACGCGATCGGCGACTGCCGCGCCGGCCCGCGCCTCACGCACATGGCCGGACATGACGGCACCGTCGTCGTGCAGAACATCGCCCTCGGCGTGCCCGCGAAGGTCGAGCGGGACAGGTTTCCCCAGGCAATCTACACCCATCCGGAACTGGCGCAGCTTGGCCCCACCGAGGCCGAGGCCCGCCGCAACCTCCGAGCCGTCACCACCGAGACGGTCGCCTTCGCCGACAACGATCGCGCGGTCGCCGAGGGCGAGGTCGCCGGCTTCGTGAAACTCGTGCTCGCGCGGGGGCGAACCGTAGGTGTGACGATCGTGGGCACCGGCGCGGGCGATCTCCTCCTGCCGTGGTCGCAGGTCCTGGCCGGCAAGGCGTCGCGCTTCGCGCTGTCGGGGACGATCGTCGCCTACCCGACCCGGTCCGAAGCCTCCAAGGCCGCCGCTTTCGCCAGCTTGCGCCCGACCCTGTTCAACCCCGCCCTGAAACGCTGGGCCCGCCTACTGGCACTCGCGCGGCGCATCCCCTAATCGGGCTTATGCTCGCCTCCCCGTTCCGGCCCCCTGCCCCGGCGCTCGCGGCCGCCAAGTTCCGCGACCCCAAGCGCACCGCCGCCGGCGAGCCCCGCGCGACCGTCAGCCTCTCCGCGTTGCGGACCCTCTGGTTCAACACCGGCACCCTCTGCAACATCACCTGCCAGACCTGCTATATCGAGAGCTCGCCGACCAACGACGCGCTGATCTACCTTTCGGCGGCCGATGTGATCACCTACCTCGAGGAGATCGGGCGGGCGGCGCTGCCCACGCGCGAGATCGGCTTCACCGGCGGCGAGCCGTTCATGAACCGCGACATCATCCCGATGCTCGAGGCCGCGCTCGTCCGCGGGTTCCGCGTCCTCGTCCTCACCAACGCCATGCGCCCAATGCGGCGGTTCGAGGCAGAGCTCGCCGGGCTGGTGGGGCGCTACGGCGGCCGCCTGACGATCCGGGTCAGCCTCGACCACCACCGGCCGGACATCCACGAGGCCGAACGCGGCCCGGGCACGTGGGACGTCGCGGTCGCCGGGCTGCAATTCCTGGCCAGCCTGGGCGCGCGCCTGGCGATCGCGTCGCGGCTGCTGCCCGGCGAAACCCAAGCGGCCGCCCGAGCCGGGTTCGGCCACCTGCTGCAGGAACTGTCCATCCCGCTCGACAGTGACGACCCCGAGCGTCTCGTCCTGTTCCCCGAAATGGACGAGGCCGCCGATACGCCCGAGATCACCGAGGCCTGCTGGGGCATCCTCCACAAATCGCCGGGCTCCGTCATGTGCGCCAGTAGCCGCATGGTGGTGCACCGCCGCGCCGAACCGGGTCCCCGGGTCGTTTCCTGCACGCTGCTGCCGTTCGACCCGCAATTCGATCTCGGCGGCACGCTGGCCGAGGCGAGCCGGCCGGTTGCCCTGAACCACCCCCACTGCGCACGCTTCTGCGTCCTCGGGGGCGCCAGCTGTAGCGCTTAGGCCGGTTTGTCTGTAGGACCCCCGGCCAATACCGTTCGCAGGGGGAGCGCGCATGCCGGAGATGATCCAAGTCGAGACACACGGCCGCGTCGGCCTGATCCGGCTGCATCGTCCGGAGGCGCTCAACGCGCTCTGCGACCAGCTGATGGGCGAACTGGGCGATCAGCTGCTCGCCTTCGACGCCGACAAGCAGATCGGTGCGATCGTGCTGACCGGTTCGGAGAAGGCGTTTGCCGCCGGTGCCGACATCAAGGAGATGCGCGGCCGCCGCTACCCGGACGTGTTCCTCGACGATTTCATCGGCGCGCGGTGGGAGACGGTGCTGCGGGTCAGGAAACCGGTGATCGCCGCCGTCGCCGGCTTCGCGCTGGGCGGCGGCTGCGAGCTGGCGATGATGTGCGACTTCATCATCGCGGCCGACACCGCCCGCTTCGGCCAGCCCGAGATCAACCTCGGCGTGATACCCGGCGCCGGCGGCAGCCAGCGGATGGCGCGCTTCATCGGCAAGTCCAAAGCGATGGATCTGTGTCTCACGGGCCGCATGATGGACGCCGCCGAAGCCGAACGCTGCGGCCTGGTCAGCCAGGTCGTCCCGGCCGCCGACCTCATCGAGGCCGCGCTGAAATCGGCCGGCAAGATCGCGGCCCAATCGCCGATCGCGGCCGCCATGGCCAAGCGCGCCGTCAACGTCGCGTTCGAGACCACGCTCACCGAAGGCGTGCGGGCCGAGCGCGCCATGTTCCTCTCCCTCTTCGGCACCCCGCACCAGCAGGAAGGCATGGCGGCGTTCGCCGAAAAGCGGAAACCCGATTTTTCGGGCTGACCCGGCGCTGTCGGCGTCGCTTGACTTCGACCGCACCCGTCCATAGAACAGCCCGCTCCGGGGCGCAGGGCGTCCACCAATACACTGTCCAGATTGTCGAGAACTCATGGCGAACACCGCATCGGCGCGCAAGCGCATCCGTCAGACTGCCAAGCGTACTGCGCGCAACAGCGCGCGCAAGTCCCGGATGCGGACGTTCATCAAGAAAGTCGAGACGGCCTGCGCGACGGGCGACCAGGAAGCCGCCCGTGCGGCCCTGCGCGAGGCTCAGCCCGAGATGCACCGAGCCGTGACCAAGGGCGTGGCGCACAAGAATACCATCGCCCGCAAGCTGTCGCGCCTTTCCGCGCGGATCAAGGCGCTCGCCCCCGCCTAATTCCGCTTGCGGCCTTCCTGACGCCGCATTAGCATCGGGTAACAAAGTCGCTCCGAAAGCATTGGAAGTAATACTTCCATGCTTTCTTTGTTTATAGCGGTCTTGACTGCGCCTTTACTTTTGATTGCATTTCGGCGCTGAGTAGTCTATTTCTTTCGATCAGCGTTGGGCTGAATTGGCTCGACGAGTAAGCCGCCTTCGGGGAAGCGATCTCGCGTGACGCAGAAATCTCGCCAATCGGATGACGTCCCGCGTCTAATGGTTGAAAGTCAAACGATCTTGGGCGAGCAACTCGCAACACAATGGGCCCGGATCAGGGGCCGCCTACAGCGCGAAGTTGGCGATGTCGAGTATCGTAGCTGGTTGCGCAACATGACCCTGGTCGGCATCGACGGCGATGAAGTCACGATTCATCTTCCCTCCGGTTTCATGCGCGACTATGTTCGCAACAATTACGCGAACCGATTGAACGACCTCTGGCAGGAGGAAGATTGCGGCATCCGCCGGGTCGACATCCGCGTCGGCTCCGTCGTCACCATAACCCGGCCCGAGGCTCCCGCCGCCGAGCCACCGCCACAGCCTGCGGCCGAACCGAAAGAGCCGCCCGACGAACCCTTCTACAGCCGCGAGGGCGCCACCCCGCTCGACCAGCGCTTCTCCTTCGAGCAGTTCGTCGTCGGCAAGCCCAACGAGTTCGCCTATGCCTGCGCCCGCCGGGTCGCCGAACGGCCGTCGAGCCCGGGCTTCAACCCGCTCTTCCTCTACGGCGGGGTCGGCCTCGGGAAGACGCATCTGATGCACGCGATCGGCCTGGAGTTGGTCCGCCGCGACGGCCCGGCCATCTCGGTCAAATACATGTCTGCCGAGAAGTTCATGTATCGCTTCATCGCCGCCATCCGCAGCCAATCCACCATGGAGTTCAAGGGCGAGCTCCGCGGCGTGGACGTGCTGATGATCGACGACCTGCAGTTCCTGATCGGCAAGGACAACACGCAGGAAGAGTTCTTCCACACCTTCAACGCGCTGGTCGACGCGGGCAAGCAGATCATCGTCTCGGCCGACAAGTCGCCCTCCGACCTCTCCGGCATCGAGGACCGGCTCCGCACGCGGCTCGGCTGGGGCATGGTGGCCGACCTTCACGCCACCACCTACGAATTGCGGCTCTCGATCCTGGAGTCCAAGGCCGCCACGGCAGCCGGCCCGGTTCCCTCCAAAGTGCTCGAATTCCTCGCCCACAAGATCACCGGCAACATCCGCGAGCTCGAGGGCAGCCTCAACCGGCTGGTCGCCCATGCCGACCTGGTCGGCCGCCCGATCACCCTCGAGAGCGCCCAAGAAGTGCTGCAGGACGTGCTCAAGGCGCATGACCGCCGGGTCACGATCGAGGAGATCCAGCGCAAGGTCGCCGAGCATTGGAGCATGCGCCTGACCGACATGACGTCGGCCCGCCGCGCCCGCGCCGTCGCCCGCCCGCGCCAGGTCGCGATGTATCTGGCCAAGCAACTCACCAGCCGCTCGCTGCCGGAAATCGGCCGCAAGTTCGGCAACCGCGACCACACCACCGTCATGCACGCCGTCGCCCGCGTCGCCGAGCTGATGGAGCAGGATTCCGAGTTCCAGGAGCGGGTCGAGCTGCTGCGGCGCATGCTCGAGAACTGAACGGGAACGAACGGCGGTTGCGCCCGCCCGGCCATCCGCTACACTGGTCTGCCCAGCGCTCCCGATTCGCGCCGAAAAGTAGGAATTTCGAGCCATGAAGTTCAAGGCGGACCGCGCCACGCTGATGAAGGCGCTGGCTCACATCCAGAGCGTCGCCGAGAAGCGCAACACCATCCCGATCCTCGCCAACGCGCGGATCGATGCCACCGATGGCAAGCTGCTGTTCACCGCGACCGACATGGAAATCGCGGTGGTGGAAGAGGTTTCGGCCAGCGTGTCGCGCCCGGGTTCCGCCACCGCCCCCGCGGCGACGCTGTTCGACATCGTGCGCAAGCTGCCGGACAGCGCCGAGATCGAGTTCGAGGCGACCGGCGAGGCGGGTCAGCTGAAGCTGCGCGCCGGGCGCTACACGACCAGCCTCGTCACCCTGCCCGTCGACGATTTCCCCAGCATGACGGCCGGACAGCTCCCCTACCGCTTCCGCATCGGCAGCCTCGCGCTCCGGGGCCTGATAGACCGCACCCGCTTCGCCATCAGCACGGAAGAAACCCGCTATTACCTCAACGGGATCTTCCTGCACTCCGCCGAGGGCGCGATCGGCCGCGTGCTGCGCGCCGTGGCCACCGACGGGCACCGGCTCGCGCGGGTCGAGGAGCCGGCACCGGAGGGAGCCGACGGCATGCCGGGCGTCATCATCCCCCGCAAGACCGTCGCCGAACTGCGCAAATTGCTGGACGAGGACAGCGGCGAGATCGACGTCGGCCTCTCGGACACGCGTATCCAGTTCAAATCCGGCTCGGTGACACTGACGAGCAAGCTGATCGACGGCACCTTCCCGGAATACGAGCGCGTCATCCCGCGCGACAACGATAAAATCTTGCGGGTCGGCAAGAAGGACTTCTCCGATGCCGTCGCCCGCGTCTCCGCCATCAGCAGCGAGCGCTCGCGCCCGGTGAAAATGTCGCTGGCCACCGACCTGCTGACGCTGTCCGCCGCGAGCCCCGAGCAAGGCACCGCCTCCGAAGAGCTCGACGCCGACCGGGTCAAATACACCTCCGACCCGCTCGAGATCGGCTTCCAGGCGCGTTACCTCAACGACATCACCGACCAGATCGAGAACCAGGTCGAGTTCCACTTCAGCGACGGCGCCGCGCCCACCATCGTGCGCGATGCCGACAACGGCAACGCGCTCTACGTTCTGATGCCGATGCGGGTGTGACGCCCACCCGGTCCATCCCGTCCGTTCCGACCCGGTGACGTGCTCCGCCTCACCCGCCTGACGCTCACGCAGTTCCGCAACTACCCCGCCCTCACCTGGCGGCCCGGCGCGCGCACCTCCGTCATCACCGGACCGAACGGCTCCGGCAAGACCAACCTGCTCGAGGCCGTCTCCCTGCTCGTCCCCGGGCGCGGCCTCCGAAACGCGCGCATCGGCGAGTTCGGGCGCGACGGCTCTGCCTGGGGCGTCGTCGGCCGCATCGAACGTGACGGCGTCGAGAGCGAGATCGCCACCGGCACGCCGCCGGACGGCCCGCTCGATCGCCGCATCTTCCGCCTCGACGGTGCAAGCGTCCGCAACCAAGCCGATATCGCCGCAGCCGCCGCAGTCATCTGGCTGACGCCGCAGATGGATCGGCTGTTCGGCGAAGCCGCCTCCGGCCGGCGCCGCTTCCTCGACCGCCTGGTCTGGGCCCTCGAGCCCGGCCACGCGCGCGAGGTCGCGGCCTACGACACCGCCAATGCCAGCCGGAGCCGGCTACTCGCCGCCGGCAACGCCGACCCGGCCTGGCTCGCCGGCCTCGAAGACAGCATGGCCCGCCACGCCATCGCCGTGACGGCAGGCCGCGCCAGCCTCGTCGCCCGCCTCAACGCGATCCTCGCCGCCGGCATCACGCGCCGCTTTCCGCCGGCTCGCATCGGCTTGGAAGACCCGATCGCCGATCGCCTCGCCATCGAGCCGGCGCTCGCCGTGGAAGATTGGCTGCGGGAGGCGCTCGCCGGGTCGCGGCAGGCCGATGCGGGCGGCTCCGCGCGCTGGGGCGCGCACCGGGCCGACATGCTCCTGTTCGAGCGTGAAAGCGGGCTGCCGGCCGGGCTCGCGAGCACCGGCCAGCAGAAGGCCCTGCTCATCGGCGTGCTCCTCGGCCATGCCGCGCTCATCAGCGCGAGCCGCGGCGCCTCCCCGCTCCTGCTGCTCGACGAACCCGCCGTCCATCTCGACTCGGACCGCCGCGCCGCCCTGTGGGAGGCGCTCCTCGAGGGGTCCGCGCAGGTTCTGCTGACCGGCACCGACGCCGGCGCCTTCGAAGGATTGGAGGGGGCGGCGGAGTATCTGCAGACGGGTGGCGGAACCTTACGGTTTAACCGCCCGTAAGCGTCCCCAGCCCTGTCCTTTCGGCACCGGTCCGCCTATATTCACTGCTCCCACTTGTCTGTCCGAGGTACTCTACCGGCATGCCCGAGGCTGTTCCGTCGCCTGTTCCCCCGATCGCGGAAAACGACGCGTACGACGCCGCGTCCATCTCCGTGCTCAAGGGGCTGGAGGCCGTCCGCAAGCGCCCCGGCATGTATATCGGCGACACCGATGACGGCTCCGGGCTGCACCACATGGCCTTCGAGATCATCGACAACGCGGTGGACGAAGCTCAGGCCGGCTTCGCCACCAGCTGCTCATTGACGCTCAATGGCGACGGCAGCGTTACGGTCCGCGACGACGGCCGCGGCATCCCCACCGACATGCATGTCGAGGAAGGGGTTTCGGCCGCCGAGGTCGTGCTGACCCGGCTGCATGCGGGCGGCAAGTTCAACCAGAACAGCTACAAAGTATCCGGCGGCCTCCACGGCGTCGGCGCCGCCGTCGTCAACGCCCTCTCGGAATGGATGGTCGTGCGAATCTGGCGCCAGGGCCAGGAGCACACGATCCGCTTCGAGCACGGCGAAACCGTGGATCCCTTGCGCGTCGTCGGTCCGTCGACCGAACCGAGCGGCACCGAGGTCACCTTCAAGCCCAGCTCCGGCACCTTCACCAAGACCGAGTTCGACTACAACACGCTCGAGCGCCGTCTCCGCGAGCTCGCCTTCCTCAACTCCGGCTTGCGCATCGCTCTGCGCGACGAGCGGCATACGCCCGCGCAGGAAAGCCTGCTGCACTACGAAGGCGGCCTCGTGGCGTTCGTCGAGTGGCTCGACCGCAGCAAGACGCCCGTCCTGTCCGAGCCGGTGTCGGTCACCACCGAAGAGAGCCAGGTCGGCATCCGCGTCGAATTCGCCGTCACCTGGAACGACAGCTTCCACGAAACGATGCTCTGCTTCACCAACAACATCCCCCAGCGGGATGGCGGCACCCACTTGGCCGGCTTCCGCCAGGCCTTGACCCGGATCGTGTCGAAATACGCCGAAGGCATGGGCAAGAAGGAAAGCCTGGCCCTCGTGGGAGAGGACATGCGCGAAGGCATGACCGCCGTGCTCTCGGTCAAGGTGCCGGACCCCAAGTTCAGCAGCCAGACCAAAGACAAGCTGGTCAGCTCCGAGGTTCAGCCCGTCGTGCAAGCCGCTGTCGCCGACACCATCGGCCATTGGTTCGAGACGCACCCCAAGGAAGCCAAGATCATCATCGGAAAGGTGATGGACGCGGCGGCCGCCCGCGAGGCCGCCCGCAAGGCCCGCGAGCTGACCCGGCGCAAGGGCGTGCTCGACGTCAGCACCCTGCCCGGCAAGCTCGCCGACTGCCAGGAGCGCGACCCGGCCAAATCCGAAATCTTCATCGTCGAGGGCGACAGCGCAGGCGGCTCGGCCAAGCAGGGCCGCGACCGCAAGTTCCAGGCCATCCTGCCGCTCAAGGGCAAGATACTGAACGTCGAGCGCGCCCGGTTTGACCGCATGCTCGGCTCGGCCGAAATCGGCACGCTCATCACGGCGCTCGGCACCGGCATCGGCCGCGGCGAGCCCGAACAGGGCGGCTTCGACATCCGCAAGCTGCGCTACCACCGCATCAACATCATGACGGACGCCGACGTGGACGGCAGCCACATCCGCACGCTGCTGCTCACCTTCTTCTTCCGCCAGATGCCGGA
>JAVVHH010000103.1:0-13600 GCA_032249615.1 Acetobacteraceae bacterium
CCCATGGCTGCTGGTGGCAAGCTCGGTGTTCGGCGGTCTCACGGCCGCCATGATCGGGATTCTCACGCCCCTGGTGGTGGCGGACTGCATGAAGGGCACCGGGCGCTACAATCTCGGGCTCGGCATGGTGGGCATGCTGTCGGGCATCGGCGCGACGGTGAGCACGGTGGCGCTCGGCGCCGTGGCGCAGCGCTTCGGGTTCATCGCCGGCTTCGGCTCGATCGCGGCGACGGTGCTGCTGGCGCTCGCCGCGGTCTGGTGGCTGATGCCGGAGACGGCCGGGGCTGCAGCAAGCGGTTAGAATCGCGGGACTACCAGAACATGCTGCCCGGGCCGCCTTTGAAGGGACCCGCGACATGGGAGGTGATCCAGCCGCCGTAGAAGCCACCCGGTTGCGGCACGACCTGCTCGCCGTCGACGAGCACGGTGTCGAACGGGGCGGCGTAGAAGGCGAGGTGGTCCTTGATGATGGCGAAGTCGGTTGTCGGATGAGGGTAAGACCAGGCCACGTCGCGGAACACCTGGTCCGCGAAGACTGCATCGAAATAGCTGGCGGTCCCCTTCCACTCGCAAAAGGAGCGACGGTCCGAGGGCCGCAAGTACGCCGTCGCGACGTCCGAGGGCGGGATGTAGTAGGTCGGCGGGTGGCTCGTCTCAAGCGTGCGGACGCAGCGCCGGCTATGGGCGACGGTGATGCCGCGGTGGATGATCTGGACATGCGCCGCGGTGGGCTGCGCGATAGCGGGACGCGGATAGGACCAGACGCTCTCTTGGGAGGGGCCTGGCGGGTCGGGGGTCGGGTGCATCAAGCAGAAGATTAGGTGCGCGGTCCGCCTCAGGAAGCGCCGCGTCAGCAAGATCGCAACCGTCATGAGCCCGGCGGCGAGGCCGCACCAGGCCCCGGCTGGGCCGAACCCGGCGTGCAGCGTCAGGAACCAGCAAGCGGGGAAGCCGACCGCCCAGTAGCCGAGCGCGGCGAGGATGAACGGCGTGCGTGTGTCGCCGAGCCCGCGCAGCGCACCGGCGGCCACGCATTGGATGCCATCGGCGAGCTGAAACACGGCCGCGATGCGAAGCAGGGTCAGCGCGATGGAAGCAGCCTGCGTCGCCGGGTCGAGGAACAGGCGGACGACCTGGCCCGGGGCGATCGCGTTGAGGGCGGCGAACGCGGCCTCGGCGGCGGCTCCCAGGCCGATGGCGGCGAGGCCGGCGCGGCGGGCAGCGAGCGGGTCGCAGGCGCCGATCGCGTGGCCGACCCGGACGTTGGCCGCTTGCGAAAGGCCGAGCGGGATCATGAACGCGACGGAGATGGCGACTAGCGCGGTCTGCTGGGCGGCCAGGGCCTCGGCGCCGAGCGTGCCGATGAGCAGCGCGACGGCCAGAAAGAGCGTGGTCTCGACGGCGAAGGTCGCGCCGATCGGCACGCCGAGGCGGAGCAGCGCCGCCAGTTCGGCCGCGCGGGGCCGGGCGCGGGCGACGAAGGCGGCGCGCGAGCCGGTGTGGGTGAAGACCGTGAGCGCCAGCGCGATGCCGGTGGTGATCACGGTGGTCGCGATCGCCGGGCCCAGGAAGCCCCAGGCCGGAAAGCCGAAATGCCCGCCGATCAGCGCGTAGCAGAGCACCGCGTTCAGCAGTGCGCCGATGAGGGTGATGGGGAAGATCACCCAGCCGGCATCGATCGCCGGCAAAAACGCGCGCTGCAGCCCGGTGCCGACCATGGCGCCGGGAACCGACCACTGCAGCACCGAGAGGAAACGGCCAGTGGCTTGGGCGAGCGCCGGCGGCTCGCCCACCGCCAGCAAGAGGGTTTCGGCATGCTGGAATAGGAGCATGGCCGGCAGCACCAGCAACCCGGCGAGCAACGCGCCGCTCCAGTAAAGGCCGGGGATCGCCGCCCCGTTGCCGGCGCCGCGCGCTTGGGCCACCAGCGCGCTCAGCGCGGCAAGGACACCCTGCAGAATGACGAGCGTGGTGATCTCGACGGAGGTGCCGAGGCTGCCGGCGGCCAGGGCGTCGGGGCCGAGTGCGCCCAGGAAGGCGGTGTCAGTCGCGCCCATGGCCATTTGGGCGAGCTGCGCCGCGGCCAGAGGCAGGCCGATCCGGAGCGTCTCCGTGACGTCGCGGGCGATGCTCAGGCTGCTTTGGCTTCGGCGGCGAGGCGGTTGAGGTTCGCCAGCACGTCGCGCCCGAGCTTCATGCGCTCGGAGACGCCCATGTCGCGCACCAGAGCGAGCTTGTGGTCGGGGCGGAGCTTGATGGGCTGTTTGGAGCGGCCAAGCCAGGCGATCAGGCCGGCCGGGTTGCGGAAGGCGTTACCGCGGAACTGCAGCACCATGCCCTTCGGCCCGGCCTCGAGCTTCTCGACCCCCGCTTCGCGGCACATGCGTTTGAGCGTGACCACCTGCAGCAGGTTCTCGACCTCCGCCGGCAGCTTACCGAAGCGGTCGACGAGCTCGGCCGCCATTGCTTCGCTCTCGGCATCCGAGGCCAACGTGCCGATACGGCGGTAGAGGCCAAGGCGGACCGGAAGGTCGGCGACGTAGGTGTCTGGGATGAGGACGGGGAGGCCGAGCTGGATGTTCGGCGTCCAGTCGCGGTCGTCGGCCTTCTTGCGACCCTTTTCGGCCCGCATCTCGACGACGGCATCCTCCAGCATCTGCTGGTAGAGCTCGATGCCGACCTCGCGGATGTGGCCGCTCTGCTCATCGCCGAGCAGGTTGCCGGCGCCGCGGATGTCGAGGTCGTGGGACGCCAGGGTGAAGCCGGCGCCGAGCTGGTCGAGCGTCTGCATGACGTCGAGCCGCTTCTCGGCCGCGGCGGACAGGCGGTGGTTGGTCGGCCAGGTCAGGTAGGCATAGCCGCGCTGCTTGCCGCGGCCGACCCGGCCACGCAGCTGATACAGCTGGCCGAGCCCGAACATGTCCGCCCGGTGGATCACCAGGGTGTTGACGGAGGGGATGTCGAGGCCGCTCTCGACGATGTTGGTCGAGAGCAGGACGTCATGTTTCCCGTCGCTGAACTCGGTCATGACCCGCTCGAGCTCGGTGGGCGCGAGCCGGCCATGCGCTTGGACCATGCGCGCCTCGGGCACGATGGTGCGCAAGCGCTCGGCCATGCGGTCCATGTCCTCGATCCGAGGGACGACGCAGAACACCTGGCCGCCGCGGAAGCGTTCGCGCTGGATGGCTTCGCGGATGATCACGCTGTCGAACGGCGAGATGAAGGTGCGCACGGCGAGGCGGTCGACCGGGGGCGTGGCGATCAGGCTCATCTCGCGCACGCCCGTCAGCGCGAGCTGCAGCGTGCGGGGGATCGGGGTGGCCGTCAGGGTCAGGACGTGCACGTCCGCCTTCAGCTGCTTGAGCTTCTCTTTATGGGAGACGCCGAAATGCTGCTCCTCGTCGACGATCAGCAGCTCGAGCCCGGCGAACTCGATGCCTTTGGCGAGGATCGCGTGGGTGCCGATGACGATGTTGACGGAGCCGTCGGCCAGACCGCGCTTGGTCTCGGCGGCCTCCTTGGCGGTGACCATGCGGGACAGTTGGGCCACCTTGATCGGCAGTCCGGCGAACCGCGCGGTGAATGTTCTGGTATGCTGGCGGGCCAGCAGCGTGGTCGGCACGACGACCGCGACCTGGGCGCCCGACATTGCCGCGACGAAGGCGGCGCGCAATGCGACCTCCGTCTTGCCGAAGCCGACATCGCCGCACACGAGACGATCCATCGGGCGGCCGGAGGCGAGGTCTTCCAGCACGTCGGAGATGGCGCGGGCCTGGTCTTCGGTTTCGGCGAATGGGAAGCGGGCGACGAACTCCTGCCACTCGCCGTCCGGCGGCGCGAGCAGCGGCGCCTCGCGGACCCGGCGCGCGGCGGCGACCCGAATCAGCTCGCCCGCCATATCGCGGATGCGCTGCTTCATCCGGGCCTTGCGCGTCTGCCACCCGGCGCCCCCGAGCTTGTCGAGCGCGACGCCGTTGCCCTCGCCGAAGCGGGACAGCAATTCAATGTTCTCGACGGGGAGGTAGAGCTTCTCGTTGCCGTCGTAGATCAGGCGGAGGCAGTCGTGCGGCGCCGGGCCGACCCGCAGCGTCTCGAGCCCGTCATAGCGGCCGATGCCGTATTCCTGGTGCACGACCAGGTCGCCCTCGGCGATCTCGGTGGCCTCGGCGATGAACTGGTCGGCCCGCTTGCGGCGGCGGGGCGGGCGAGAGATTCGCTCGCCGAGCAGGTCCTGCTCGCCGATCACCGCGATGTCGCCCGCGACGAAGCCGCGCTCGAGGCCCAGGGTAATGATCGCCGGGGTCTTCGGCGGCTGCCGGAGTGCCTCCGCCCAGCTCTCGACGGGTTCTACCGGGATGTAGTGCTCGCGGAGCAGATGGGTGATGCGTTCGCGCGAGCCGCGGGTCCAGGCGGCGATGACGGTGCGGCGCTTCTGCGAGGCGGCGCCGGTCACCTGGGCTTTGAGCTGGGCGAACACCGTCTCGCCCACCCCGGCCCCGGCCTTGGTGAACAGCGGGCCCGGGCGTCCGCCCGCGTCCAGCCCCGGAGCGCCGTCGGGCTGCGCGAACGGGCTGAAGATCGCGCTGGGACCCATGGCGAGCATCAGGTTCCAGTCCTCGCGATCGAGGTAGAGGCGTTCCTTGGCGAGCGGACGGTACGGCACTTCGCCGTCGCGGGCGGGGGTGCGGCGGGCCTCCTCGTGGTCGGCGATCATGTCGAGCCGGGCCTCGAGCACCTCGTCCGACTGGTGGTCGAGGCTGACGAACGCATCTTCCGTGTAGTCGAGCAGCGTTTCCATGCTCGCGTGGAATAGCGGCGCCCAGTGCTCGACGCCTGGATAGCGGCGGCCTTCGGAGACGGACTGGTAGAGCGGGTCGTTCGCTGCGGCGGGTCCGAACAGCTCACGCCAGGACTCACGGAAGCGCGTGATGCTGACCTGGTCGTGCGGCACTTCGGACACGGGGCGGAGCACCAACTCGGTGAGCTTGGCCGTGCTGCGCTGGGAGGTGGGGTCGAAGTGCCGGAGGCTCTCGATGGTGTCGCCGAACAGATCGAGGCGAACGGGCTCCGTTTCTCCGGCGGGGAACAGGTCGAGGATGCCGCCGCGGGTCGCGTACTCGCCGGGCTCCATGACGGTGCCGGCGCGGTTGTAGCCGTTGGCTTCCAGGAAGGCGGTGATCTCGCCGAGCGGCGCGTCGGCGCCGGCACGCAGCGTCATGGCGGCACCGCGGAAGGCTGCGCGGGGCGGCACCCTCTGCACGAGGGCGTTGACGGTGGTGAGCACGATTCGGGGCTTCGTGCCGTGCTCGAGCAGGCGGGCGAGGGTGGCGATCCGCTCGGAGACGATCTCCGCATTGGGCGAGACGCGGTCGTAAGGCAGGCAGTCCCAGGCGGGAAAGCGCAGGATCTCGATGTCCGGCGCGAAAACGGCCAGGGCTTCGGCGAGCCGGGCCATGCGGGCATCGTCGCGCGCGACGTGGACCAGGCTGCCGCTGTGCTCGGCGCGGCGGCGGGCGAGCAGAAGCGCGTCGAAGCCCTCTGGCGCACCGTAGATGATAGCCGTCACAGGATGCGGCCCTCGCCCGCCAGCGCGGACTCGCGCATCTGCCGCAGCAGCCCGCAATCGGCATCCGCCGGGATCGGCTGACGGCCGGTCAGCCAGTCGGCGAGCACGACCTCGGGGTGGTCCATCACGCGCTCGAGCTCGTCCAGCTCCGCTTCGGTGAAAGCCGCGAGCCGGGCGCGGACGAAACGGCCGATGAGGATGTCGTTCTCGTAGGTCCCGCGATGCGTGGCACGGAACAGGATACGGCGGCGCCTAGACTCGATGTCGGGCAAGCAGGGTGACTTTCTCGCAAATTGGCAGCTTGTTTCGGGCGGTCATATAAGACCCACCAGTCACCCTGTCAGCCCGTGGACCCCAGACTTCTCCCCCTCTTCGCTCCCCTGACCACTCTGCGCGGCGTTGGCCCGGCGCTGGCGACCAAGCTTGCCCGGGTGGCGGGCGGCGAGCGGGTGCTGGATCTGCTGTTCCATATGCCGGACGGCTACCTCGACCGGTCCTCCATGCCGCTCATGGCCGAGGCACCGGAAGGCGCGATCGTGACGCTGCTGGTGGAGGTTGTCGGCATCGAGGAGGGCCGGGCGCCGCGCCCTTGGAAGGTCATGATCCGGGACCGTTCGGGGTTCGGCGAGATCGCGTTTTTCGGGCGACGGCCTCCGGCGGCGTTCACGGTCGGGGCCGGGCTGGCGGTCTCGGGGAAGATCGAGCGCTTCAACGGGCGGGTGCAGCTGCGCAACCCCGAGAGGGTAGCGCCGGCGGCGCAGGCCGCGGCCATTGCTGGGTTGGAGCCGGTGTGGCCGCTGACCGCCGGGCTGTTCCCGGGGCAGGTCAGGGGTGCCATGCGGCAGGCGGTGGCACTGGTGCCCGAGCTGCCGGAGTGGCACGAGCGGAGCTTGCTGGCGCGGGAGCGGTGGCCGAGTTTCCGGGACGCGCTGACGGCGGTGCAGGTGCCAGCCGCCATGCCCGACCCGGCCGCCCGCCAGCGCCTCGCCTATGACGAGGTTCTGGCGCAGCAGCTGGCGCTCGGCTGGGCGCGGCAGCGGGAGCGGAAGCGGCCGGGGCGCGCGATCCGGGGCGATGGGCGCTTGCGCGACGAGGCGCTGCGGCGGTTCGGCTTCGCGCTCACGCCGGCGCAGGCGGGGGCGCTGGCGGAGATCGACGCGGATCTCGGCCAGCCCACGCGGATGTTACGGCTTCTGCAGGGCGATGTGGGGTCGGGCAAGACGCTGGTGGCGGTGCTGGCGATGCTGTCGGTGGCGGAGGCCGGGCTGCAGGCGGCGCTGATGGCACCGACGGAGTTGCTGGCGCTCCAGCATTTCCGGACCATCTCGGCGTTGTCCCCGGTGCCGGTGGTGCTGCTGACCGGATCGGTGAAGGGCGCGGAGCGGCGGGCGGCGATGGAGGGAATCGGCTCGGGCCGGTTCCCGCTGGTCATTGGCACGCACGCGCTCTTTCAGGATGCGGTGGCGTATCGCGATCTCGGCCTGGCCGTCATCGACGAGCAGCACCGGTTCGGGGTGGAGCAGCGGCTGCAACTGGGTGGGAAGGGAGCGCGGACCGATGTGCTGGTCATGACGGCCACGCCGATTCCGCGCACGCTGCTGCTGACGCAATGGGGCGAGATGGCGGTCAGTCGCTTGCGCGGCAAGCCCGGCGGGCGCCGACCCATCCGGACGACGATCCACTCGCTGGCGACGTTCCCGACCGTGCTCGACGGGATCGATCGTGCGCTCGGCCGCGGCGAGCAGGTCTACTGGATCTGCCCGCTGGTGTCCGAAAGCGAGGTGCTGGACGTGGCGGCCGCCGAGGAGCGGTTCGCGCTGCTGCGCGAGCGGTTCGGCGACCGCGTCGGGCTGGCGCATGGGCGGCAGGACGCGGCGGTCAGGGATGCCGCGCTGGGGGAGTTCGCGGCGGGCCGGGTGCGGCTGCTGGTGGCAACGACCGTGGTGGAGGTCGGCGTGGACGTGCCAGCCGCGACGGTGATGGTGATCGAGCATGCGGAGCGGTTCGGGCTGGCGCAACTGCATCAATTACGCGGCCGGGTCGGGCGCGGCAGCGCCCAGAGCTTCTGCCTGCTGCTGCATGATGACGGCCTGAGCGAGACGATGCGCCGCCGCCTCGTGCTGCTGCGGGACACCGAGGACGGGTTCCGGATCGCGGACGAGGATTTCCGCATCCGAGGCGGCGGTGACGGGTTGGGCACGCGGCAGAGCGGCCTCCCGGGGTTCCGGCTGGCGGATGCGGAGCAGCAGGAACGGTTGCTGGACATCGCCCACCAGGATGCGGCGATGCTTCTGGAGCGGGACCCCCGGCTGGAAGGCGAGCGGGGCCTGGCGGTGCGGCTGCTGATGCGGCTGTTCGAGCGCAAGGAGGCCGTGCAGACGCTCGCCGCGGGGTGAGTTGCTGCAATATTGTTGATTATCGGACGGCTCCGATGGTTTGTTCTCTTCCAAGAATGGCGGGGGAACGATCATGACCATCGGACGACGTGGCTTATTGCTGGCTGCCGCGGCGGCGTCGGTACCTTTCCGCGCGCGGGCCCAAAGTGGTTCTCAGAGCGGAGTGCCGATCCGGATCGGCGTGCTGACGGACCTTTCGGGCCAATATTCGGACACGGCCGGCGTCACCAGCATCGCGTGCACCCAGCAGGCGATCGACGAAGCGCGGGCCGCCGCACCCGGCCTGCAAGTCGAGTTGCTATCGGCGGACCACCAGCAGAAAGCCGATCTCGCGCTCAACATCGCCCGGCAGTGGATCGACCGCGACGGCGTCGACGTGATCACCAACTGCAACAACAGCGCGATCGGGTTGGCCATCAGTAATCTGTGCCACGACCGCAACAAGGTCAGCCTGAACACGGGCGCCGCCACCGCGGAACTGACGGGCTCGGCTTGCAATGCCAACCTGGTGCAATGGACCTACGACACCTGGGAGATCGCGCACTCCACGGGCGTGTCGACCGTGCAATCCGGCGGGGACAAATGGTTCTTCATCGCCGCCGATTACGCGTTCGGCCGGGCGATGCAGGCGGACCTCACGCGCTGGGTGACGCAGGCCGGCGGCAAAGTGCTGGGCACCGCCTTCTACCCGTTTCCCGGCACGACCGACTTCTCGTCTTTCCTGTTGCAGGGCCAGGCGTCGGGCGCGAACGTCATCGGGCTGCTCAACGCCGGCGGCGACTTCGTCAACTGCATCAAGCAGGCGCACGAGTTCGGCATCATGCCGCCAAAGGTCAAACTCGCCGGCACCGCCGCCTTCATCAACAGCATCCACGCGCTCGGGCTCGAGACGGCGCAGGGGCTGACCTACACGGAAAGCTTCTACTGGGACCTGAACGACCGGACGCGGGCCTTCACCAAGCGGGCGGTGGCGCGCACGCCGGACAACTATCCCAACCAGATCCAGGCCGGCGACTACTCGGCGACCACGCACTACCTGAAGATCGTCAACCAGATGGGGATGGCGCAGGCCAAGGCCTCGGGCGCGGCGACGGTCGCCGCGATGAAGGCCATGCCGACCGACGACGACGCCTACGGCAAGGGCAGCATCCGGATCGACGGACGGCACGTGCACGACGTCTATCTGCTCGAGGCCAAGCGTCCGTCTGAGAGCAAAGGCGAGTGGGATCTGCTGAAGGTCGTGAAGACCGTGCCCGCGGCCGAAGCGTTTCGCCCGCTCGCTGATGGCGGCTGCCCGCTTGTCAGAAGCTAGCTGGCAAAGCGGCATGCCAGAATTGGCATAAGTGGACGTTCCGGCCAGACCTGGCGCCGGTGCATGATGCCCCGGACCTGGAGGCCCGCCATGCCCGACACGTTTGCTCCCACTGACGCTGACTATTCCTTGACCGAGCGCAGCCGGATACGCCGCCTGCACCAGCGCGGCTCCCACACGCGCGCCGACGTGCATGCCATCCTGGACGCGACGCCGCTGTGCCACGTGGGATACGTGATCGATGGCGCGCCCTATGTGACCCCGACCCTGCACTGGCGCGAGGGAGAGCGCGTGTACTGGCACGGCTCGGCCGCGAGCCGATTCCTGCGCAAGGCGGACGGCATGCCGGTGTGCCTGACCTGCACCCTGATGGACGGCTACGTGCTGGCCCGGTCGGCCTTCAACCACTCGGTCAACTACCGCTCAACGATGGTGTTCGGCACGGCGCACACCGTGGAGGGCGACGACGAGAAGGTCGCGGCATTGCGCGGCTTCACCGACGGCCTGTTCCCCGGCCGCTGGGAGACCCTGCGCCCGATGACGCCGCAGGAGCTGAAGGCGACCTCGGTGCTGTGGCTCGACATCGAGGAGGCGACCGCGAAAGTCCGCGCGGCACCTCCGGGCGACCCGGAGGACGCTGGCGTTCCCGTGTGGGCGGGCGTGCTGCCCATGCGCACGGCGCTCGCCGCCGCAGAGCCCGCGCCGGAGTTGCCCCCCAGAATCGAACTGCCCGGGCCGCTTGCGGCACTGATCGCCTCCGGCCGGCTGCGTTAGCAGGAGCGGAATGGCAGTTTCCGATCGCGCTGGCGCGGGAGACGGCCCTGGCCGGGCAACTAGAGCCATGAGGATCGTGGTGCTGACGGGTGCGGGCGTCTCGGCCGAGAGCGGGCTCGGCACGTTCCGCGACAAGGGCGGCCTGTGGGCCAAATACGATCCGATGAAGCTCGCGACGCCGGAAGCTTTCGCCGACGACCCCGGCCTAGTCCACGCCTTCTACAATGCGCGCCGCGCCAATCTGCTGGGCGCGGAGCCCAATGCGGCCCACCACGCGCTGACCCGGTTGCAGAGCGGGCTGGCGGCGTCTGGCGGGCGGCTCTCCATCGTGACGCAGAACGTGGACGACCTGCACGAGCGGGCGGGGTCAGAGGACGTTCTGCACATGCACGGCGAGCTGCTGAAAGCGCGCTGCCGCGCGTGCGACGCGGTGAGCGCGTGGCGCACCGACCTCGGCACCGGCGACCGCTGCCCATCCTGCAACGCGCAAGGCTCTCTGCGGCCCCACGTGGTCTGGTTCGGCGAGATGCCGTTCCATCTGTCGGAGATCCAGACCCTGCTGTCGCAGGCGGATCTGTTCGTGGCGATCGGGACGTCCGGCGCGGTCTATCCAGCCGCTGGCTTCGTGCATGATGCGCGGATGCATGGCGCCCGGACACGCGAGATGAATCTCGAACCGTCCGACAACCACTACCGCTTCCACGAAGCCGATTACGGCCCGGCGACGACGATCGTCCCGCGCTGGGTCGACAGCCTGCTGTCGGCGAATGACAGCCGGAGAGACGCCAACATCGCGCGGGATGACACCCCTAACCTACCACCTCGGCAGCCGGGCGCCGCCAGTCGCCGGACGGGATGAGCGGGCACGCAACCGGGTCGACGGTGTCCATGACGTAAGCCCAAGCCGGCCGCAGCCCGGCGCCCTCGGACACGCGGAGAACCGTCCGCCGATACAGCCCACCCGGCGCACCTTGGGGCAGGGCGTCCTCGACCTGATCGAGCGCCACCAGACCCCGTGCCGGGTCGGATAGCGTCATGAGCTCGCCCGCGACCGGGGCTTCGCCGCCCAGGAGCAGAGCCGGGTAATGCACCATGTTGTGCAGACGGCCGATCGTGGAGCCCGCCCGCATGTTGGTCGCATGAGAGATAGTGTGATGCAGCGGCTCGCCCCGCATCAGCGTGCCGTAAGCGAACACATCCCGCAGCGGCGCGGTCGTCTCCGATCCCGCAACGGCCGCGTGCAATGGGTCCGGGTCGATCCCGTGCGCCCGCATCCCCTGTTGGACGATGGCGACGTATTCGTCTGTTGGAGGCACGAACTTTTCCTGGTGCTCGACGGTGACTTCGTAGACCGCGACCGGCATCGCCGCGCCGTCCGGCAGGATCGCGGTGCGGCGGCGACGCTCGTAGCAGTTCGTGGAGACCCCTTCCTTGGCGTCGAGCGCATCCCATCCGCCGGGACCGACCTGGAGCAGCACGCCTTCGACGACGCAGCCGATCTCTCCCACGACGTTCAGCGCGCCTCCGCCGCGGCTGCCGGAATAGTAGTCGAAGGCGAGCCGCATATCGGGCAGCAGCGCCCGGCCAACCGGCTTCAGGCAGGCCGGGTCGACACCATTGCGGCCGCACCATGCCATCCAGTCGGACCAATTGAGGTTGGATCCGTAGGCAAAGCACAATGTGGCTGCAGCGTTCGGCATCATGGCATGCTCTTACCATGGGCTGCGCCGCCGTAGACGACCGGGCTCTTAATCGTCTCTTGCGCGCGTTCATCAGCCGAGTGCGCCCGCTACCTACGACGCTGCGGCAACGGATACCCGGTCCGACAAGAGACTAGGCTGCGATCGACCGCGTCCGCGCGAGGACCCGGTCGATGAAGGCAGCAGATGCGCCAAGGTAGTTGGCCGGGTCGGCCAGGCGGTGGATCTCGTCGGCGCCCATGTTGGCCGCCACCTCTTTCTCCTCGAGCAGCGCGGTGGCGAGATCGGTGCCGCCCGCCGCGGCCGCGTCCGTCGCATGCTTTACGGCGTGGTGAGCGGTCTCGCGCCCGAGTTTCGGGGCCAGTCCCATCATGATCGCCTCGGCCATGATCCCACCCCTGGTGATCGCGATGTTATGCTTCATCCGGTCCTTGTCTACCACCATGCCCTCGGCGATCGTGCGCGCGTGCAGCAGGGCGCCGCCGGTCAGGACGAAGGCTTGCGGCAGCACCAGCAGCTCGGCCTGCCAGGGACCGGTGCCACGCTCGTGGTCGCTGTTCATGGCGTTCTGCATGAGAGGGACCAGCGCCTGGACTCCGCGCTGCGCGGCAATCACGTATTCCGAGGCGATCGGGTTGCGCTTCTGCGGCATGGTCGACGAGCTGCCCCGCCCGGCGACATAGGGCTCGCTCACTTCGCCGATCTCGCTCTGGCAGAGCAGGATCATGTCAGTGGCGATCTTGGCGAGGCTGCCGCAGACGAGGCCGAGCAGACCGACGGCTTCGGTCAGGCCGTCGCGGGCGACGTGCCACGGCGCGGGCGGCTCGTGTAGGCCGAGCTCGCCGGCCAAGCCCTGCAGCACGGCCAGCCCCTGGTCGCCGAGCGAGGCCAGCGTGCCGGCGGCGCCGCCGAACTCGACCCGCAGCGCGCGGGGGCGGAGCTGGTCGAGCCGCTCGATATGGTCCGGGATCGGCATCAGCCAGGTCGCGACCTTGAGGCCGAACGTGGTGGGTAGCGCATGCTGCAGGTGGGTGCGGCCGGCCATGACGGTGTGCCGGTGCTCGTCCGCTTTCGCCGCCAGCGCTTGGGCGATCGCGACCAGTTCGGACCGCACCAGGTCGAGCCCGTCCCGAAGCTGCAGCACGGTTGCGGTGTCCATGATGTCTTGGGTCGTGGCGCCCCAGTGCGTCCAGCGGCCCGCTTCCTCGCCGGCAGCACGGGAGAGTCCTTTGACGAGCCCCACCACGGGATAGCCGACGTTGCGGACGCTGGCCGCCAATTCGGCGGTGTCCAGGTTCTCGACCCGGGCTGCTGCGGTGATGGCGGCGGCCGCTTCGGCCGGAATGATGCCGAGCCGCGCCTGCACGCGGGCCAGCGCGGCTTCGACGTCGAGCATCCTTTGGAAATAGGCGCGCTCGTCCCAGATCGCCCGCATGCCGTCCGAGCCATAGAGCGTGCCGAAGACCGGGCTGTCGGCGGGATTGACGGACATGGATCAGCCTTCCGAAAGGATTTGCTTGGCGAGGCGCATCGCCGAGTTGGCGGCGGGGACGCCGGCGTAGACCGCGACGTG
Source organism: Acetobacteraceae bacterium (assembly GCA_032249615.1). Classification (GTDB taxonomy): domain Bacteria; phylum Pseudomonadota; class Alphaproteobacteria; order Acetobacterales; family Acetobacteraceae; genus JAVVHH01. The sequence continues at coordinate 13,322 of JAVVHH010000103.1, forward strand.
GAGCAGCAGTTCGGCAATGTCCTCGGCGGTCGCACCCGTGTTGCGGGTGGCCCGGACATGGAGCTTGAACTCCTCTTCGCGGCCCAGCCCGGCCAGTAGCGCGAGGGTGATGATCGAGCGGGTGCGCGCGTCGAAATGCGGCCGGGTCCAGACACCGCCCCAGGCGGTTTCGGTGATGAAGCGCTGGAAATCCCGGTCGACATCGGTGATGGCGGCGAGGGAGCGGTCGACATGGGCGTCGCCGAGGGTCCGCCGGCGCGTGCGCAGGCCGGCCTGGTA
>JAVVHH010000104.1:0-13533 GCA_032249615.1 Acetobacteraceae bacterium
CGGCTCCGACGAGGCGATGGAGGCGCTGTCCGCCTACACGGTGCAGAGCGTCGGGCTGGTCGGCTTCTACCGCAGCTTCATGCCCGATCTGCCGGAACCGCCGGTGTTCCTGGTGGCGGCGACCGGCCACTACTCCTGGCCGAAGGCGGCCACGCTCATCGGCCTCGGGCAGAACGGATGCCTGGTGCAGCGCGTCGATATGGATGCGCGGCTCGACCTGGAGGCCGTCGAGGTGACCCTCGACACTCTGCTCCGGCGGCGCACCCCCGTGCTGGCAGCCGTCGCCGTGATCGGCAGCACGGAGGAGAGCGCGGTCGATCCGCTGACCGGCTTGCTGGACTTGCGAGACCGGTTCAACGCACGGGGGCTCAACTTCGCGATCCATGCAGACGCGGCCTGGGGCGGCTATTTCCGATCCATGCTGCGCGAGGGCGACGGCCCGTGCAGCCCCGACCGCATCCCGACGGTTTCGATGAGCGACTACGTGCGCGCGCAGTATGAAGCCCTCGGGCGCGCCGACAGCATCACCGTCGATCCGCACAAGGGCGGCTATATCCCGTATCCGGCCGGCGCGCTGTGCTACCGCAACTCGACCTTCCGTGACGCGATCTCGCTGCGGGCGCCGGTGGTGTTCCACAGCCAGACGGAGCCGACGGTTGGCGTATATGGCGTGGAGGGTTCCAAGCCCGGCTCGTCAGCCGCCGCCGTGTGGCTGGCGCACCGGGTGATCCGGCCGGATCAGAGCGGCTACGGGCGAATCCTTGGGCAATGCATGTGGACGTCCAAGCGCCTGTTCTGCCGCTTGGCGACGCTGGACGACCCGCGCTTCGGGATTACGCTGTTCAACCGCACCCCGGCCGAACGGCGGCGCGCGACCACCCGGGCGATTGCGGCCGAACGGGCGATGCTGCGGCGTTTTGCCGAGCTGGACAACGAGGGGCTGGAAGCGCTGCTGGCCAGCGACAAGGCTGCGCGCGAATTGTTCCGGCAGGTCGGCTCGGACCAGGTGATCCTGGCCTTCGCGCTGAACCCCAAGCTGCCGGACGGTTCGCCCAACCCGGACCTCCGCCGCGCCAACGCCCTGAACGAACGCGTGTTCACCCGCTGCAGCGTCATCGAGCCACGGGCGGACATGGAGGATCTCGAGCTGATCCTCACCAGTTCGCGCTTCGACCCGGCAGTGTATGGCCAAGGCTTCGTCGATCGGTTCTGCCGCCGCATGGGCATCGTACCCACGCCGCGCGAAGGGGTGGAGTTCCTGATCTCCACCACGATGGACCCCTGGACCACCGAGGCGGGCGGCACCGATTTCCTCCTCGTCATCGAGGACGCGCTCCGCCGCTCTGCTCATCGCGCACTGGACGAGCTGGAGTTGATGGAGAACGAGCCGGCCTGACCGCCGGTTCGGTTCAGCGCGCCGGTACGATCGCCGTCGGGATCAGCGGGTCGTCGGTGACCGGGGTGCCGGAGATGTGCTGGTAGGTGCCGTAGATCAGCAAGCCGGTCGGCAGGTCTTTCCAGATGGTCGAGACGGAGCGGTAGGTGTTGCCGTCCGCGCCCTCGCGGTAATGCGCGAGCTTGATCGCGTCGTAGGTCTTGCCCAGCAGCTTGATGTGCTCGACCCCCTCGTTGCGGATCAGGTCGTGGTAGGCATAGCCCGGCGCCATGTCGACATCGAACCCCTCGACCGTGCCGGTGCCGCCGCGCATCGCTCTGGTGAGCGCCGGGTAAGCCTGGGCGGCGCCGGGCCAGTCGGTCAGCCAGATGCCGTACCAGCCCTGCACGTTCTCGCCGCCGACCCGCATGCGGCAGAGATCGGGCGAACCGGGAACGGCGCCGAGATACTCCATCGTGGGGCCGCCTTTCTGCTCGACCCGGCTGCCCGGCGCGGGGCATGAGCGCGGCGTGACCGGACCGCTCGTCGCGTCGGTGTTGGCCCCGATGATCAAGGGCGGGAAGTTGCGCGCTGCCTGCTGCAGGCCGGCGCTGCCCAGCGGCGAACTCTGCGCCACGCACCCGCCCAGCCCGACCATCGCCACCAACCACCAAACCCGCATCGGCCGCTCCTGCTCTGCCGCCGTCTTTAGCCGGATTCTCGCCGTCGCGGAAAGCAGCGGCGTCAGCGGCGACGGCCTCCGCCGCCGTCGCCGTTGGGGGGGCCGCTCGGTAGGCCGCTGGGGATACCGCCGCGCTGCCGTCCGAATGCCGCGTTGCGGTCGCCGCCGTCGTCGAAGCGGTTGGCCCCGGCTCCGTCGGATTGTCGATCGAACGCCCGATTGGGCATCGGGGCGGGGCCGAAGGCCCGTTCAGCCGACCCGCCGCGCCCGGGCCCTTCCCGACGGGCCCCATCGCTCGTTGGGGTCGGCGCGCGCTGGAAGCGGTCGGCAGCGTCGCTGCCTGGGGCGGGATCGACCTTGATCTCGCCGCCGCTGCGCCGGAACTCCACGATGCTGCGGCCCCCGCCAACCAGGCGGCGACTGGCCGGGGCCTGGAGGAGCGGCACGGCATCCAGGTAGAAACGGTCGTCCTCCGGCCGCGTGTAGCCTTCGAGAATGAAGTGGCTGATGCCTCCGCCGAAATAGGCGACCGGATCGGCTGCCAGCAGGTCGGGCGCGATTGACGCGCCACGCAGGGTGCCCTCGTCGTAGGCGCCCGTCACGCTCACCGGCAGCCCCGGCGCCAGCATCCGCTCGGGCTCGGAGGCGATAGGAAGGCCGCCGATGCGGTAGGCGTTCCCGTCCCGCTGCACCACGCCGTGCACCACGAGGGTGTGGGTCGACACGAGGTCGAGCCGGGTCGCCGCGATGGTGCCGTCCGCCTTGCGCAAGCCGCTGACGGCGACCCATTGCCCGACCGCCGGGGGAGTGCGGAGCCAGGTGTCGGGGGAGAGGGTGACGGTTTGCCCGGCGACCTGCAGCCGGTCGGGCGCGATCGATTCGACCGGCCCTTCCACCTCGTAGCGCACGGTGATCCGGCGCGCGGAGAGCGCCTCCGCCGGGCCGTCCGCTTCCACGGCGGCGACCTGGCCGGCGCGCAGCGCGTGCGGGTCCGCCGCCACGCCGCCGATCTCGACGGGAACGCCGGCGGGCAGCGCGACCTCGTGGCCGGCGAGGCAGATGCTGGCGAAGCCGGTGACGACGCCGATGATCCCCGTGCCGCCGATGCCCCGTTCGGCCACTTGCCGGATGGGCGCGCCGGTGCCCCCGATCCCCCGTTCGGCGTAGAGCGGGTCGCCATCCGGACCGACGCGGCAAACCGGTCCGGCCGAGATCGTCGAGACCGCGACCGGCGCGGCCGGCGTGCAGGCCGCGATCCCGGCGGCGAAGACGAGCCACGCGGCCCGGGCGAGCGGCAGCCTCATGGCGAGGTCCCGGCGTCGGCGAAGACGAACACGCCGAGCGTCACGCGGTGGGCGCGTAACCCGCCATCCGCCGCCTCGCGGTCGTCACGGTCAGCAATCGCCATCGCGGTGCGGTTCAGTTCCAGCAGCGCCTTCTCGGCGATCGACCGCGCGGCCGCCTCGATCTCGTCGGCCGCCCCGGGGCTCAACCCGTCGTAATGGGCCGCCCGGTCGAGAAAGCGTGGTCCGTCGGGCGCCGCCGACACGTTGCGCGACCCGGCCGCGAGATGGTCTCGCATGTTGCGCGCGTAGAAGAACATCTGCTGGTCGCGGTCCCCGCGTGGGACGAAGGCGGCTTCCTCTAAGCGGACCCATCCTTCGGCGTCGACCGTCGCCACCCCCGCCGCGATCCATTCGTCCAGCAGCGCGCGCGGCCGCACGTCCGTCGTCACGTCCGCAACCAGCGCCTCGAACGATGGCGCCGGGCCCGATCGCCGCAGCGGCAAGGGACGCCCGCCGGCGTCGGTGGCGGCTGCGGTGGCGAGCCAATGCGCCACGACCCGGCTGGAAAGGCTCAGCGAGCCGAGCGACCCGGCTTCCGGCTCCGGCTGTTCCCGCAGTCGGCGGATCTCCTTGCGATGCACGCCCGTGATGAGGCTCACCCGGCTGTCGGTGCGCGAATGCGGATCCGGAAGCGCATCCTTGACCGCGACGTCGACATAAAGGCTACGGATCAGGTCGTTCATCGCCGGAAAGGTCAGACCAGCCTGGATGCACAGCCGCACCAGCGGCCGCAGCAGCACGGTGACAGCGCGGGACAACAGCTCGGACGAGGGCGGCACCGGGCGGTCCGGCGGACCCGCTGCCGAAGGGTCGGCAAGATGGGGAGGCACGCACCGGATCTATGTGGGAAAAAGGCACACGTCAATCGTGGTGCTTGTCACACGCCGTTGTCACCGGCCCGCTCCCGTGGAACGGTGCCGCAGGAGACGCGTCGAATCATGCCGATCACCCGCGACGACCTGGAACAGCAAGACGCTGCCGATCCGCTGGCCGGGCTGCGGGATGGCTTCGTGCTGCCGCCGGGTGTCGTTTACCTGGATGGCAATTCGTTGGGGCCGCTGCCGCGTGCCACGGCGCCGCGCGTGGCCGAGGTCGTCGCGGCGGAGTGGGGCCAGGGCCTCATCCGCAGTTGGAACGATGCGGGATGGATCGATCTCGCGCGCCGGGTCGCGGACAAGATCGCGCGCGTGATCGGGGCGCCCGTGGGCAGCGTGGGTGTTGGCGACAGCACGACCGTCAACCTGTTCAAGCTGCTGGGGGCGGCCCTGTCGCTGCGGCCGGGGCGCCGCACGATCCTGTCGCAGACCGGCAATTTCCCGACCGACCTCTACGTGGCCCAGGGGATCGCTGCGTTGCTCGGGCGGGGGCACGTGCTGCGCACGGCCGAGCGGGACGCCCTCGCCGACGCGATCGGCGCAGACACCGCGGTCGTAATGCTGACGCATGTCGATTTCCGCTCCAGCGCGATGTTCGACATGCGAGCCATCACGGCGGCGGCCCAGGCGGCTGGTGCGGCCGTAATTTGGGACCTCGCCCATAGTGCGGGCGCCGTTCCGCTCGATCTGGCGGGATGCGGGGCGGAGTTCGCGGTGGGCTGCGGCTACAAATTCCTCAACGGCGGACCGGGCGCACCGAGCTTCCTCTATATCCGGCCCGATCTGGTCGACCGCGTGTCGCTCCCGCTTCAGGGCTGGCTCGGGCATGCGGACCCGTTCGCCTTCGAGCCGGATTTCCGCCCGGCGCCGGGCATGGCGCGCACGGTGGTCGGGACGCCGCCGATCCTGAGCCTGGCGGCGCTGGAGATCGGCGTCGATAGCATCGGGCAGGTGGATCCGGGGGCGCTGCGGGCCAAATCGATCGGTCTCTCGACGGCGCTGATCGCCCTCGTCGCGCAGGAGTGCGGCGCTGCTCTGCGCCTCGCTTCGCCCCGTGACCCGGCGCAGCGCGGTAGCCAAGTCTCCTTTGCGCACGAGCACGCCTACGCGCTGACCCAAGCGCTCATCGCCCGCGGGGTCATCGGCGACTTTCGGGCGCCCGACCTGCTCCGCTTCGGCATCACGCCGCTCTACCTGCGCTATGTCGACCTCTGGACCGCGGTCGCGGCGTTGCGCGAGGTGCTCGCCGCGGAGGCGTGGCGCGCGCCGGAATTCGCGAACCGGCGCGCCGTGACGTAAGCGTGCCACCAACCGGCGCTGGCCGCGTTTGCCGGCGAGAAACAATGGAAGGCGTTCATGGACCAGACAGTCAGATCGGTGTCGCAGGCCCCCGGCTTCTATCGGTATCGGCTGGGCGACATGCAGGCGATCGCGCTCAACGACGGCTACGTCGTCCGCGACCGGCCGGGCAATTTCATCCGCAACGCCGACGACGCAGCGGTCGGGGCCGCGTTCGCCGAAGCCGGAATGCCGGCCGATAAGCTCATGCTCACCTTCAACCCGCTCGCGCTCGAGACCGCGGACGGCGTCGTGCTGATCGACACCGGCTTCGGCGAGAGCGGGCCGCCCACCGCCGGCCGGTTGGCCGCGAACCTCGAGGCGGCCGGGATCACGCCGGCCGACATCTCGACGGTGATCATCAGCCATTTTCACGGCGACAAGGATGGATCGCCGACATACCCCAAGGCCAAGCTCATGGTGCCGCAGGGGGAGTGCGACTACTGGCTCGACGACGCCAGCATGAACGCCGCGCCCGAGGCTGCCCGCGCCAATTTCGAATCGGCCCGCAGGATTTTGGACGGGTTCGAGCTGCAGCGTTTCGCGTGGGGCGACGAGATTCTCCCGGGGTTCACATCCGTTCAGGCGAATGGGCATACGCCGGGCATGTCGGCCATCGAGGTCACCTCAGGCGGCGACAAGCTCCTCTACGTTGCCGACATCACGAACAACCCGCTGCTGTTCGTGCGCCATCCGGACTGGCAGGCGATGTTCGACGTCGATCCGGAGCAGACGATCAAGACGCGGCGACGCCTGCTCGACCGGGCCGCGGCCGAGCAGCTCCGGCTCCACTTCTTCCATGCCCCGTTCCCGGCTTCCGGCTACGTCGCCAAGAACGGGAGCGCCTACGAATACCTCCCCGCGCTCTGGACGGCGTGACCGCCTTCTACTGAACGAGCTTGCAGCCCCCTTCCGCCAACGGGCGGAAGGCCTGCTCGCCCGGGATCGTGGAGATCAGCTTGTAATCGTCCCAGGGACCCGACGATTCCGACGGCTTCTTGACCTGGAAAAGGTGGAAATCGTGCAGCGCGCGGCCGTCCTTGCGGACCGACCCCTTGCCGAACGCGTCGTCATCGGCGGGCGTCGATTCCATCGCGGCCATGACCGCGGCGGCATCGGTCGTGCCGGTCTGCTTGACCGCCTTGAAGTAGTGAACGAGCCCTGAGTAGACCCCCGCCTGCAGCATCGTCGGCTTGGAACCGTTCATGCGGGCGGCGAAGCGATCCGAGAAGGCGCGGCTCCGGTCGTCGAAATTCCAGTAGAATGGCGAGGCGAGGAAAAGGCCTTGCGCCGCCTCCAGCCCCAGCGATTGCACGTCGGTGATCAGCACGAGGAACCCGGCCAGCCGCTGCTTGCCGGTGCCCATGCCGAACTCGCGCGCTTGTTTCATGAGATTAATGAGATCGATCGTCGCGTTGGCGAAGCCGATCACCTCGGCGCCGCTGGCCTGTGCCGTCAGCAGGTAAGAAGAAAAGTCCGAGGCAAAGGGCGGGTTCTTGATCGAGCCGATGACGGTGCCGCCCAGGGCTTGGATGGCTTTGGTGCCGTCGCGCTCGAGGGCGGCGCCGAACGCGTAATCGGCGCTGATGAAGAACCAGGTTTTGCCGCCCTGCGCGACCAGCGCCTTGGCCACCGCGCTGCTGGTGGCATAGGTGTCGTAGGTCCAGTGCACGGTGTTGGGCGAACAGGCGGAGCCCGTGAGGTCGCTGGTGCCGGGTCCCGAGGCGATGAAGATCGTGCGCTTGGCGCCGCGAACCGCCTCGTTGACCGCGAGCCCGGCCGACGAGAAGGGCACGTCGGCTACTACGTTGACGGCCTTGTTCGCCATCCAGTCCCGCGTGATGGTGGATGCGATGTCGGCCTTGTTCTGGTGGTCGGCGCTGATGACCTCGATGGTGGTGCCGGGGAACAGGTGTTGAGCCTCCTCGGCGGCCAGTTGCGCGGCGACGACGGAGCCTTCGCCGGCCGCGGTCGCGTTGCCGCCCGTGAGGTCGGTCAGCACGCCGATGGTGATCTTGTGCCCCTCGATCTCGGCCAGCGCCGGTTGGGCGAACCCTGCCAGCAACGCCAGCATCATCAACGATCGACGCATCGTTTCCCCCCTGTTTTGCCGAACGCTACCGCCACGCCGCCGCGTTGACGAGGGGATGCGGCACCTGCGACGCTTCGCTCAATGAAGCGGGAGGGCCAGCAATGCGCGGCGTCGTATTCACCGGCGAGAGACAGCTTGACATCACCACCGTGCCCGACCCGGCGCCGGGTCCGACCGAGATCGTGCTGGAGATGAAAGCCTCCGGCCTTTGCGGCAGCGACCTGAAGTTCTATCGCCGGCCCAAAGAGTTCAAGTTCATGTCGCTCGGTCTCAAGGAACCCGATGGCCCCGTCATCGCCGGGCACGAGCCCTGCGGCGTCATCGCCGACATCGGTCGCGACGTCCCCAGAAGCCAATGGTCCCGGGGCGACCGGGTCATGGTGCATCACTATGCCGGCTGCACGGTCTGTCCGCACTGCCGCACCGGATGGACGCAGATGTGCGTCGAGGGCGCGACCGTCTTCGGCGTCAACGGAAACGGCGGCCACGCCACCTATATGAAGGTCCCCGCCAGCACGCTCGTCCGCCTGCCCGACCCGCTCAGCTTCGCCACCGGCGCGGCCATCTCCTGCGGGACCGGCACCGCCTTCGGCGCCCTGGTCCGCATGAACGTCACCGCCCGCGACACGGTGGTCATCATCGGCCAAGGCCCGGTCGGCCTCTCCGGCACCCAACTCGCTGCGGCGATGGGCGCCCGGGTGATCGCCGTGGACATCAGCCCGGAGCGCGCGCGGCGGGCGGGCGAGCTAGGGGCCCACGAGACGATCGACGCCAGCAGCGAGGACCCGGTCGAGCGCGTGCGGGAACTGACCGGCGGGGTCGGCGCGTCCCGCACCATGGACACCTCTGGCACCGCCGCCGGCCGCTCCGTCGCGGTCCGCTGCGCCGCGCCCTGGGGCGTGACCGGGCTGGTGGGGGAGGGCGGCACGCTCACCGTCGACGTCAGCCCCGACGTGTTGCGCAAGCAGCTGACCATCCTCGGTTCCTGGACGTTCTCGACGGTCGGCCAGGCCGACTGCGCGCAATTCGTCGCCCGCCACGACATCGCCGTCGACCAGCTGTTCAGCGATCGCTGGTCGCTCGACGAGGCCGAAGCCGCCTACGTCAAGTTCGACGGGCAGGCCAGCGGCAAGGCCGTGTTCCTGATGTAGCTATCCTGCCTTGCCGGGCGGGATCGGCTGCACTTTGACGGCCTGCCATGTCGTGTCCGGGCCATAGGACTGCCCTGAGATCTGTTGCTCGTAGGTGCGCAGCGCGGCGCCGGTATTGACGTCCCGCCAGACCGTGATGCGCGAATGGTAGGTGTTGCCTTCGATGCCCTCCCGCTCGTGCATCACCCGCAAGGTGGCATACGGGCGCCCGTCGACGCTGACATATTCGAGCCCCTCGTTGACCAGCGTATCGACCCATTGCATGCCGGGGAACGAGCGCGTGATGAAGCTTGCCTTGCTATTCAGGCCACCGTTGATGACGGTCTTGAGGGCGGGGTAGGCCTGGCCCGCGCCGGGCCAGTCGGACTTCCAGACGCCATAATAGTAGTCGCCGGCCTCACCCGAACGCACGACGCGGCAGAGGTCGGGGATATTGGACACGCTCCCGAGATAGTCGATGGTGCCGCCGCGTGAGCGGACGACCTCAATCGGTGTGGGGGTGCACGCCACCGGCACCTGCGCCCGCGCCGGGGCGATCGACAGGGAGAGCGCAAGGCCAGCCAGACCTGCTGGAAGCAGGCAACCGCGATGTTTCATGGATGAATTACCCTGGAGACGAGGTATTTTATACGGACCGCGCAACACTTGCGCCAGCCCGGCGCTTTGCCCGGCGCGAAGGCCGTCAGGCGGCGCGCTTGCGTTTGCCCTTCGCCGCCCGGCCCTGACCCGGCGTCGCCACCTTCGCCCGATCCAGCACATGCCGGGCGTAGTCGTCCATGTCTCCCTCGAACGGCGCCACCGTGTTGTCGGCCGCCAGCCAGAGCCGGTCGGCGACCAATTCCATCAGCGAGCGGTCATGCGTGATCAGGATGACGGCGCCCCCGTAATCGTTCAGCGCGTCGAGCAGCGCCCGCCGGCTATCGATATCGAGGTGGTTGGTCGGCTCGTCGAGGATGAGGAGGTGCGGCGCGGCCATCGCGACCAGGTTGAGCAGCAAGCGCGCCCGCTCGCCGCCGGAGAGGTTGGCCGCCGTGGTCGATTGCTTGTCGAAGCCGATGCCCCAGAGCGCCAGACGCGACCGGTAGGATTGTTCGCTATCCTCGGGCCGGGCGCGGCGCAGGATGTCGAGCGGCGTGTCGGCCGGGTCGAGCGCCTCGATCTGGTGTTGGTGGAACCAGCCGACCCCGATCCGCCGCTCGCGCTGCATGTGCCCGGCCGAGAGCGTCAGCGCCCCGGCGGCCAGCTTGGCAAAGGTCGACTTGCCGGCGCCATTGACCCCGAGCAGGCCGATCCGGTCGTCGATATCGAGGCGCAGGTTCATGTCCCGCAACACGGGCGTGCCGTCATAGCCGACGCTGGCGCCCTCGAGGCGCATCAGCGGCGGGGCCAGCGGGCGCGGGGGAGATGGCAGCGTGAACGGCGCCGTGTGCTCGCTCGAGACGGCGGCGACCGGTTCGAGCTTGGCCAGCCGCTTGATGCGGGACTGCGCCTGCGCCGCCTTGCTCGCCTTGGCCCGGAAGCGGTCCACGAAGCTCTGCAGGTGCGCCCGCTCCGCTTCCTGCTTGACCCGCGACGCCGCTTGCAGCCGCCGCTTCTCCGCGACCCGGCGCTCGAAATCGTCGTAGCCGCCCGGATAAAGGTCGAGCTTGCCGTCAGCCAAATGCAGGATGGCGTCGACGGACTGGTTCAGTAGCTCGCGGTCGTGGCTGATGATGAGCGCGCTGTTCGGGTATTTGGCGAGCCGGGCTTCGAGCCAGAGGGCGCCCTCGAGGTCCAGGTAGTTGGTCGGCTCGTCGAGCAGCAGCAGGTCGGGCTCGGCGAACAGGGCCGCGGCAAGCGCCACGCGCATGCGCCAACCACCCGAAAACTCCGCCATCGGCCGCGCGAGATCGTCCGTCGAGAACCCGAGGCCGGCCAGGATTTCGGCCGCCCTTGCTGGCGCGCGGTCGGCGTCGATCTCGGCCAGCCGCGCGTAGATGTCGGCGATGCGCTCCGGTTCTGCCGTCTCCAACTCCGTATACAGTGCGTCGCGCTGCTCATCGGCGGCCAGAATGGTGTCGACCAGGCTGACCGGCGTTGCCGGATGCTCCTGATCGACGCTGGCGACCCGGGCGCCGCGAGGGAGCTCGATCGTGCCGCTGTCGGGTGATAGCGCACCGAGGACCAGCCGGAACAAGGTCGACTTCCCCACCCCGTTACGGCCGACCAGTCCAACCTTGGTGCCGGTCGGCAGGGTAACCGTCGCGTGGTCGAAAAAGCGCCGCCCCCAGGCATTGAAGACCAGATCATCGATCCGAAGCATGGAGGTCCGCCCAAAGAAAGCGGCTATCTAGCTCTATTTGTGCGCTGCAACAACTGCTCGCCTTAAGTCTTCGTTTAGGCATAGGGAGAATACTCGGCCTGAGAGAAGGTGGGGCCGCAGCCGCGCGGAGATGAACGAGTTTCTAGTCCTTTCCCGCGCACGAGGGGCGAACGGCGTCGATCGCTCCTGGTTGCTGACGGCAACCGGGATCAGCGTGGCCTTGGGCATGGCCGTTCTCGGCAGCATGGCTCTCCTGGAGAGCCGTAACGACGCGTGGGCGCAGGCCGAGCGAAGCGCGGGCAGCCTGCTTCTCGCGCTGGACCGCGACATTGGGCGCAACATCTCGATCCTCGACCTGTCGCTGACGGGGTTGGTCAAGGCGCTGGTCGAACCCGGGATCGATCAGACCAGCCCCGCGATCCGGCACCATGCTCTGTTCGACCGGTCGGCGACCGCAGAAGATCTCGGCTCCCTGCTGGTGCTTGATCCCGAAGGGCGCGTGGTCGAGGACTCGCTTTCCTTGGTTCCGCCGCCGGTAAGAGTTGCCGACCGAGACTATTTCCGCGTTCATCAACAAAATTCGGACGTCGGGCTGTTCGTCAGCCGGGTGTTCAGGAGCCGTCTGGCCGGCGGTGATCTCCGGTTCTCGATAAGCCGGCGTATCACGGATGAAACGGGCCGCTTCGCCGGCGTGGCGTCCGCATCACTGCGCCTGAACTACTTCATACGTCTTTTCGAGAAGCTGGAGTTGGGGTCGAAAGGGACGATCACGCTCCTTCGGGACGACGGCCGTGTGTTGATCCGTTACCCGTTCAAGGAAACCGAAGTCGACTACGACGTGAGGGCGAGTCCTAATTTCGCTCGTTTCGCCAGCATGCGTTCCGGACAGTTCGTTAGCGTTGCACTGTTCGATGGGATCGAGCGACTCTATTCGTTTCGCCGCATCGGCAGCTTGCCGCTGATCCTGACGGTCGCACTCTCCACCGAGGAGATCTACGCGCCGTGGTGGCGCAAAGCGATGGTCATCGGGCCGGTCATGCTTCTGCTCTGTGCGGCTACGGTCACCTCATCACTGCTCTTCCGGCGCGAGATGCTGCGGCGGAGCAAGACGGAGCAGGCCTTGGCCGCGGCGGCGTATCGTCTGTCGATTCTCGCCCAAACAGACGCTTTGACCGGCTTCGTCAACCGCCGCGCATTCGATCGTGAACTCGACCGGGCGTTCCGGCGCGCAATGCGGCACGGCAGCATGCTGACCGTGCTGATGCTCGATGCCGATTTTTTTAAGAAATTCAATGATACATATGGGCACCTGGCCGGTGACGACGTGCTTCGGGCCATTACCGCCTGCATGGACGCCCACATTCGCCGGCCCGACGACCTCAAGGCGCGGTATGGCGGCGAGGAGTTCGTGGCCATCATGCCCGACATGAGCGTGGACGCAGCCCACGACCTTGCTGAGCGGCTCCGCGGCGCGATCGAGGACCTGCGGATCGAGCACCGAGGCAGTCCGATCGGCTATGTTACCGTAAGCATCGGGCTGGCGACGATGCAGCCCACGACGGGGTGCACAGCGAACGACTTGCTGCTCGATGCCGATCGCTGGCTCTATACCGCTAAGTCAGGAGGGCGAAATTGCGTCTGCTCGGTGGCTTACGCAGACAACATCGACCGTGGTCCAGCCCTCGAAAACCAGGTTGTCACGCGGGAGACTAGCGGGCCGCCGTCAATCCTACAACTTAGGTGATCAATGGTCCGTGCGCTGAGGTCGGCAGCTGAACTGGCGCGCCCGGAAAGACTCGAACTTCCAACCCCCAGATTCGTAGTCTTGAGTTTTAGGTTGCCAGGAACAGCCAGGGAACGCCAAGACTTGCCGTAAACCATTGTTTTAGTCGAGTAATCCGCATTGGCTCTTGCCAACTGTTGCCAGCAAGCGTCAGAAGCATGCCATGGAAATGAGTCCGCAGAGAGTCCGCACGGGAGGCCCATCCCGGGCATCTGGTGCTTGAAATTGACCGACGCGACCATCGCGGAGCTGCGCTGCCCGGACGGTAAGAAGGACGCGATGTTCTTCGACGACCAGCTGAAGGGGTTCGGGATCCGGGTCATGCCGAACCGGGCGGACGGGCAGCATCGCAAGGTGTTCCTCATGCAGTATCGGGCGGACGGAAAGGTCCGGCGCGAGACGATCGGGGATTGGGGTAGCGAGCTGAGCACCGCCCAGGCCAGGAGAAAAGCGGAGGCGCTACGCGGCAGAGTTCGTGACGGACGCGACCCAGTTGCCGAGCGAAAGGCGGCAGCTGCGGCCCGGCGGCTTGCTGAGGCCGAGTCTAGGTCCTCAACCCATAAATGTCTTGCTGCGACGCTGTGCGGGG
>JAVVHH010000105.1:0-13284 GCA_032249615.1 Acetobacteraceae bacterium
ATGCCCAGCCGCACCCTTGGCTGATGCTGCAAGAGGGGCGGCTGACGGGGCCTAGCAGCATCATGCCGCAGAAACGCAACCCCTACGGGCTGAACGTGCTGCGCCTGCAGGCGAGCGAGGCGGTCGGGCTGACGGTCGCCTACCTGTTCGAAGCGCACAACGTCACGGCGGGCATGCCCGACTACAAGCGCGACGGCGCCGAGCGGGCGGTGGAAGCCGCGCGGGTGACGGCGGCGCGGTGGTCCGACGTGCTGGGCGGGCTGGTGCTGGATGAGGCGCGCGCGGCGGCCGAAGTCGACGCCGATTGGTCCACCACGACCGAACTCGCGGACACGCTCGAGCGCGAGGCGGACGTGCCGTTCCGGCTGGGCCACCATTTCGCCTCCGATCTCGTGACCTGGGGCCGGGCGCACGGCGCGACGCCGACGACGATCCCCTACGAGGAGGCGCAGCGCATCTACGCCGAAGCCGCCCGCCAGACGGGGCAGGAGCAGACGGCGCTGCCACTCGACCCGGCGCGGTTCAAGGCCGTCCTCGGCGCGCGCAACATGGTCGACGCCGCCAAGGGGATCGGCGGCCCGCAACCGGCCGAACTCGCGCGCATGCTGAAGGAAGCGCAGGCTTCGCTCGCGGCCGATCGCGCTTGGGTCGCCGCGCGGCGGACGGCGCAGGCGCAATCGGACGCGGCGCTCGACGCTGCGTTCGATACGCTCCTCCCGCCTCGCTAAGCCGCCTGCGACCGGGCCGTCTCGAACGCAGCGAGGCGGACGGAGTGGTTGATGACCGCCATGTGGGTGAAGCCCTGCGGAAAGTTGCCGCGCTGCTCGCCGGTGGCGGCGTCGATCTCCTCGCCGAAGAGGCCGACGTCGTTGGCGCGGGCGAGCAGCCGGCGGAGCCGCGCATGCGCCTCGTCCACGCGGCCGACGAGTGCCAGGCAGCTCGCGAACCAGAAGGCGCAGGCCGAAAACGTGCCTTCCTGTCCCTGCATGCCGTCGGGGGCGCGGTAGCGGTAGATCAGGTCGCCGTCGCCCAGTTCGGCCTGGATCGCATCGAGCGTCCTCGACAGCCGGGCATTCACCGGAAGGGCGTCGAACAGGGCGATCCGCAGCACGGACGCATCGAGCACGTCGGTATCGAAGGCCTGGACGTAGCTACCGCGCGCCTCGCTCCAGCCACGCTCGAGGTATTCGGTCCGGATCTCGCCCGCGGCCCACTGCCATCGGGCGATCTGCTCGGCGCCAATGCCGCCCAGCCGCCCCGCGAGCCGCACCGCGCGGTCGAGCGCGACCCAGATGAGAGCCTTGGTGTGGACGAAGTGCTGCGGCGGCACGCGCGTTTCCCAGAGACCCTGGTCCGGCTCGTTGCGCGCCGCGACCGCGCGTTCGGCGAGGTTGCTGACGAAACGCGGGAGATGCTCGGCCATCTCGGCGGGCACATCTTCGCCGGCGGCTTCCAGGTAGTCGTCGACCGCCAGGAGCAGCTCGCCGTAGATGTCGTATTGCGTCTGGTCGGCCGCCGCGTTGCCGGTCGTGACGGGCCCGATGCCGCGCCAGCCTGCCAGATGCGGCAATTCCGTCTCGGCGGGCACGGCGCCGTCCACCCCATACATGACCCGCACGTCACGCCCGTGACTGCCATCGGCCCTGCACAGGAAGCGGAGGTATTCCTTCGCCTCGCGGCGGTAGCCGAGGTTGACGAACGCGGTCATGGTGAAGCTCGCGTCGCGCAACCAGGCGTAGCGGTAGTCGAAGTTGCGGTTTCCGGGCACCGCCTCGGGCAGGCCAAGGGTCGGGGCCGCGATGATCGCGCCGGTGGGCGCATAGGTCATCAGCTTGAGGAACAAGGCGCTACGGCGGACCGAAGCGGCGTGCTCGCCCTCGTAGGTACAGGTGCCGATCCAGTCCCGCCAGCAGCGGGCGGTGTCCCGCAGGCGGTCCATGGCGCCGTCCGGCTCCTGGACGCAGGGGACCTCGCCATCCTGACCTTGGGTGAGCACCAGGTGCATGCGCTCACCCGCGTGCAGCCGGAAGGCGACCATCGCGGTGCCGCGGTCGGTGGCGATCGGTTGGCTGCTGGTGACCCGGATCCGGTGCTCCCCGGCTTCGAACAGCACCGAACCATCCGCCTCGGGTCGCGGATCGCAGGAAAGCCGGGCGTAGTCGAAGGTGGGCCGAACCACGAAGCGGCCAACGACGGTGCCGCTGGTGCAAAACAGGATGCGGATGAGCCGGCTTTCCGCGTCGCCGTCCGGCCCCTCCTCCGGCATCGTGGTCGGTGGATAGACCGGCATGAAGTCGGTGAGCACGGCGGCGCCGTCCGAGGCGTCGAAGCTGGTCTCGAGGATGTTTGTGTCGGGCAGGTAGCGCCGGGTTTGCTCGGTCGATCCCTCGAATTCGATGCGGCAAGCGCCGCCTTTGTCGTCGTCGAGCAGGCGGAGAAACAGTGCCGGGCTGTCATGACGCGGCCAGCAGAGCCAGTCCACGGAGCCGTCGCGGCTGACGAGCGCGGTCGTGTGCGTGTCGCCGATGATGGCGTAGTCGCAGATCGGGAGGGACATCACCATCGCACATCGGGCCCCGCACTCCCGTGTCAATGTGCGGCAGGGTAGTGGCTCGGTTTGTTTCCCCGCGTCACTGCGCGAATTGCAGCGCCGCCAGCCGCGCGTAGAGGCCGCCTTCGCGCATGAGGGCGTCGTGCGGGCCGATGGCTACCACGCGGCCCCGGTCCATCACGACGATGCGGTCGGCCCGGCGCACGGTCGCCAGGCGGTGGGCGATAACCAGCGTCGTCCGGCCTGCCGACAGCGCGGCGAGCGCCTGCTGCACCGCCGCTTCGCTTTCCGCATCTAGCGCGCTCGTCGCCTCGTCGAGAAGCAGCACCGGCGCGTCGCGCAACACGGCTCGGGCGATGGCGACGCGCTGGCGCTGCCCGCCGGAGAGGCGCACACCGCGCTCGCCGAGGAAGCTGTCGAACCCCTGCGGCAATTCGTGGAGGAACCCAGCGGAGGCAGCGTCCACGGCGCCCCGCACATCGAGGTCGGACGCACCGGGGCGACCGTAGCGGATATTGTCCCACACGTTCGCGCCGAAGATGATGGGCTCCTGGCTCACCAGGCCGATGCGCCCCCGCACGGCGGCCGGGTCCGCGTCGCGCAGGTCGACGCCGTCGAGCCGGATGCGTCCGGAGGCCGGGTCATAGAAGCGGAGTAGCAGCTGGAACACGGTCGTCTTGCCCGCGCCGCTCGGCCCCACCAGCGCCACCGTCTCGCCGGCCCGAACATGCAGGCTGAACCCGTCGAGCGCCGACATCTCCGGGCGTGACGGGTAGCGGAACATGACGCTCTCGAAGCGCACCTCGCCCCCGCCCGCGGGAATGGGGACGGGGTGCGCCGGGGCCGTCACCATCGGCTGTTCGGCCAGTAATTCGCCGATCCGTTCCGCCGCCGCCCCGGCCCGCTGCACCTCGCCCCAGAGCTCGGCGATGCCGGCCGTGCTCGTCGCGACGAGCACGGCGTAGAACACGAAGGCGGAGAGCTGGCCGCCCGTCATCCGCCCGGCCACCACGTCGAGCCCGCCGACCCAGAGGCTCAGCACGATCGCGCCGAAGCCGAGCAGGATCACCAGCGTGATCAGCATGGCCCGCACGCCCACGCGGCGCATGCCCGCCGTCACCGCGTCCTCGACCCGGCCGCGGAACAGCGTCCGGTCCTCCTGCTCGTGCGTGAAGGCCTGCACCGTCCGCAGCGCGTTGATCGTCTCCTCGGCGTAGGATCCGAGGTCGGCGACCCGGTCCTGAGCCAGGCGCGCGAGGCGCCGCTCCCGCCGCCCGAACACGACCAGCGGAAGCACCACGAACGGCACCACGATCACCACGACCCCGGCCAGCTTGGCGCTGGTCACCACCAGCATCGCCAACGCCCCGAGCGCGATCACCAGGCTGCGGAGCCATTGCGAGACCGCCGAACCGACCAGCCCCTGGAGCAGCACCGTGTCGGTGTTGAGGCGGGTAAGCACGTCACCGGTGCGCATGGTCTCGAAGAATGGCGGCGAGAGTTCCAGCACGCGGTTGAACAGGGTCGTCCGGATGTCTGCGGCGACGCGCTCGCCGATCCAGGAGACGAGGAAATACCGCGCGCCGGTCGACACTCCCAACGCCGCGACCACGCCGAACATCGCCAGCGCCGCCCCGTCCAGATGCGCCCGGTCGGCAGTCGCGAAGCCGACGTCGATCAGCCGCCGCACGCCTTGGCCGAGCAGCAGAATCAGCGCGGCCGCGACCCCAAGCGCGGTGGCGGCCCCGATCGCCCGCCAGCGGTAGGGGCGCAGGAACGGCAGCAGTAGCCGTAGCGCGCCCAGCCGGCTTCGCGCCGGCACCCGGTCGCTCATCCCTGGACGGCGTCGAGCCCCGCCGCCTCGCGGATGGCTGCCAGCAGGCGATGCACGCCGGCCTCCTTGCTGGAATCGTTGACGACGCGCAGCCGGGTCACGGGCAGGGCCAGCTCGATCTCGCGGTTGAGGCGCCGGGTCACGTCGCCGGCGTCCTCGCGCCCGCGCTCGAGCAGCCGGGCCTCCAGCAGCGGGCGGGGCGCGGTGATCTCGACGACGGCGACGGGGAACTTTTCGGCCGCCTCGGCCAGCACCGCCCGCGATACGTTCGCGATCACGACCCGGCCGCGCGCGAGATCGAACGAGATGTCGGCCGGGATCCCATAGCGCAGACCGTGCGCCCGCCAGCTGAGCGCGAAGTCGCCCGCCTGCTCACGCAGTTCGAACTCCTGCTCGGTCACGCTCTCGTGCTCCTCCTCGCCCAGATCGCCGGGGCGGGTGATGACCCGGCGCACGAAGCGCATGCCGGTATGCTCGCCCATCCCGGTCCGAACGCCGTTCAACAACGTGTCCTTGCCCGCGCCCGAAGGCCCGACGATCAGGATAAGCAACGGCGACCCCCCTTTTGCGCGGGGCGGACCTTGCGCATAGGCTGGCGGGAACGCAACGGCAGAGTTCCCCCCATGCTCGCATCGGCCTTCACCACCCGCCCCGACATCACGGGCACGTTCGGCGTCGTCGCCAGCACGCACTGGCTCGCGACCGCGGTCGGGATGGCGGTGCTCGAGCGCGGCGGCAATGCGTTCGATGCGGCGACGGCGACCGCCTTCACGCTGCAGGTGGCCGAACCGCACCTGAACGGGCCGGGCGGGGACGCGCCGATCATCCTGCACAGCGCGGCGTCCGGCACGCAGCACGTCGTCTGCGGCCAGGGCCCCTCCCCTCAGGCCGCGACGCTCGACGCGTTCGCCGAGCTCGGGCTCGACCTGATCCCCGGCACCGGCTTCCTGCCGGCTACCGTGCCGGGAGCGTTCGGCGCCTGGTGCCGCGTCCTGCGGGAGTGGGGCACGTGGGAGTTGGCGGACGTGCTGTCGTTCGCGATCGGCTATGCCCGCAACGGGGTGCCGCTGGTGCCGCGCGTGTCGGCGACGATCGAGACGATGCGGCCGATGTTCGAGGCGGAGTGGCACACCAGCGCCGCCGTGTTCCTGCCCGGCGGCCAGACGCCGCAGCCCGGCGCCCTGTTCCGCAACGAGGCGCTCGCCGCCACGTACGAGCGGATTTGCCGGGAGGCGGTGGGCTCCAGCCGCGAGCAGCGGATCGAGGCCGCCTACCGGGCCTGGTACGACGGCTTCGTCGCCGAGGCGGTCGGGCGCTTCTTTGCCGCCGAGCCGATGCTCGACGCCTCCGGCCGCCGACACCGCGGCCTGCTGACCGCCCAGGATTTCGCGACGTGGCAGCCCGGCCTCGAAGACCCGGTCGGGTTCGATTACCACGGCTACACCGTGCTGAAATGCGGGCCGTGGAGCCAGGGACCGGTGTTCCTGCAGCAACTCGCCCTGCTCCGCGGGTTCGATATCGGCGCGATGGACCCGCTCGGCGCCGAGTTCGTCCACACGGTCGTGGAATGCGCCAAGCTCGCCTTCGCCGACCGTGAGGCCTTCTACGGCGACGTGCCCGGCGTGCCGCTCGGCACCCTGCTATCGGACGGCTACAACGGCGAGCGGCGTGCCCTGGTCGGCAAGGAGGCGTCGAACGAGCTGCGTCCGGGCCGGCTGCCGGGCCGCAACGGCTGGGTCGATCACGACGCGGCCGCCCGGGCCGACACGATGATGCAGGATGCCGGCGCGGGCGAGCCCACGGTCGGCCGTCTCGGGGTGAGCGGTCAGTCCAGCGTGGCGCGCCTCGGTGTTAGCAGCGCCGACACGGTTCACATCGACGTCATCGACCGCTGGGGCAACATGGTCAGCGCGACGCCGTCGGGCGGGTGGCTGCAATCGAGCCCGGTCGTGCCGGAGCTGGGCTTCCCGATGGGAACGCGCGGCCAGATGTTCTGGCTACGGGAGGGCGTGCCGAACGGGCTGGCCCCGGGCAAGCGGCCGCGCACCACGCTGTCGCCCAGCTTCGCGCTCAAGGACGGCGCGCCCTGGATGGCGTTCGGCACGCCAGGTGGCGAGCAGCAGGACCAATGGTCCCTCACCTTCTTCCTGCGCATGGTCCATTACCGCTGGTCGATCCAGCAGGCGATCGACGCGCCGTCCTTCCACTCGGAGCATTGGCCGAGCTCGTTCTGGCCGCGCGTCTCCCGCCCGGGGAAACTGGTGCTCGAGGGCCGCTACGACCGTGCGGTGCTGGACGAGCTGATCGCGCGCGGGCATCGGGCGGAACAGGGGGAGGATTGGTCGGAGGGCCGGCTCTCGGCGGCGAATGTCACGGCCGGCGTGCTGCGCGCTGGCGCAAATCCGCGCGGGATGCAGGGGTATGCGGCGGGGCGCTGAGCCTACAGCATCGCCAGCGGCCGCTTGCGCGCCGGCGGCGGAAAGGCGGCGTCGAGGGCGCGCAGGTCTTCCTCGGACAGGCGTAGCCGGGCGGCCTCGGCGTTCTGCCGCACATGTGCCGGGTCGGCCGCCTTCGGGATCGCGAGGACGCCCGGCTCGCGCAGAGTCCAAGCCAGCGCGACCTGCGCCGGGGTGACCCCGTGGCGTCCGGCGACGGCTTTCAAGGCCGGATTCGCCAGCAACCGCCCGCCTTGGGCGACCGGCGAGTAGGCCATCACCGGCATGCCGTGCTCGCGCGACCACGGCAGGAGGTCGTATTCGATCCCGCGCTCGCCAAGATTGTAGAGCACCTGGTTCGTGGCGCAGCCCGGCGGCATCTTCCGCATCGCGTCCAGGTCGAAATTCGAGACGCCCCAGGCGCGGATCTTGCCGGCATCCTTCAGCCGCTCGAACGCCTCGACCGTCTCGTGGAGGGGGGTGCTGCCGGGCCAGTGAAGCAGATAGAGGTCCAGGCAGTTGACCTTCAGCCGGCGCAGGCTGCGCGCGCAGGCGGCCGCGACGCCGGAGTGGCTGGCATTGTGCGGATAGATCTTGCTGACCAGGAACACCTCGTCCCGCCGCCCCGCGATCGCCTCGCCGACAACCTCCTCCGCCCCGCCCTCGGCATACATCTCCGCCGTGTCGATCAGCGTCATCCCGAGGTCGAGCCCCAGCCTCAGCGCGGCGATTTCGGCAGCCCGGCGCGAGCGGTCTTCGCCCATGTGCCAGGTGCCCTGTCCGATCGTGCCGAGGCCGGGCCGCAGTTCAGGCATCCGCAAGCTCCTCCGCTCGCCGCAGCAGGCGCAGGAAGTTGCCGCCCCACAGGGCCGCGATTTCGGACGCGCCATAGCCCCGGCGCAGCAGCTCGGCCGTGATGTTCTGGCTGTCGGCCGCGTCGTGCCAGCCGGAGAACCCGCCGCCGCCATCGAAGTCGGAGCTGATGCCCGCATGGGCGAGCCCGGCCCGGCGCACGATGTAGTCGATGTGGTCCACGTAATCGGCCACCGACACCTCCGCCGCTTTGCCGCTCTTGCGCACGAAGCTCGGCACGGCGGTGACGTTGACGAGGCCCTCGCAATCCCGGATCGCCTCGAGCATCAGGTCGTCTACGTTGCGCGGCACGTCGCACAGCGCCCGCACGCAGGAATGGGTCGCGACCACCGGCGTTTTCGACAGCATGGCCGCCTGCAGTGCCGCCTGCTGCGACACGTGCGAAATGTCGACCAGCATGCCGAGGCGGTTCAACTCGGCAATGGCGGCGCGCCCCAGTTCGGAGAGGCCGCCATGCAGCGTCGCCGCGTCGCCCAAATCGGCGCGCGGGTTGCTGCTGTCGGCGAGTAGGTTGTGGCCGTTATGGGTCAAGGTCATGTAGCGCGCGCCGCGCGCCCGGAACTCTGCGAGCAGGCCGAGGTCTTCGCCCATCGCGTGGCCGTTCTCGACGCAGGGGATGATCGCCAGAATGCCGTCGCGCCGAGCTTGCTCGATGGCATCAGCGGTATCGGTGACCACCGCCGCGAGGTCACCCTCGGTCCGGCCCATGGCGTTGATCGCGTCCAGCATGGCCAGCGCCCGCTCCGACGCGGCACGCAACCCGACCGCGTCGCGCGGCCCCTGCGGCACATAGGCGGCGAAGCAGCCGGCCCCGAGGCCGCCCCGCCGCATCTTCGGCAAGTCGACCCGCCGCGCCTCCTTGCCGCGCGGCAAGTCGACGAACGGATCCGGCCCATGCGGCCAGGGAATGTCGATATGCGTGTCGATCGTCACGATCGCATGGTGCAGGGCGGCGGCTTCGGTGGTGAGCATGTCAGAATCCAACGCGGTCGCCGCCTTTCAGCTGCAGGATCTCGCGCGCTTCGGCTGGCGTGGCGATTTCCAGGCTCAGATCCTCGAGGATGCGCCTGATTTTCGCGACCTGCTCGGCGTTCGACGTCGCAAGCTTGCCCTTGGCGATGTAGAGGCTGTCCTCCAGCCCGACGCGGACGTTGCCGCCCAGAATGCCGGCCATGGTGGTAAACGGCATCTGGTGGCGTCCCGCCGCGAGCACCGACCAGACATACTGGTCGCCGAAAAGCTTGTCAGCCGTCTCGCGGGCGAACAGCAGGTTTCTCGGATCCGCGCCGATCCCGCCCAGGATGCCGAAGATCGACTGCACGAAGAGCGGCGGCTCCACGACCTTGCGGTCCAGCATGTAGGCCAGGTTGTAGAGGTGGCCGATGTCGTAGCATTCGAATTCGAACCGGGTGCCATGCCCTTTCCCCAGCCGCTCGACGATGTCCTCGACGTCCTTGAAGGTGTTGCGGAAGATGTAGTTGTCGGTCCGCTCGAGGTACGGCTTCTCCCAGGCGTGCTTCCAGGTCTTCACCCGGTTCGCCGCGTTGGAGATGTTGAAGTTCATCGACCCCATGTTGAGGCTGCACATCTCGGGCTTGGCCTGCATGGGGGCCGCCAGCCGCTCCTCAAGGGTCATCGAGAGCCCGCCGCCGGTCGTAATGTTCACCACCGCGTCCGTGCTCTGCTTGATGGTCGGCAGGAAGCGCATGAACACCGCCGGGTCGGGCGTCGGCTCGCCGGTCTCCGGGTCGCGCGCGTGCAGGTGGATGATGGCGGCGCCCGCCTCGGCCGCTTCGATGCTGCTTTTCGCGATTTCCTCCGGCGTGATCGGCAGGTGATCCGACATGCTCGGCGTGTGGATCGCCCCGGTGACGGCGCAGCTGATGATGACTTTGGCCATGGTTCCTCCGTTGGCCCCGATCCTGCACCCGCGCCCGGCTGCGGCCAAGTCACTGGCGAGCGGCGGAGGGCGGCTACAGTAGTCCCTGGGCGCGAAAGCTGAGCGTCGCCCCGTTGCCGACGATCACGTGGTCGTGCAGCACCAGCCCGAGCGCCTCGGCGGCCGTTTTGATGTCGCGTGTCATGGCGATGTCGTCTCGAGACGGCGCCGGGTCACCGGAGGGGTGGTTGTGCGCGAGAATGAGCGCGCTCGCGTGCAATTCGAGGGCGCGCTTGACCACCTCGCGCGGGTAGACGGGCGTGTGGTTGACCGTTCCGCGCGATTGCGCCTCGTCGGCGATGAGCCGGTTTTTGTTGTCGAGGAACAGGACGCGGAACTGCTCGACCCGGTCCCGCGCCATGACGGCCGAGAGATAGTCCAGCAGCGCGCTCCAATGCGTCAGCACCGGCCGGTCCCGCACCTCGGCCCGGACCAGGCGTAGCGCTGCGGCCTGCACCGTCTTGAGCGCGGCAATGCCCGCATCGCCCAGCCCATCGATCCCCCGCAGATCGGTCGCGGGCGCCGCGATCGACCCGGCGAACGAGCCGAAGCGCGACAGCAGGGCCCGCGCGATCGGCTTGGTGTCGCGACGCGGCAGGGCCAAAAACAGCACCATCTCGAGCAGTTCATGGTCGGCCACGCTCTCCGGCCCGGCGGTCAGCAACCGGGCCCGCATCCGCTGCCGGTGCTTCTCGGTGCTGAGCGGGCTCGCGGCCGGCGCCGGTTCGTCCGGCGCGGGCACCGAGCCGAGCAGATCGGTCACGGCTGGAAGGCTTGCAGCGCGGTGCGCCAGGGGTCGATGGAGATGGCCCGCTTGGTGGCCTGATCTAGGATCACCAGCACCGTCTGCGCGCGGCCGCAAACGTCGCCGCCATGGAGGAGGCGCTGCTGCAGCGTGAAGGAGCGGCCACCCAAGCGCAGCACCTCCGTCTCGACCAGCACGTCGCCGGGCCACATCATCTCGCGCACGAAATCGAGCTCGAGGCGGACGATGACGAGGGAGGTGGTGTCCCCGCCGAGCGGGAGCCCGGCCTCAAACGCCATCTCGGATCGCCCCTGCTCGAGCATCACCGCGAACACGGCATTGTTCACGTGTCCGAGACGGTCGGTGTCGTTGAACCGGAGCCGGTGGGTCGTCTGGAAGGCGGGCACGCTCAGGCCGCGTAGGGCGGCTTGTGCAACCCTGCGGGCGAGAAGGTGAAGACTTCGACGCCCGTCTCCGTTACGCCCACCATGTGCTCGAATTGGGCCGAGAGGCTGCGGTCGCGGGTGACGGCGGTCCAGCCGTCGTCCAGCACCTTCACCTCCGGGCGGCCCGCGTTGACCATGGGTTCGATGGTGAAGAACATGCCCGGCTTCAGCACGGGGCCATCGCCCGGCCGGCCGAAATGCAGCACATTGGGCGCTTCATGGAACCGCCGGCCGATGCCATGGCCGCAAAAATCGCGGACGACGGAGAACCGGGCCGCTTCCACGTAGACTTGGATAGCGTGCCCGATGTCGCCGAGCGTGGCCCCCGGCCGCACCATCTCGACACCCCGCATCAGCGCCTCGTGGGTGACCTCGATGAGCCGGCTGGCCCGGGTCGACGGGGTGCCTGTGACGAACATCCGGCTCGTGTCGCCGTGCCAGCCATCCAGCACGACGGTGATGTCGATGTTGAGCGTGTCGCCGTCCACGAGCTTACGGTCGCCGGGAATGCCGTGGCAGACGACATGGTTGATCGACGTGCAGATGCTCTTGGGGAAGCCGCGGTAGTTGAGCGGCGCGGGGGTGGCGCCGTGGCCGACGATGAAATCGTGGCAGAGCTGGTCGAGCGTGGCCGTCGTGACGCCGGTCACGACATGGGGCGTCAGAAAATCGAGCGTTTCTGCGGCGAGCCGTCCGGCGGCGCGCATGCCATCGAAGTCGGCCGGCGAATGAATCGTGATCCGCCGTGCGTCGCTACCCCCATCCATCCGGAATCAATCCCTTTGCCGGCAACGCACACCGGCGCGCTGCGATCGAATACACATCAAAATGCGCAGTGCCTGCTCCGGGCGCAAGGGCGCTCGCGCTCAGCCGGGATAACGCCCGGTTTGCACCTGCCGGCTGGCCCGCGCGGGCTCGTGGCGCGCCCTAGGAACGGCGCGGTATGGCTCCGGTGCGGTCGCCCGCCGCACCGCGGGCGGGCTCCACGACTTGGCCGCACCGCGTGGCGCGGCGGCCCGGGTCGCCGCATGCCCGCGGCGCGCCGGCATCGGCGTCTCCACCACGGGCGGCAGCACCACGGGCCGCAGCGCCACCGGACGCAGTGCCACGGGCCGCAAGGCGGGGGCCGCATGGGCCGAACCGATCAGGGACGGGAAGTGCTGCGCGACCTGCACGGGGCCGACGCCGAGGCGGGCGAATCCTTGGTCCAGCAAGGCGGACATATGCTGATCGCGCTCCCACCCGCTGCTCGCGCCCAGCACGACGCCGATCAATCTGACGTCACCGCGCAGAGCGGAAGTGACGACGTTGTAGCCGGACGCCTCGGTGTAGCCCGTCTTCAACCCATCGGCGCCGGCGTAAGTCCGCAGCAGCGTCTGGTGGTTGGGGATGAAGTGGCGATGGAACACGAAGGAGGGTGTGCTGAAATAATGGTAATATTGCGGGAAATCCTGCAGCAGATGGCGGGCGAGCACGACCAGGTCGCGCGCCGTGGTGACCTGGCCCCAGTCCGGCAACCCGGAGGCGTTGCGGAACGTGGTGCGCGTCATGCCGAGGGCGTGGGCGCGGACGGTCATCAGTTGGGCGAAGCGGTCCTCATCGCCCCCCAGCAACTCGCCCAAGGCGGCGGCGGCGTCGTTGGCCGACTTGGTGACGAGGCCGAGGATCGCTTGCTCGACCGTCAGCGCCGTGCCCGGCACGAGGCCGAGCTTCGTGGGCGGCATGGACGCCGCCCAGGCCGAGACGGGGACCATGTCGGTGAAGCTGAGCCGCCCGTCGCGGATCGCTTCAAAGACCATGTAGATTGTCATCATCTTGGTCAGGCTTGCCGGGAACCGGTATTCGTCTGGGTTGGCGGCAGAGATGATCTGCCCGGACTGCGCGTCGACGACGATAGATGCGTAGCGGTCCGAGCCGATTTGAGCCCGGGCCGTGCCGCAGAGGCCACCGAGCAACAGGCAAAGAGCTACACATCCGAGCACGCGACGCCGCAGTGCCAAACCCAAGTTCATCGACGCCGCCCTATGTATCCGAGGCCGAAGCATACAGGCGGGCAGCGTGGGCTGTCCACCATGTTCGCAACGCCGTCAGTGGGTTATGAGCGGACTTTCGCTGCATGGTGGAGAGCATCATGCGCAAATTGGCAGCGAGCCCTGCGCTCCGTGCATTGTGCAGTGCACAATTAACTTTGATTTCGTCGGCAGAATCCGGCATACGGGCAATGTTGCACCGCAGCATCGCCCGGACACCGGTGCAAAGCTGCTGCAGCTTTCTACCGGGGCGAGGCCCCTTGTAAGGGACGGGAAAAATGAAGTCAGCAGAACAATTCATCTCCTTCGGTCAGGGCAACCTCGAGGCGGTCATGAAGTCCAGCCAGATCGTCGCCAGCGGCCTGCAGGACCTCAGTAAGCAGATTGCCGCCAACGCCCAGTCCGCCATGGATGAGAGCATGTCGACCTTC
>JAVVHH010000106.1:0-12976 GCA_032249615.1 Acetobacteraceae bacterium
CAAAAGGAAGCGCAACAGCGCGCCGGCGACCGCGGCCGGTTGCTCCGCGGTCGGGATGTGCGACGCATCCGGGACGATCTCGAGCCGCGCGGCGGGGATGGTGCGTGCGAGCGCTTCCGCCGAGGCAACCGGGGTTGACGGGTCGTCGGCCCCGACGATGACGAGGGTCGGCACGGCAAGGCCGCCGCTTTGCGCGGTAAGGTCGGCCGTCGCGATGGCTTCGCAACAGGCCGCGTAGCCCTCGGGTTCAGTCGTGAGGATGAGGCGACGCAGGGCCTCCACCGTGTGGGCCGGGGCGGCCGGGGTGAGCCAGCGGGCCAGCACGCCGTCGACCACCGCAGCCATCCCGTCGGCGCGCACCATGGCCGCGCGCTCGGCCCATAGGCTCGCTGGCGGGATGGCGAGCGCGGTGTCCATCAGCACGAGGGCCGAAACGTGGTCCGGCGCGAGATGCGCCAGTTGCTGGGCGATCAACCCTCCGATCGACAGCCCGACAACGGCGAACCGGCCGAGGCCGAGGCCCTGCACGATGGCCAGGGCATCACGGGCGAGCAGGTCGATGCTGTAGGGGCCCCGCGTTGCGCTCGTGTGGCCGTGGCCGCGCATGTCGGGTCGAATGACGCGGTAGCCGGCGGCGATCAGCGCCGGGACGATCGGGTCCCACACGACGGCCGAGGTGCCGAGCGAGTGCAGCAGGAGAATGGCGGGCGCGTCGCCGGGTCCGGTGTCGTCGAAGCTCAGTGTCTGGCCGGCGGCGTCGGTCGTCTGGATCATGCGGGGAGGTTAGGGCGTGTCGGGGAGGGGGCAAAGAGGGTGGCTGGACGGGGAGGCGGGGAGACGGCGTAATCAGCCGGCAGAGGAGAGCAGCATGGGCGAAGCCGAGAACTGGCCGGAGGAGTTGTTCGGTGTCCTGAAAGCGGAGGGCATCAGCCAGGTCGCGCTGGTGCCGGACGCCGGGCACGCGCGATTGATCCGGATGTGCTTGGCCGACAACGCCATGCGGGTCGTGACGCTGACGACCGAGGAGGAGGGCGTGGCGCTGCTGTCCGGCGCCTGGATGGGCGGCGCCAAGGGCGTGCTGCTGATGCAGAGCTCCGGCGTCGGCAACTGCATCAACATGTTGTCGATGCCGGTCTTTCATCGGACGCCGCTGCCGATGCTGGTGACGATGCGCGGCGACTGGGGCGAGTTCAACCCGGCGCAGGTGCCGATGGGGCAGGCGACCCAGAGCGTGCTGGAGGCCATGGGGACACTGGTGCGCCGCGCGGACCGGGCCGAGGACGTGGCCCCGACGGCGGCGGCGACGCTGCGGCTGGCCTTCAACACGTTCCGCGCGACCGCGACCCTGATCGGCCAGCGCGTGCTGGGCGCCAAGACGTTTGGGAAGGATTAACCGATGGCTGGCAAGATGGATCGGCGGGCGTTGGTGGGGGCGGTGCTTGCGGGACGAGGGGCGGCGGTCGTGGTGGCCGGGCTGGGCGCGCCGGCGTGGGACATTACGGCCGCCGGAGATACTGTGCTGAACATGCCGCTGTGGGGAGGCATGGGCGGCGCGGCGATGGTCGGGCTGGGGCTGGCCCTGGCGCAGCCGGAAAGGCCGGTGTTGGTCATCACCGGGGATGGCGAGATGTTGATGGGCCTGGGCGCCTTGGCGACGATCGCGGTGCAGCGGCCAAGCAATCTCGCGATCCTGGTGCTGGACAACGAACGGTATGGCGAAACCGGCATGCAGGAGACGGCGACGGCGCAGGGGGTCGACCTGATCGGTGTGGCGGTTGCGGCAGGTTTCGGGCGGACGATGTCGATGACCACGACGGAGGACGCGCCCGGCCTATGGGAAGCCTTGCGCGCGGGTGGGCCCGTGTTCGCGCTCGCGAAGGTGAGCGATGCGCCGGCGCCGCTGGTGCTGCCGCCGCGGGAGGGGGCGTATCTGCAGGCGCGCCTTCGGGAGGGGCTGCTCGGGCCAGACTCTTTCGCCCAGCGCTGAGGGGCCGGAAGGGCGCGTCTTTGGTCAGTAAACGAAAACGTGTAGGGAGGGCCGGCAAACAACGAGTCACTGGAAGCGCCGTGAGCCGATCAAGCAGGCGCCGAGGGATTCGTCGACCGTGGTGGCTGTTCATGACGCCCCGCGACATCGCACTCTTTCTGCAGAGCGCCGAGACGGACGCGCAGATCGCAACGGCGCGGCGATCCGTGGGCGCGCGGGCGGCGTTCGAGCAAGCCTACACCCAGCAGCAGGACCCGTGGTCCTCGGACAATGCGCGGTATTCCTATCAGCGCTGGAAGTACGAGTCGCTGATGTCGTCGCTGCCGCCGGGGCGGCGTTTCGGACGGGCGCTTGATCTGGGGTGCGGGATGGGGGCGATGAGTCTGGCGCTGACCCGGGTATCCTGCGACGTGCTCGGTCTCGACATTGCGGAGGCCGCGGTGGAACAGGCTCGGGGGCGGAACGGCACTCAGCCCGGGCTGCGCTTCGCTCAAGGCGACCTCCTGTCTCTGGACAAAGCGCTGCAGCAGCAGTTCGACCTCGTGGTCGTGGCCGACACTCTCTATTACTTGGACCGGACAGACGATGCCGGGCTGAAAGCGGCAGCTTCGCTGGTGGGCGGCTTGCTGGCGCCGGGCGGGCTTTGTCTCCTGGCAAACCACTATTTCTTCTCGAGAGACAAGGATTCCAAGCTGACCCGGCGTATCCACGACGCCTTCGCGTGGTCGCCTAGCCTCAACCTCGTCTCGACCCGGCGGCGCCCGTTCTACCTGACCTCCATCCTGTCGCGCGCCGAGACGCAGCCGACCGCAGCATGAGGCCGTCATGACCCGTTGGGGGCCGATCATCGCCCTGATGTTGGGCGGCGTGGCATTGGCGGTCATGCTTCTGTCGGTTGGGCTGCAGCCAATTCTGGCGGCCATCGCGTTGGGTGGCCCGGCGTTACCCGCGGCGCTCGTCATCCATGGCGCGCAACTGTCCTGCGCCGGGCTCGCCTGGCGGGAGGCGCTGGGCGAGCGGCGGCTGAGCGGCTGGTTCGTGGCGCGGGTGCGGTGGATTCGGGAGGGGATCAACACGCTGCTGCCAGCGGCGCATATCGGCGGGCAGGTCGTCGGCGTGCGCCTGCTGGTGCAGGCGAGGGTCGCGCCGGTGCGGGCGGTGGTGGGCACGATCCTGGACGTCGTCCTGGAGACGGGAGCGCAGGCGCTGGTCGTCCTGACCGCCGTTCTGTGGCTATTCGCGGTGCGGGAGGGGGCTCAAGACAAGCTGACATGGATCGGCGCCGGGCTGGGTGGGCTGGGCTTGACGGTCGCCGGGCTGCTCGTTGCGCTGCGGCTCGGTGTCTTGCGGGCGGCGGAAGCGGCGCTCGAGCGTGTTGCGTCGAGGTGGCCGGGCTCGTCGGCCTGGTCGATGGAGGGCCTGCACGAGACGCTGATGCGGCGGCAAGCCGATCGGGCGGCGATGGGACGGGCGCTGCTGCTTAATGCGGCGAGCTGGAGCCTGGGGACGTTCGAGGTTTGGGTGTTTCTTCGCGCCATGGGCGTGGTGCCGGGGCTCGACGCCTGCTTCCTGATCGAGAGCTTGGCCATGGCCGCCCGAAGCGCCGGATTCTTCATCCCCGGGGCGGTCGGCGTTCAGGAGGGAGGGTTCGTGCTGGCCTGTGGCCTGTTCGGCATCGAGACCGAAACCGCGCTGGCGCTATCGGTTTTAAAGCGGCTGCGCGAACTCGCCATCGGCGGCTTGGCGCTCGTGGTCTGGCAGTGCTTCAGCCCGCGCCCGGTCCGGTCAGGCCCGTCGACCTGACCGGACGGCGCACTATACGACAGTGAGCTTTTCGCGCCGCAGCTGAACGGCCAATTCGTCGAGCGCTTCGCCGACCCGGTCGAGCATCTCGGCGACGTCGTCCTCCGTCATGATCAAAGGCGGGCTGAACGCCAGCGAATCGTTCGGCAGGCCTCGGGCGATCACGCCGTGGGCCTCGCAGAGTTTGGCCAAGCGGGCGCCGATCTTTGCTGCGGGATCGAAGTTCTGCCGCGCCTCC
The DNA here is from genome assembly GCA_032249615.1 of Acetobacteraceae bacterium. Lineage (GTDB taxonomy): Bacteria > Pseudomonadota > Alphaproteobacteria > Acetobacterales > Acetobacteraceae > JAVVHH01. The sequence goes on from JAVVHH010000106.1 coordinate 4,029, forward strand.
TTGTTGGCAACGAGCTCGAGCGCCCCGATCATCGCGACACCACGCACTTCGCCCACCAGCTCATGGTCGTCGAAGCGGCGGTGCAACTCGCTTTGCATGAAGCCGCCTACGGTGGCGGCGTGTTGGACGATGTCGATTTCGTCGTAGATCTTCAACGTCTCGATGGCGACGGCGGCGGGCACCGGGTGGCCGGAGTAAGTGAAGCCGTGGCCGAACGTGCCGATCTTGTGGCTCTCGTCGGCCAGGGCGGAGAAAACCTTGTCGTTCACCATCACGGCCGAGATCGGCAGATAGGCGGAGGACAACGCCTTGGCGCAGGTGATGATGTCCGGTTCGAGACCGAAGGTCTGCGTTCCCCAGTAATTGCCGGTCCGCCCGAAGCCGCAGATGACCTCGTCGGCCACGAGCAAGACGTCGTGCTTCTTCAAGACGGCCTGGATCTTCTCGAAATAGCCGCGCGGTGGAACGATCACGCCGCCGGCGCCCATGATCGGCTCAGCAAACATCGCCGCCACGGTGTGGGGTCCCTCGGACACGATGAGCCGGTCCAGCTCCTCGGCACAGCGTGTGGCGAACGCGTCCTCGCTCTCCCCGTCCTGCGCGCCATGGTAGTAGTGGGGCGTCATCGTGTGGATGAAGCCCGGCAGCGGCAGGTCGAAGCTGCGGTGATTGTTCGGCAGACCGGTCAACGACGCCGCGACCAGCGTGATGCCGTGATAGCCCTTGATGCGGCCGATAATCTTCTTCTTGGCCGTGCGGCCCAGCGCGTTGTTGTAATACCAGGCCATCTTGACGGCGGTGTCGTTGGCCTCGGAGCCGGAGTTGGCGAAAAACGCTTTGCTCATCGGCACGGGCGCCCGCGCGATCAGCATCTCCGCCAAGTCGATCATCGGCTCGTGCGACTTGGCGGTGAAGCCGTGGTAGAACGGCAGCTTGAGCATCTGCTCGTAGGCCGCCTTGGCGAGGCGCTCGTTGCTGAACCCGAGGCTGGCGCACCAGAGCCCGGCCACGCTCTCGATGTAATCCTTGCCGCTGTCGTCATAGACCCGCACGCCCTCGCCGCGGCTGATGATCATCGGCCCCTGGCTCAGGTGAGCTTTCAGGTCCGTGTAGGGATGTAGGACGTTCGCGACATCGCGGGCCGCGGCGGAATTGGCGCGAGGGGGACTCATGCGAGACACTTTCACCAGCTAGACTGCGACGTTAGCCCCTTTTTCGCCGCAGGTGAAACCCTGCGCCGCTCCTAGAAACCCCAGCCGCCCCAAGGTCCCCAGGCGCCCCAGTTCCAGGACGCGTCGTTGTAAGTCTCCGCTGCCAGAAGCTGATCGTTGGCGAGCCGTCGCGCCGCGACGGTCTGGCGGTAGCGGGCGTAATCGGACTGATCGCCGAAATACACGCAGCCGCAGTTGATCGGGTCCGGATAGATGTAGGTGAACGTGTTTCCGTGCGGCCGCATGCTGAACCGGTTGGGCGGCAGCTTGCGCAACATGGCGACGCGTTCAGGCGTATTGGCCGGGCGCGGCTCGAAACCGGAGGCCGAGAGCAGGTTCTCCTGGCTTGCGACCTGCTCTTGCGGGCTGGCGCAGCCCGCCAGCAAGAGCGCCGGAACAGCCAGCATGACGGTGAACCGCATCAGTGCCTCGCGCCGTGATTGCGCAAGGGAACGCCGCACTGCCCCGGCGGTTGCCCTCACGCGTCGGCCGCCGCTTTGCGGGCAGCGGCTTCCTCGGCCGAGGCGATCCCGCCATGCGCGGCGGACCAGGCGACCGGGTTCTCGAGGAAGCGCCGCACTTCCGAGAGCGCCTTCTCGTCGAAATACGGGCGGTCGCGGCAGGCTTCGAGCACGTCCCACCAGTTGCAAAGGTGGTGCAGCGTCACGTCCATCGCCTTGAGCTTCTCGAAGCTGCCCGGAAATACGCCGTAGAAGAATACGACGAAGGTGTGGTTCACGATGGCGCCGGCATCGCGCAGCGCTTGGGCGAAGCGGATCTTGGAACCACCATCCGTGGTGAGGTCTTCGACGAGAAGGGTCCGCAACCCCTCCGGAACATCACCCTCGATCAGGGCATTGCGGCCGAAACCCTTCGGTTTCTTCCGCACATAGGCCATCGGCGTCATCATCCGGTCGGCGATCCAGGCGGCAAATGGGATGCCCGCGGTCTCTCCGCCGGCGACGGCTTCGATCGATTCGTAGCCGACATGCCGGCCGATCTTCTCGGCGGCGAGTTCGCAAATCTTCGCCCGGGCGCGCGGGAAATAGATGATCTTGCGGCAGTCGATGTAGACCGGCGAGCGCCAGCCGGAGGTGAAGGTATAGGGCTCCTCCGGGCGGAAATTGACCGCCTTGATCTCCAGCAGGATGCGGGCCGTGGTCAATGCCGCGTCGCGGTCCCAATCCGTCATGTGCTCGCTTGCCATCGTATGCGCCTCTTCGTCCTCCCCGTCCTAGACCGGGATGGAGCGAGCGTTCAATGTGCGAGGACGAAAGGGAGACGCATGCAACGGACCTATAAGATCGCCGCCGTGCCCGGAGACGGGATCGGGAAGGAGACCGTCCCCGAGGGCTTGCGCGTGTTGGAGGCGGCAGCGACGCGCTTCGGCTTCCATTTGCAAACAACCGATTACGACTGGTCCTGCGAGCGTTACTCTAAGCTCGGCGCCATGATGCCGGAAGACGGGCTCGACCAACTGCGCGAGCACGACTCGGTTTTCCTGGGAGCCGTCGGCTATCCGGGCGTGCCGGACCATATTTCGCTCTGGGGCCTGCTAATCCCGATCCGGCGCGGCTTCGATCAGTATGCCAACGTCCGCCCCTGCAAGCTGATGCCCGGCGCCAATACGCCGCTCGCCAACCGCACGGAACAGGACATCGACTTCTACGTCGTGCGCGAGAACACCGAGGGCGAGTATTCCAGCGTCGGCGGCCGGCTCTTCGAGGGAACCGAACGCGAGCTCGCGATGCAGGAGAGCGTGTTCACCCGCCACGGCACCGACCGGATCCTGAAATATGCCTTCGACCTCGCGATGACCCGGCCCCGCCGCAAACTCACCTCGGCCACTAAGTCGAACGGCATCGCCATCACGATGCCCTATTGGGACGAGCGGTTCGCGAAGATGGCCGAGCGCTACCCTGAGGTAAAAACCGACCAGTTCCACATCGACATCCTCTGCGCCCAGTTCGTGCAGCATCCCGATTGGTTCGACGTGGTGGTCGGCAGCAACCTGTTCGGCGACATCCTCAGCGACCTCGGCCCTGCCGTCGCCGGCAGCCTGGGCATCGCGCCCAGCGCCAACATCAATCCCGAGCGCACCCATCCCAGCATGTTCGAGCCCGTGCACGGCTCCGCACCGGACATCGCCGGCAAGATGATCTGCAACCCGATCGGCCAGGTCTGGTGCGGCGCGATGATGCTCGAGCATCTCGGGGAGCCCGAGGCGGCCGGCTGCATCGTCGCGGCCATCGAAACCCTGCTGGGCGAGGGCGGGCCGCGCACGCGGGACATGGGGGGCCAGGCCGGCACGGAAGAAGTCGGCAAAGCGCTGGCGGAAATCGTCTCGGCGCACTAGATACTGCTACGACTAAGCGAGGCGGCCCGTGGTTCGAGAGGTGAGTTTGATTGCTCGACGCTGCGAAAGAGCCGTGGTGACGGCCTATCGTGAGCTGCGGGTGAAGGGCACGGCGGATTTGGATGCGTTCGGCGCCTGCACGACGCTCTATCGCATCCACCATCCGGAGGCCTCGTTGAACGAGGCTCGCCGGCTCGTGGCCGAATGGATCGACCACCACGTCGTTCGCAACGAAGGCGGGCCGACACGAGGCTGCGACTGCGACTAGGTCGCCCGCGCCCACGCGATTGAAGCGCGGGCGAGCGCGTCGATGGTGTCGATTAGCGTGTTGCCGAATTCATCGCTTGAACCCGCCGCGATGGCGATTGGAAGTTCCGTGCAGCCAAGGACGACCGCGGCGGCGCCCCGGTGGCGCAAGCGCCGGGCTGCCTCGGCGGCCAGCGCATGGGCCTCGCCCGCACGGTTTTCCTTGACCAGTGCGATGGCGGGCGACACCAGCGTGGCCATTTCGTCTGGTGTCGGCTCGATCACCGACCAGCCGAGCCGTTCCAGCCAGTCCTGATAGAGGCGCATCGCCAGTGTCGCTTGTGTGCCCAGCACACCGATCCGGCCAGAGGTGATGCCTTGCCGCCGCAGGTCGTCGGCCGCTGCGTCGATGATGTGCAGGATCGGCAAGGGCGAGGCCGCGCGCATGCCGTCGATCCAGCCATGGGCGGTGTTGCACGGGATGGCGATCGCGCCGCAGCCGGCGTCGGCAAGCTTCTGGATGCCGTAGTTCAACCAGGGCAGCGGACTCGGCCCGCTGCCGCGCTGGGCCTCCAGCCGGTTCGGTACCCGCGGGTCGGACCACAGCACGGCCGGCACGTGGTCCTCTTCGCGCGTGGCCGGGGTGAGTTGGATCAGCCGGGTCATGAAATAGGCCGAGGCGAGCGGCCCCATTCCGCCGAGCACGCCGAGCCTTCTGCCGCTGCCGGGTCCTGAATCGGTCATGGCCACAGTGTTGACCGGCCGCTTGCCGGGCGGCAAGCAGGGTCATGGTGGATCTGCAAGGTCACCGCTTCGCTCGCGGTCTGTTCCCGGAGAATACGCTCGAAGGGTTCGAGGCCGCCTGCGCGCTCGGGCTGGACAGTTTCGAGATCGACATCGCCGTGACAAGGGACGGCATCCCCGTCCTCCATCACGACCCGGCCCTCAACCCGAACACCACGCGAGGTCCGGATGGCCAGTGGCTGACGGCAACCGGCCCGCTCATCCGGGAGCTCTCGCTCGCCGAGTTGCAGCGTTACGACGTCGGGCGCGTGCGACCCGGGAGCGACTATGCGGCGGCGTTTCCCGAGCAAATTGGCCGCGACGGGGTACGCATTCCGACGCTGAGCGCGCTGTTAGCGAAGCGGCAGGACGTCCGGCTCAACATCGAGCTCAAGCTCATGCCGGCGCGTCCCGAGTGGACGGTGGTGCCCGAAGAGATGGTCGAGCGCGTTATGCACGCCGTCGATGCGGCGGACGCGGCCGCGCGGATCAGCTTGCAGTCGTTCGACTGGCGGGCGCCCCGTCACCTCCGCCGCGTTCGTCCCGAGATCGCCCGCGGCTGGCTGACCGAGGCCAAAACGGTGCGGGATGCCGCACTCTGGCGCGGCATTCCGGGCACGGCGAACACCATGGACGCCGTGCCCGACGCAATCGTAGCCGAAGGCGGCGGCCACTGGGCGCCTCACCACTCCGACCTCACGCTGGATTTGCTCAGCCGGGCTCACGCGCTCGGGCTCCGGGTCATTCCCTGGACGGTGAACGAGCCGTCCGACATGCGGCGGCTCTTTGCCTGGGGCGTGGACGGCCTGATCACCGACTGGCCGGATCGCGCGTTGCCGCTGCGCCCGGCCTCCGGGTGACCTACTTCCCGCGACGCGCCTTGCGAGCGGCGTAGCGGGCGTCGCGGGCGGCTTTCCGCTCGTTACGGATCGCTTCGTCGCGGGCGGCCGCCTCGATCGCCTTGCGTTCGGCTTCTTCAGCCTCGAACTTTAGGCGGGCAGCTTCCTCGGTCTTGCGGCGAGTCTCCTCCTCCTCCTTGACCCGGGCGCGTTCGGCCGCGCGCGCTTCGCGCGCCTTGACGACTTCGCTCCGCGCAGCCTGGCGGGCGAGGAAGGCCGGATCGTCGGCAGGGGTGCGGGCTTTGAACGTTTCCAGCAGCGCTTTCTTGGCTTGCGCTGCCGCTTCGGCACGGTCCTTGAACGTGCTGCCTTTGAAGGCGGCCATTAATGCTTCTCCAGAGTGTTGGCGATAATTGCGGTCAGCGCCGGTTTAGCGCCGTTCGGGCCCTGCCTCCAGCAGTGCGAGGTTTTGCTGCGCCAGGTCGCCGGTGGCGGAATCGGGCGAAAGGTCGACAGCCTTCTCCCAATCGCGTCGCGCGCCAGCGGGGTCGCCCCGGCGCTGACGCAGAATCCCGCGCTCGAGCAAGGCGTCCGGATCGTCGGGGTTCAACTCCAGCGCTCGTTCCACGTCGTCGGATGCGAGTTCGAGGAGTTCGCGATGGCGGCGCGCGGCGGCGCGTAAAACAAGCGCATCGCCGCGCTGGGGGTCGATATCCAGGGCACGGGTGAGATCGTCGTCAGCCTCGGTATAATTTTCCAGGCTGCTGTCTGCGATCGCCCGGTAGATCAGGAGGTCGGGGTCGTCGGGCAACAATGCAAGTGCCTTGGTCGCTGAATCGTGAGCTTGCCGCGGGGAGGACGCCATGATCCACGCTTGCCCGGCCTGGCCGAGGATCGCGGCCCGGGCTGCCGGGGCCGCCCCGCTGGTGGCCCCGAGTTGGTCGAGCAGGGCCGCGCCTTCTTCCGGGTCGCCCAGTTCTATCTCGGCCAGGGCACGGCAATGGGTCGCGCCATCGCCGCCGCCGGCGGCCTGCCAGGTGTCGGCGAAGGTGAAGGCGCCGCTCGGATCCCCGGTCAGCATGGAAAGGCACTTGTCGTATTCTTCGCCCTCGGCGATACGCGGAGGGACCGGCGGGACCGGCAATTCGTCGTCGGCAGCGGTTTCGGCCGGCACGGAAGACATCTCCCGCCAGGTCACACCGCCCGCGACGGCCAGCCCGAGCGCCGCGGCCGCGCCGAGTACCAGCATTCGATTCACCATGACGCCCACAGAATAGAGGACCAGCGTGCCAGCAGCAAACCAGCAAAGCTGCCTGTTGATCTTCGGCCTCGGATACACCGGGACCGCCATCGCGCAAGGCGCCATCGCGGCCGGATGGCGCGTGATTGCGACGAGCCGGTCCCCCGCCGGGAAGCACCCGCCGAACGGGGTGGACCTCGTCGCTTTCGACGCGGCCGGGCCGGCGATCGGCGAGGCAACGCATGTGCTCGAGACGGCGGCGCCCGATGCGCACGGCGACCCGGCGCTGGCACGACACGGCCCGGCTCTGGCGGCCGCACCGAATCTGCGCTGGGCCGGCTTGCTGTCCACCACCGGCGTCTATGGGGACCGGGGCGGCGGCTGGGTCGATGAGGCGACGCCGCCCGCGCCCACCGGGCCGCGCGGCGCCAAGCGCCTGGAGGCGGAGCAGCAATGGGCGCAGGCCTTCAGCCGTTGCGCGGTCGACCTGTTCCGGGTGGCCGGAATCTATGGGCCGGGCCGTTCGCCTTTCGCGGAGATCAGGGCCGGACGCAGCCGCCGGGTCGACAAGCCGGGGCATCGCTTCGGCCGCATCCATCGTGACGACATCGCGCTGGCCGTGCTGGCCGCCATGCGGCAGGCGAGGGCGCCGGGCGTCCGCGTTCTGAACCTTAATGACGATCTGCCTGTCGAGAGCGCGGAGGCGACGGCCGAAGCCGCGCGGCTGCTCGGGTTGCCACCGCCACCGCTGGTGCCGTTCGAGGTCGCGCAACGCGACATGTCGGAGATGGGCCGCAGCTTCTGGGCGGAGAACCGGCAGGTGGCGAGCCGGATGACGCAGGAAGCGCTGGGGATCACCTGGCGGTATCCGACCTATCGGGAGGGGCTACGCGCCATCCTCGAGCAGGAGCGAGCCGAGGGTTCGCCGGAGTAGCGCCAGATCGCCGGGGCGGGACAGCCGGTGGTCGCCGTCCTTGACCAGCGTGACCTGGACGTCCTCGGTCTCGAGTTGCTCGGCCAGCCGCAGGGCGGTCTGCCACGGCACGTCCGGGTCCTGCTGCCCTTGCAGAAGCCGTACCGGGGCGGCGATCGGGATCGGCCGGTCGAGCAGAAGATGGTTCCGGCCGTCTTCGATCAAGGCGCGCGTGACCGGGACCGGATCGCCATACTGGCTCGGGGTGAGCAGGAGGCCGGAGCCGAGGAGGATCGCGCGCTCGCCATCGGTCATCGCCCCCCATATCAGCGTTTCGGTGAAATCCGGCGCCGCGGCGAGTCCGACCAGGCCCACCACGCGCTCCGGCCTGGCCAGCGCGACCAGCAGCGCGATCCAGCCGCCCATGCTGGATCCCACCAGCACGAGGTCGCCCTCCGTATGGCGGTCGATGAGGAAGAGCGCGTCGTCCCGCCAGCGGCCGATCGTGCCGTCCTCGAACGCGCCGCCGCTCGCGCCGTGCCCGGAGTAGTCGAGCCGCAGGCAGGCGAGCCGGTGCCGCTGGCAGAACGCCATCGTCTCTAGCGCCTTGGCGCCTTCCATGTCGCTGCGGAAGCCCGGCAGGAACACCGTCGTCGGGCCGTCGCCCGGGCTGAACCGCCACGCGAGTTCCACCCCGTCGCGTTCGGTGCGTCCGCTCTGCATCGGATCCTCCCTACTCGAACACGATCGGGAGCAGCGATGCCACCAGCAGCGCCGCCATGGCAAGGTCGAAGCGGCGCAGCGCGCGTTCGGTTCGCAGCACCGAGGCCGCGCCGGCGCCGACCGCGGTCCAGAACAAGACGGCGGGCAGGGTGACCAGGCCGAACACCGCGGCCATGGCGAGCGTCTGCCCGATCGGGGCGTTCTGGCCGGTGTAGGTCACCACGGCGCCGACCGCGATGATCCAGGCTTTCGGGTTGACCCATTGGAACAGCGCGGCGGGGAGGAGCCCGAGCGGCTGGCGGCTCGTGTTGCCGTCCGGGGCAGCGGCGGGATGCGGCCGGGCGATCGTCCACGCCAGCCAAAGCAAGTAGGCGGCGCCGATCCATCGCAGGACGGCATGCAGCCATGGATTGGCCAGCAGGAACTGCCCGGCCCCGATCGCGACCGCGAGCACCATGAGGGGAAAGCCGAGCGTGATGCCGAGCACGTGCGGCAGCGTGCGCAGGATTCCGAACCGCGCTCCGGAGGCGGCCACCATGGCGTTGTTCGGCCCCGGTGTCGCTGCCATGGCCAGCGCGAAAGCGGACACCGAGCCGAACCAGGCAAGCTGGTCAGCGCTCATCGGCGCGCACGCTAG
>JAVVHH010000107.1:0-12840 GCA_032249615.1 Acetobacteraceae bacterium
GGCTCAACGCCTGAGGCGTGTTGCCGATCAGGCGCTTGGACGGCACGTGATATTCCTCGCTCAGCAAGCCGAGATCGTTGGACAGCCCGATGATCCGCTCGAGCATCGTGCGGGCGTCCTCGTCGCGGCCCTGCAACTGGTAGCAATCCGCTAGCCAGAACGAACACGCAAGGAACGCGCCCTCCTCACCGGGTCCGCTCCCGGCCGGCTTGCGGCGGACAAGCCCGCCCTCCATCAGCTCGCGCTCGATCGCCCCTATGGTCGAGGCGATCCGCGGATCGCTCGCCGGCAAGAAGCCGATGATCGGCAGCAGCAGCAAGGAGGCATCGATCGCCTCGTCGTCGTAGGTCCGGACGAAACGCCCGCGCGAGCGCGAGTAGCCCCGGGCGCAGATCGTGTCGTGTATGTGTTTCTCCAACGCACGGAACCGGCGCGAGGCATCGTCATCCCCCCCATGTGCGCGCAGGAACCGATTGATGCCGGCCCACGCCATCGCCTGTGAATAGATGTGCTGCTCCGGTTCGCCCCGCCCTTCCCAGATCCCGTGGCCCGGCTTGTCCCAGGCACCCTCGAGATGTTCCACGATGGCGCGTTCGACCTCCGCGATCCGCTCCGTTCGCTCAATGCCGGCGCGCGCGGCCACGTCGAAAGAGTCGAGCAGCTCGCCATAGACATCGATCTGGATCTGATTGGACGCGGCGTTGCCGATCCGCACCGGTCGGCTGTCCTGCCAGCCCGGCAGCCACGACGCTTCGTATTCGTCGAGCCTGCGCGCGCCATCGATCCGGTAGGCGATTTGCATGTGCGCCGGCTCGCCGCCGATCGCGCGAAGTATCCAGTCGCGCCAGCGCCGCGCCTCGGTCTCGAACCCGGCGTTCAACAGCGCGGTCAGCGTGAACGTCGAATCTCGTAGCCAGCAGTAGCGGTAATCCCAGTTCATGTCTCCGCCGGGTTGCTCGGGGAGACTGGTCGTCGCCGCGGCCACGATTCCGCCCGTGTGCCGATCGGTCAGCAGCCGGAGGGTGATCAGCGAGCGTTTGACCGCCTCCGACCACTCGCACGGCTTGTCGAACCGACCGATCCATTCGCGCCATACGGACTCCGTTTCCGTGAGCAGCCGCTCCGGTTCGGGCGGGCTTGGCATGGGGCTGAACGAGCTCGAGTAGGTGAGCGCGAAGCTCAGACGCTCCCCGCGCGAGACGGTGAAGGAGGCGGTCGCGTCGGAATTCTCCCGCCCCAGGTCGACCGGGCTGCTGAGCACGACCCGATCCGGCCCGATCTCGGCGCACATGCCACCTTCGCCCCGGTGCATCCACGGTTTGATCCGGCCATTGTCGAACCGCAGCCGGCACTCCGTGCGCATCGGCACGGACCCTTCGAGACCCTCCACCACCCGGATCAGCACCGGATGTTCGCTCGTCCACGCCAACGCGTCCGTCACCCGGACCCGCCCGCCTGCGGTGTCGTGCTCCGTCTCGAGGATCGCAGTGTCCGGGCGGTAGCGCCACCGCCGCTCGCGCACCGGCTCCCGCGGCGCCATCGTCCAACTCCCGTGCCGCTCATCCCCGAGCAGCGCGGCAAAGCACGCATCGCTATCGAACCGTGGCCAGCAAAGGAAGACGACCGCACCATTGCGCGTGAGGACGGCGCAGCTTCGCCCATCACCGATCAAGCCATAATCGGCCACGCTCCCGCAACCGCCTACGGCATGCGTCATGGGTCCCGCGCCGATGTCAGATCAGATCGCATCGCTCCGGACCCGCCCCTGCGTACGAAGCGAAAACGTGACCTTCTCGCGGGGGTTGTGTGAATTCGACGTAAGCCGGCCCGGCCGCCCAGTGACGCTTGCAGCCAGTCCCGGCCGGCGATGGACGCGATGCGGGCAGCTTCCAAGAAGGGCTCCATGCAGGATAGAAGCAAAGCCGAGATGCGCGTCGCGATCGCGGGATACGGCAGCAGCGGGTGCTTCTCCGTGTGCTGGTGCAGTTGCATCTCGTCGACAGTCAGATCCCGCTGGTCGCCACCTATGACACCTTCAATCTCGCCTTCACCACGATGATGCTGCAGAACTACTTCGATACGATCGCGCACTATCTGGAGGAAGCCGCTTGGATCGACGGCGCCAGCCGCGCGCAAAGCCTCATGCGTATCTTTCTGCCGCTCGCAGCGCCAGCCGTGACGGTCACCGCCCTATTCACCTTCGTCAACGCCTGGAATGAGTTTCGTCCTCGCCCTGACGTTGCTCCGCTCGCAAGAGAACTACACGCTGCCGCTGCAGGTGTTTGCCCAGGTTGCCGGCCGGTATCAGGTGGAATGGCATCACGTCATGGCGGCGTCGTTCCTGGCGACGGTTCCCGTGGCCATCGTGTTCGCGCTTCTGCAGCGCTTTCTCGTGACCGGCAGGTCGCGGGCGCCGTCAAATAAACCCGTCCGACGCTGACCCGGTATGAGTGGAGACGACATGGCCACACCGGCCAGTCCCAACGGCAATTTCCTGCGTCTTGCCGGCCGACGCGTGCTGATCACGGGCGCTGGCGGCGGTGTCGGCAGGGCGCTGATGCAAGCCTTCAACACCGCCGGCGCGATCGTCTTCGGCGCCGATCGCGACGCGGCCCTGCTCGCGCCGCTGGAGCTTGCGCGCCGCCTCGTCTTCGATCTCTGCGATCCCGCCGGGATCGAAGCCGCCATGACCGATTTGGTCCAATCGGCGGTGCCCGACACCGTGATCAGCAATGCCGGGTGGACGGGAGCCGATCGGCTCGAGCATGTCGATGCCTCGGCGTAGGACCGCGAGTTGGCCATCAACTTGACGGGCGCCTTTCAGGTACGCCGCAGCAAAGGCCGGGTTGATCGCCTATGCCAAAGCACTCGGGGTCGAGCGTGGCCCGGCCGGAATCCGGGTCAACGTGATCTGTCCCGGGCCCGTACGGACCGCCGCGTAGGATCATCGGTTTGCCACCATCCCCGACCTCGCCGGCCGCCTCCTACCGCACTACCCGCTCGGCAGGTTGGTCGAACCCGATGAAGTCGCGCGAACCGCGCTCCTCCTGGCATCGCCAGCCTCATCCGGCATCACTGGCGCCGTCCTACCGGTCGACGCCGGACTGACCGCCGGGAATGCACGTTTCGTTTCCGACATTATGGCCAATTAATTCTGACATCAACGAACCAGCCGGATCGAATACTTGCCGGCGGGGATCGGTCTTCTCGAAGGAAAAACACTAGCAGTGTCGTCCACTCAGAATCCATTCACCGATGACGCAGACCGCCGTGCGATCTGGGACATGCTGATGTCGCAGGACTTCGACGCATTTCTCGCTGGCGATTGGTCGATGGTCGCGGGCGATTTCGATCGCAAGGTTTTCATCGGTTTGCATGCTCACGGTGCGCCGAACCCCGTTTCGTGGCGCCTCGATTTCCCGACACTCGACGACTACCGCGACGAATGGCTGCGTCAGGCCGCTGAACCGCGGCGACCTCCTATGCCGAACCCGTGCGGAACGCGCTGTTCCGCTCCGTCGTCCTGGACCCGATCGAAATCGCCGGCGACCGCGCCGTGGCGCACAAGAAATTCGACGGGTCGATCGCCCGCGCCGACGGTGCCACCGATCGGCTCAACTGGCAGACGCTATACTTCTGCAGCAAGCGCGCGGAAGTTTGGCGCATCACCAGCTTTGTGGGATATATGCCCTTCCAAGTAGCCAGCTGACCGACTCTGTAAACTCATGTGTCGAAAGCACCGCCACAGAAAGCAATCGAATTCATTCGGCGCTGTTCCAGCACTCGCGGAGGCGGGAGCATGGCGATTCATCGATGACAGCGCTGTCGCTCCGTGGTTCCCTCCGGCAGCAAACGGTCGGACCGGCCGGACAATTTGAGGGGGGAGCATGGTGAAGGAGCGCTTGGCGCGAACGGCCGTCCTCGGTCTGGGGTCCATGAGTTCAGCCATCGTTCGATCGCTCCTGCCTCCCGGCCAGGCTGCCACCAACCGACCGATCATGGACGAGCCGTGACCCGGCCCATCGCCGACCTCGCGGCCTCCCGCTCGCCGATGGCGCGCGGCTTGTCGGCCCTGATGCAAGTGCGCGAGCTGAACGTGCTCACCGCCCTGCTCGTCGTCGTGGCGCTGATCAGCTTCTCGACGCCCTACTTCCTGACCACTGACAACCTAATGGGCGTGTTCCGATCGTTCTCGCTCGTCGCGATCATGTCGATCGGCATGGTGATGGTCATCATCACGGGCGGTATCGACTTGTCGGTGGGCTCGGTGCTTGGCCTATCTTCGCTGGTGACGGCGCTCGGCTTCCAATACGGCCTGCCGACCATCGTGTGCGTTGCGGGTGGGCTGGTTACCGGGCTGCTGTTCGGACTGTTCAACGGTCTGCTGATCACGGTGGTTCGGTTGCCACCGTTCATCGCCACGCTCGGCTCGCTGAGCATCGGACGCGGGCTGATGTACATCTTAACGCATGGCGTGCCGCTCACGCCCGATACGCCCGACGCGTTCACGCTGATCGGGCAGGGCTATGTCGGCCTGGTACCGGTCCCGGTCGTGATCATGCTCGGGATGGCAGTGATATTCTCGATCTTGATGCGAAAAACCCGCTTTGGTCGGCACGTCTATGCCACCGGCGGCAACGAGCTGGCGGCGCGGCTCAGCGGGGTTAAAACCGGCCGCGTCAAGCTTCTGGTCTATATGCTGTCCGGGCTGATCGCGGCACTCGCGGGAGTCGTCAGCTTCTCGCGCTATCTGTCGGCCGAGCCGGCCTCGGGGTTCGGCGCCGAACTCGACGTCATCGCCGCCGCGGCGATTGGCGGGGCCAGTCTGTCCGGCGGTGTCGGCAGCGTCGAAGGTGCCATCATCGGCGCCGCGTTGGCCGGTATCATCGCCAATGGCGTGGTGCTGATGAACATCGACACCTACGCCCAGCAAGCAATCACCGGCGCGGTCATCCTGATCGCCGTCAGTCTCGACGTCTGGCGCAGCCGCAGCAAAGGCGGCTGATCGGGTACTTCAACGACGACAATAAAGGGAAAAGGAAACGGTCATGCACATGCTCAAACAGATCTCGCTCGCGGCCCTCATCGCAACGATGCCGCTCGCTACAACGGCCGCTTGGGCGAAGGACGCTAGAGACATCGTCATCGCAGTCATCCCGAAAGTGGCCGTACCGTTCTTCGACGACTGCAATAAGGGCGCCGCCGAGGCCGCCAAGGCTGACGGCGTCCAGTATCAGTGGGTCGTGCCGCAGAACACGCAGGGCGCGACGCAAGTGCAGATCATCGAGGATCTGATGGCCAAGAAGGTCGACGGCATCGCCATTTCCGTCAACGAGCCGAAATCGGTCGAGCGGGTCATCAAGCGGGCCATGGAGAGCGGCATCAAGGTCCTGACCTTCGACTCCGACTCCGCCAAGAGCGGCCGCAGCATGTATATCGGCACCAACAACGAGTCCGCCGGTGAAACCATGGGCAACTCCATGGCCAAGGCGCTCGACGGCAAGGGCGAGGTCGCCATCGTAACCGGCCAGCTCGGCGCGTCGAACCTCAACGAGCGGATCGCCGGCATCAAGAAGGCGCTCGCCGCCTATCCGAACATCAAGATCGTTGCCACCGAGGGCACCGAAGACGATCTCGCCAAAGCGGTTTCCGTCGACGAGGCGTTGATGCGCGGCCATCCCAACCTCAAGGGGATCTTCGGCGTCAGCCAGGTTGGCGGCCCGTCCGTGGCTAAGGTGATGGCAACCAGGGAGTTCGGTAGCAAGAAGGGCGTCATCAAGGTGTTCGCCTTCGACGACCTGCCCGACACCATCAAGGGCGTGAAGGACGGGTACATCCAAGGCATCATGGTCCAACGCCCCGTCACCATGGGCAAGCTCGCCGTCGACAACCTCGTCGCCCAGATCGAGGGCAAGGAGACCAACCCCAAGGACATCGACACCGGTGTGACCGTGGTCAACGCATCGAACCTCACCGGCTACACCAAGTAGCCGGACTGCACCGCGAGGGGAGGCTCGGCGCCTCTCCCTCGCGGACCCCGCTATGACGGTATCGATGACCCCTTTTCTCGAAATGCGCGACGTGTCGAAGACCTTTCCCGGGGTTCGCGCGCTCGATCACGTCGACTTACAGGTGCGGCTGGGCGAGGTGCATGCGCTGGCCGGCGAAAATGGGGCCGGCAAGTCGACCCTGATGAAGATCCTGAGTGGCGTGTTCAAAGCCGATCCGGGCGGCACCCTGCTGTTGGACGGCGAGCCCGTGATCATCGAGAACTCGATCCACGCCCGCGCCCTGGGGATCAGCATCATCTACCAGGAACTCTCCATGGTGGAGAACCTGACGGTCGCCGAGAACATTTTCCTAGCGCGCGAGAAGCTGCGCCCGACCGGGTTCCTCGACAAGGCGCGCATGAGGCGCGAAGCCGCCGAGGTGCTCGCAACCCTCGAGATGACCATCGACCCGGCCACGCCCGTCGCCCGGCTCAGCATCGGCCAAAAGCAGATGATCGAGATCGCCAAGGCCATCGCCTACCGCTCCAAGCTCATCATCATGGACGAACCGACCGCGTCGCTCAGTCATCATGAAGCCGTCACCCTGCTCGGCCTCATCCGAAGATTGCGCGAGCAAGGCATCGGCATCGTCTACATCACCCACCGGCTGGACGAGATCTTCGAGATTGCCGACCGGGTGACGATCCTGCGTGACGGTGCCACCGTCGACAGCCTGCCGATCGGCGAGGTCACGCGGGATATTCTGGTCCGCAAGATGGTCGACCGCGACTTGAGCCAGCTCTACGGCCGCCACGCGTGCCACGCCACCGGCGAGGAACTCATGAAGGTCCAAAGCCTGACGCTGCGCAACCCGCGCCCGTTCCAGGCCAAAGTTGCCGATATCGACTTCACGCTGCACCGCGGCGAGGTACTCGGCTTCTTCGGGCTCATCGGCGCCGGGCGCACCGAAATCATGGAGATGATATTCGGCATGCGGCCGTCGACGGGCACCATCAGCATCGAAGGCAAACCGGCCACCATCCGAGAGCCGGCCGACGCGATCGCGCACGGCATCGGCTTTGTGACCGAGGACCGCAAAGGGCAAGGGCTCGTGCTCGGCATGACGGTCCGCGAGAATTTCAGCCTCACGCATTTGGAGGCCTACTCGCCCCGCCAATTCGTCGACCGGCGCGAAGAAACCTCGCGCTGCCGGGCGTTCATCCGATCGCTCGGGATCAAGACCCCGTCGACCGAGCAGCGCGTGATCAACCTCAGCGGCGGTAACCAGCAGAAGATCGTCATCGCCAAGTGGGTGGCGCGTTCGCCGAAGATCCTCATCGTGGACGAACCGACGCGGGGTATCGACATCGGAGCCAAGGCCGAAGTTCACGCGCTGCTCGCGCGATTGGCGAGCCAGGGGATCGGCGTGATCGTGATCTCGTCGGATTTGCCGGAAGTGCTGGCAGTCAGCGACCGGGTCGTGGTGATCCGCGATGGGCGCATCAGCCGAGTGCTGGATCGCGCCCACGCCACGCAAGAAACGATTATGGAAGCCGCGGCTGCTTGAACGGCCGCATATCAGGAGCACAGGATGAGCAAGAACATCGTCTTCACCGGCGGCAGCGGCAAAGCCGGCAAGCACGTCGTGTCCTACCTCGTCGAGCAAGGCTACACTGTCCTCAACCTCGACATCAAGCCGCTCGACCATCCCAAGGTCCGCACGCTGATCACCGACATCACCGATAGCGGCCAGGTGTTCAACGCGCTGACGTCGCCGGTGGCGGTGCATGAGTTCTCGCCGTCGTTGCGGCCGGCCAAGATCGACGCGGTGGTCCATTTCGCCGCCATCCCGCGGATCATGATCGTGCCCGACAACGAGGTGTTCCGCATCAACACGATGGGCACCTACAACATCATCGAGGCGGCCGAGAAGCTCGGCATCCGCAAGACGATCATCGCCTCGTCCGAGACGACCTATGGCCTCGTGTTCGCCAACGAGCCTCGTGACCCCGCCTATTTCCCGCTCGACGAGGAGTATCCGGTCAACCCGATGGACAGCTACGCGCTGTCCAAGATCTGCAACGAGCGCACCGCGCACGCCTTCCAGCAGCGCACCGGCGCCGACATCTACGCCATCCGTATCGGCAACGTCATCGAGCCTCATGAATACGCTGACTTCCCGAAGTTCTTCGTCGATCCCGGCTTCCGCAAGCGCATCTGCTGGAGCTACATCGACGCGCGCGACCTCGGCCAGATCGTCGCCCGCGCCATCGAGAAGGACGGGCTCGGCTTCGAGATCTTCAATGCGGCCAATAACGACTGCTCTTCCGACCTGCCTACGGCCGAATTGCTGCGGCGTTTCTACCCGAACGTCCCGGTGCATGGCGAACTCGGCGAGTATCAATCGCTTCTATCCAACCGCAAGACGCGCGAGGTGCTCGGCTTCGAGGAGCACCACAATTGGCGCAGCGCGCTGGCGGCTCACAAATGAACGGGGAGCGGATCGGCTTCATCGGGCTCGGCTTGATGGGCCACGCGATGGCCGCCAACATCGTCGACAAGGGCTGGCCGCTCGCGGTGTTGGCGCATCGCAAGCGGGAGGCGGTGGACGATCTCGTCACACGTGGCGCCACCGAAGTCACCACCCCCCGCGCCATGGCCGAAACCTGCGACATCGTCGTGCTCTGCGTGCCGGGCTCCCCGCAAGTGGAGGCAAACATTCAGGGACCGGACGGCCTGGCTGCCGCGGGCAAGCCGCTCCTCATCATCGATTGCTCCACCTCCGAGCCCGCCACGACCATCCGCCTCGCCGAGGCACTGACGCCACAGGGTATCATGCTGATCGACGCGCCGCTCGGCCGCACGCCGAAGGATGCCTGGGACGGCACGCTCGATGCGATGGTCGGCGGCCCCGCCGAGCTCGTCGCTCGCGCCCGGCCGGTGCTGGAGGCGTTCGCCGGCCGCATCGTCGAGACCGGCCCGCTCGGCACTGGGCACACCATGAAGCTGCTGAACAATTTTCTCTCCATGGGCTACGCGGCGCTGTATGCCGAGGCGCTGATGGTTGGGGCGAAAGCGGGGCTGACCCCGCTGGTGTTCGACAGTGTCATCCGAGGCGGCCGCATGGACAGCCCGGCCTACCAGACCTTCTTCAAATACGTGCTGGAGCGTGACCGCAACGCGCACCGCTTCTCGATGGGCAATGCGCTGAAGGACATGAGCTACCTCGCCGGCTTCGCCCAGGCGCTCGGCGTCGCCAACCCGATGGGCGCGGCGATCCGCAACAGTTTCGCGCTTCCGGTCGCCGCCGGCCGTGGCGAGGACTACGTGCCGATGCTGTCCGACTTCGTCGCAGAAGCCAATGGAACGTCGCTCGTCCCCAAGGACGTTAGGGACAGATGAACGTCGCGGTGCCAGGCGGACGGAAGCAGCCGACCGATTGCGGGATGAAGTGCTTCGGCAACCATAGGATCGCGGCTGGGAAGAAGATGGTGAACGCGATGGTGACGAAGAAAATCACGTAGATCGGAACGCTCGCCCGGAGTGCCGCGAGAAAGCGGACGCCGACGAACTTGGACGACATCAGCAGCACCAACCCGTAGGGCGGCGTGATCAGGCCGAACGCGAGCGTCTCGATCAACACCACGCCCATGTGTACCGGGTTGATGTCGCCGGCCTGCACCAGGTTGGTCACAACGGGCATGAAGATGATGATGGTCGGGATCGGCTCGATGAAGTCGCCGACCACTGTGAACAGCGCGACCAGTGAGAACATGATCAGATGCGGGTCCGACCCGGCGAAATCGGTCAGCCATCCCGCGACCACCAGCGGACCCCGCAGGTAGGCCAGCAGCCAGCCGAACGCCGCCGCGGCAGCGATCGTGATGAGCGGAAGCGAGTAGATCAGCCCGGCATGGCAGAAGTCGCGCGGCAGCCGGGCCAAGTGGCCGCGATTGAGCGCCGGGATCACCACGGCCAAAATCCAGACGATCGCCGCAACCCCCGCCTCGGACGGGGTGAATTGCCCGCTCAGGATGCCACCGAGTAAGATGACGGGAATGAACAGCGGCAGCACCGCCCGCCCAGCGGCCACACCGACTTCCGGCAGTCGCGCTCGCCGCATGCGTACCCCGGCGGGCCCAAAGAAATAGCAGAACAGCATCAGCCCGATGCCGATCATCAGGCCCGGCAACACGCCCGCGAGGAACAGCCCGGCGATCGAGACATTGCCGACGGCCCCATACACCACGGCGGTGATGCTGGGCGGCACGAGCACCGCGATGGTGGACGCGGCGGCGATCAACGCCGCGGTGAACGCCGCCGAATAGCCGTCGCGCTGCATCGGGCCGCCCAGGGTGCGGCTCAGCACGGCCACGTCGGCGTTGGCCGAGCCGGACATCCCCGAGAAGAACATGCTGAACACGGCGACCACCTGGCCGAGCCCACCCCTGATATGCCCGACCAGCGCCTGCGAAAGATCGGCGATCCGCACCGCGATGTTGGCTGAGGTCATCAGCTCGCCGACGAGCAGAAAGAACGGCACTGCCAGCAGCGACTCCGAATCGACGCCGTTGAACATCTGCTGGACGATCGCCGTCAGCGTCACCGGGGTGAACAGCGTGCCCACCAACACGCCGGCCATCAACGCGAACGCGACCGGCACGCCGAGATAGCCGAGCGTGAGGAACAGCCCGACCATGGTGGCGAGAATGAACGGATCGCTCACGCGCTTGCGGCCGTGCCGGTCAGGCCGACGCGGGCGGCGCGAAACCGCGACGCCAGCCGTTGACCATCTGCTCGAGCGTGAACAGCGCGATCAGGGCGCCGGAGAGCGGGATCGCCGCATAGAGCGAGGCGATCGGCGTCATCGACGGCATCCGGTAGCTGGTGAGCCCGGTCAGGAAATTGAGCCAGCCGAACCAGACCATGCACAGCGCGACCGCCAACACCACCAGCCGGGTCAGGAGTTCGACCCCCTGCCGGGCGGTCCCGCGCAGATTGTCGGCGATCGCGGTCAGCATCAGGTGGTCGTTGCGCCGGGTGGCGACCGCTGCACCGATGAAGATGCCGTAGATGAAGAACGTGTCGATCACCTCCTGGGCAGGCAGCCAGGGCACGCCGAGCGCGCGGGTGACGATGTCGATCAGCACGGCCGCGGTGAAGCCGAACAAGGAGATGCCACAGAGCACCATCAGCGTGCGCTCGAGCACGTCGAGGCCGCGCCATTTCAGGTGCCGCTGGTGTGCGAGCACCAAGCTCGCGTCCTCTGCCGCGAGGACATCCCGCTCCAGGGCACCCTCGCCCGCCGTGTTTGCGCCCGAGACGACCCTCACTGCGGGATGGCGCGGGCGATCTTGAGGATCTCGACCGCGTGCGGCCCGAGCTTGGCGGCAATCTCATCCTCGATCGGCTCGGCGATCTTGATCATCCCGCTCGAGTCCACGTTGTCGACGACCTTCACCCCGATCGTGCGCAGCTTCGCCAGCGACTTGACGTTGAGCGCGATCGCCAGCGCTGGCTGCTTTTGCCCGACCTCGTCGGCGGCGGCCTGCACCCAGCCCTTCTGCTCGTCGCTCAAGCTGTTCCACAGCTTGTCGCTGACCCAGAGGACGCTGTTGTTCGCCTCGTGGTTGGTGAGCGACAGGACGGGCGCCACCTCGTAATGCTTGTTCTCGAGGTAGACGTTGATGCCGTTCTCGGCGATCTGCACCACGCCGGTCTGCAGCGACGTGTAGACGCTGCCGAACGGCATATGCACGGTCTGCGCGCCGTAGGCGGCGAACAGCGCATCCTCCGTGGCGGTGGCCTGGACGCGCACCTTGGCGCCCTTGAGGTCCTCGATGCTGTGGATCTCCTTGCCGCTATACATCTCCCGCAGGCCGAGCGTGGCCATGGTCAGGACGTGCGCACCCTTCACGGTGTCATCGAACATGCTGCGCACGGCCTTGATCATGGCCGGGTCGGCGATGGCGCGTGCGAGTTGCGCGTCGTTACGGAAGAGATAGTGCAGCGATAGCACACCCGACTCGGGCGAGACGGTGGCGGCATTGGCGGTCGAGGTGATGACGAAGTCGATGTCGCCGCTCTTGACCAACTGGAGCATCTGCGGCTCCTGACCGAGCTGGGCGTTCGGGAATTGATCGGCCGCCATCGTATTGTGGCTGAGTTGGCGCAGCTTGGCATCGAACATGTCGCCGGCGATGCCGTAGCCGGTGCTGTGCGGCTGGTCGTAACCGAACCGGTAATGCGTCTGCGCGACGGCGCCCGCCGGCAGCAGCAGACAGCCGATCGCAGCACCGACCAGCGTCGAACGGATCCTCTCGCCAGCTCTCCTGAATGCCATGAACGTTCCCCCTCCGCCCGGTTCGCGCCGGCTTAGGGCAAAGTAGAGTATGAAACGGTTCCTTGGGAAAGAGGAACTTTCCGCCCTATCTGATCCCAATGCCGCGGACGAAGTCTCGAAGCTGGCCGCCTCTACCAACCTCGCCTCTGACATGGGTTTCTGATTCACTCGGGTTCGGCAACGCCCATTACGGCGCGCTGCGAGCTGGGGAGCGAGGCGCAGCCGTAAGCACAAGCCTCCGCACCCTCGTCCGCGCCCTCCTCGCTTCGTGGCGACCCGGCGATGATCGTCGGTTTGGCGAGAGCCACAAACGGCCAACGCCCTGGCGGTGAGGCTGGGGCGTTGGCCGATCAAATTTCGGTGGTTGCGGGGACAGGATTTGAACCTGTGACCTTCAGGTTATGAGCCTGACGAGCTACCGGGCTGCTCCACCCCGCGGGGGTGTGGTGGTTGGTGATGTGTTGACTGCTTTGGATGACCTGGCGGCGACCGACTTTTCCGCGGCTT
>JAVVHH010000108.1:0-12821 GCA_032249615.1 Acetobacteraceae bacterium
GGGGCGCACCTTTTTGTTCGCGGGGGGTGGCTCCCCCCCCGCCGTGCCGCCCCGCCACCGCGGGGTTCGGCGGCTGGCGGGGTCCCCGGCCCCGCGCCCCAACCGCTAGACCACCATCGAAGCTCAGCGACAGCCGGGCGCGTTCGGATTGGAGCCGCAGCCGGCGGCGGTGGAGTTGATGCGACCTCCCTTGGCGGGCCGAGCCTCGACGGTGCCGTCATGGGTGGCGCCCTTGGCGGTGCACTCGCAGTAGCCGCCGACGGGCATGGTGGTGGCGCAGGAAAGCGGCGGCGCGTTGCAGATGTTCGCGGCGCTGGCCGAGACGGCGAACGAAAGGGCAGCAGCGGCCGGGAGCAGCAGGACGAAACGGGTCATGGTCAGTTCTCCTTGTCGAGATCGGTTCGGTAGCGTGCCACTCCGGCAGCGGAGTGAACACTCCTGCAAGAAGGGCCTTTGGTTCCGAGAGTTTCAGGCGGCCTGCGCTTGCACGGTCGGCGCGTCGCCAGCGACGGTCGTGCGGCGCATGTCGCGGACCTTGCTCGCGTCGAAACGACGCACGCGATGCATGGTCTGCCGGTTGTCCCACATCACCAGGTCGTACGGCGCCCAGCGGTGCACGTAGCGGAACCGGGGGTCGGTCGCGTGCTCGACGAGGTCGCGCAGGAAGGCCCGGGCTTCCGGCACCGGCCAGCCGAGGATCGTGCCGGCGTGCGACGAGAGATACAGCGATTTGCGCCCCGTCACCGGATGGGTGCGCACCAGGCGTTGCCACACCGGCTTGAACGCCGCCCGCTCCGCCTCGGTGAGGTCGTCGAAGCCGAGCGAGCCGCGCGAATACATCAGCGAGTGCTCGCAAACGAGGTCCTCGACCTCCGCCTTGGTTCGCTCGTCGAGCGCGTCGTAGGCGGCGCGCATGTCGGCGAACTCGGTATTCCCGCCGTCGGTGGACACGATCCGGCCGGACAGGATCGAATATTTGGCTGGAACCGCGCGAAACGAGCTATCCGAGTGCCAGAGCTGGTTGCCGAGGTTGAACATCCGACGCCTGTCGTCGCGCGCGAGCGGCTTGCCATCCTTGTCGAGATTCGACACGTCGGCCATTTTTTCGTTGAGCCGGCGATCCTCTTTCTTGGTGATGTTGCCGCCCGCGGTGGCCTCGAGATCGCCGAAGCACTCGCTGAAAGCGACTTGCTGCTCGTCGGTGAGGTCCTGGCGCGGGAACACCAGGACAGCGTAGCGGTCCATTCCCGCCTCGATCCGCCGGATCGTCTCCGTATCGAGCGGCCTCGTCGCATCCACGCCGCTGGCCCGGGCGGCGAAGCAGGGGCCGAGTTGTTCAAATGACACTGTCATGGACTTGCTCCCTTCCTCATGCGTGAGGCGCTATCGGGATTGACGGCTCCCTCCGGCACCGTGCCGGCGAGGATAGCGCGAACCTGGCGCACCGTCTCGAGCGCCTGATGGTCCGCGGCCGGCCTCGTCAGCCCGCCGATATGCGGCGTCGCCAATACGTCCGGCCGCCGGGCCAGCCAAAGGCTCGGCATCTGATCGGGGTCGCGGCCGACATCGAGAGCGGCGCCGGCCAGATGCCCGCGCTCGAGCGCGCCGGCGAGCGCTGCTTCGTCGACCAGTTCGCCGCGCGATGCATTGATGAACAGCGCCCCCGGCCGCATGCGCGCGAAGGCGGCGGCATCGAGCAGGTTGGCTGTCTCCGCATTGGCGATCGCGAGGCACACCACGAGGTCCGACCGCTCCAGCAACGAGGGAAGCGGCAACGTCTCCACCCCGGACACATAGGGATCGGCGATCACCACCGTCGCTCCGAGCGCCTGCATCAGCCGGGCCAATTCGCGTCCGATCGCGCCATAGCCGATGATGCCCACCGTCGATCCGGCGATCTGACGACCCATTCGGACCGGCGGTCGCCGCCCGGCGTGGTGCTCCGCCACGGCGGCGGACAGCCCGCGGCAAAGGTCGACGGCAAGCCCGATGATCAGCTCGCATACGGCCGGCACGAAGCCCGGCGAGGCGCGCGTGACGAGAACGCCGACCGCCGACGCGGCCGCCACGTCGACGGTGCGGATATCGACCGCGCCGCGGCAGAAGGCGACGAGGGCCGGCAAGGCCGCGAACAGGCCTGCTGGCGCTGGCACCGCCCTGTCAGCGACGATAACCTGGACGCCAGCGGCGGCTTCGAGCAGGGCATCGCCGGCCAGCGGCGCCCCCGTCTCGTTCAGCCTCACCGTGTCCAGCTCGCGCAGCCCGGCCAGCGCAAGATCCCCGTAGTAGAGGGCCCGCGCCTCGGCCGTATGCGTCAGCAGGATCAGGGCTTGGCGCCGCTCAGATCGGCAAGCCAGCCTGCCGCGGTCAGGGGGAAAGTCCCGACGCTGTCCCGCACCGCCACCTGGTAAATGGGCTGGAACAGCACGACGAGATTGGCCTGGTCGACCAGCTCCTTCTGGAACTCGATCCAGAGTTGCGCCTGCTTGTCGCGGTCTGCTTCGCCGGTCGCATCCCGCACCAGCTTTAGGACCTGCTCCGAGGGCGTCCAGTGCACGCGCTTGGCGACACGCTGGGTCGCGGCGCCTGCCCATAGATAGTTGTTGACCGCCGGCGGGTTCCAGAACGTCAGCGCCGCCGTCGTCTTGCCGGTGACGTATTGGGTGCGCATGTTCACCTGGTCCATCGGGTTCAGCTTGACCTGGATGCCCACGCGCGACAGGTCGGCCTGTAGCTTCTGGGCGATCGTGCCGTAGCTGACTCCGTCGATCACCGCCTGGCCGTAACTCAGCTCGAATTCGAAGCCGTCCGGAAAGCCGGCCTTCTGTAGCAGTTGCTTGGCTTGCGCGAGGTCCTCCTTGGGGGCCAGCTTGTCGGCGTCGGCTTGCGTAGATCCGAGGACGCCGACCGGGAGGAACGTGGCCGGCCGGGTCGCTTCGCCGCCCAGCAGCTTGTTCTTGATACCGTCATAGTCGATGGCGTGCATGATCGCCTGCCGGGCTTCCTTGACGGCGAGGGCTTTGTTGAACTCAGCCTCCTGGGTTAACGCCATGTAGACGAAATCGAGGCTCTCCAGCTTCTCCGCCCTGATCTTCGGGTCGGATTTGAGGCTCGCGATCTGTTCGGGGATGAGGTTGAACGCCACGTCAACGTCGCCGCGCTGCACGGCGAGCAACTGCGCCGCGCTGTCGGGGATGTGGCGGATGACGATGCGGGCATAGGCCGATTGGCCGCGCCAGGAGTTCGGATTGCGCGCGAGCTGCAGCTGCGAATTGCGGGCCCAGCCCGTGACGGCATAGGCGCCCGTGCCGGCCGTGTGCGTGTTCAGCCATTCCGTCGCCTTGTCGTTGGCGTCGGTCGTGCCGCCATGTTCCATCACGGTCTTGCGGTCCAGAATGCCGAACCCCGGCGCAGCCAGGATATCGAGGATGGGCTCGGACGGCGTCTTGAGCAGGATGTCGACGGTGTGGTCGTCCACCACGTTCACGCTCGAGACGTTGCCGATGTAGAAGGCCGTCTGGTCCTTCACCGCGAAGATCCTGTCGAACGTCCACTTCACGTCGTCGGCCGTCATGGGATTACCGCTGTAGAACTTGACGTCCTTGCGCAGCGTGAAGCGCCATCCCTGGCCGTCCGGCGTGCGCGCCCAGCTCGTGGCCAGCATCGGCTGCGGCCTCGTGTATTGTCCCGGCGCGAGCGTCACCAGCGTGTCGTACGCCGCCTCGAGCGTGAGCGGCGGCGAGTAGTTGTTCTGCTTGGCCGGGTCGAGCGTGACGGTGTCACCGATATCGAGCCCGATCACGAGCACATCCTTGCGCGACTGGGCGAAGGCGGGCGCCCCGGCTCCCGCCAATGCGCTGCCCAGCAGCAGTTGCGACAATCCTCGGCGGGTCAGGTTCATTTCGTTTCCTCTAGGGGCCGCTTGGCGCGGTCGATTGCCGAAACGCTACGAAGTATTTGACGGCAAGTCACCCCGCTTCCTAGAAAGTCGCGAAGGCGGTCCGCGAGAGGCCGACGCGGAGGGACACCGATGCTGCGCTTTCTGGCATCCCGACTGGCCACCGTGCTCGGCATGGCGATCCTGGCCACGCTTGCGATCTTCCTGATCGCCAACACCGTCCCCGGCGACCCCGTGCTGGCGCAACTCGGGGATCAAGCGGCCTCCGACCCGGCCTTCGTCGCCCGCTGGCGGCACGAGTTCGGCCTCGATCTGCCTCTCTGGGAACGCTATTTCGTGTTCCTGCGCGATCTGCTGCACGGCAATCTCGGGATCTCGATCACCTCGCACCGGCCCGTTCTACAAGACATCGAAGACTACGCGCCGGCCACGCTCGAGCTCGCGACGCTCGCCTTCCTCCTCGCCCTCGTCGTCGGCATTCCGCTCGGCATCCTGGCCGCCGTACGCCGTGACAGCTGGATCGATCACCTGGCCCGCATGATTTCGCTGATGGGCGTGTCGGCCCCCACGTTCTGGCTCGCGTTCATCGTGCTCGCCGTCTTCTACGGCCAGCTCGATTGGGCGCCCGGGCCGGGGCGGCTGGATCCGATCAGCTTCCCGCCGGATGGCGGCACCGGGTTCTACCTCTACGACTACGCGATCCGCGGTGATTGGGACGGTTTCCGCGACGCGGCGACCCATCTCGTTCTGCCGGTCATCGTGCTGGCCGCAGCCACGCTCGGGCTGATCACGCGCACGACGCGCGCCAGCATGCTCGAGTGCTTGCGGCAGGATTACGTGCGGATGGGGCGGGCGAAGGGCTTGCGGGAGAAGGCGGTGGTGATCGGCCACGTGCTGCCCAACGCCATGATCCCGATCGTAACCCTCGGCGGGCTCGCCTACGCCAACCTGCTGACCGGGGCGGTGATGACGGAGACGGTGTTCTCGTGGCCCGGCCTCGGCCGCTACACCTTCCAAAGCGCGGCGACGCTCGATTTCCCGGCCATCATGGGCATCACCCTGATCGTGGCGGTGGTCTACCTCGTGATCAACCTGCTGATCGATCTCAGTTACGCCCTGCTCGACCCGCGGGTCCGGCAATGAGCGCGTCGGTCGCCGGCCTGCGGCCGGTTGGCACGATCCCGGGGCGATGGGCGCGGTTTCGCAGCTGGCAACGGCGCTACGGCCTGCCGGCACTGGGCGGGCTGATCGTGCTCGCGTGGCTGGTGATCGCGATCGCCGCGCCTGTCTTCGCGCCGTTCCCGCCAGATGCCGTCGACGTCAGCGTCAGGCTGCAGCCGCCGAGCCCGGTCCATCTGCTCGGCACCGACGAGCTCGGCCGCGACGTGCTGAGCCGGCTGATCTTCGGCGCCCGCATCTCCCTGTTCACCGGCATCGTCGTGGTGGTGGTCGGCGGCCTCGTCGGCACGCTGATCGGCGGTGTCGCGGCCTATGTCGGCGGATGGGTCGAGGAGGTGCTGATGCGCTTCACCGACCTCGTGCTCTGCTTCCCGCCGATCATCCTAGCGCTCGCCATCGCCGCCGCACTCGGCATCGGCACCACCAACACGATCATCGCCATCCTCGTGGTCTGGTGGCCGAAATTCGCCCGCCTCGCCCGCTCGCTCGTGCTGCAGCAGCGGGCCCGAGAGTATGTCGAAGCCGCGCTCGTGGCCGGCTACGGGCCGGGCCGCATCCTCGGCCGCCACATCATCCCGAACGCGGTGGGTCCCCTCGTCGTTCTGCTGACGCTGGATGTCGGCAACGCGATCATCACCTTCGCCGGGCTGTCGTTTCTTGGGCTGGGCGTGGTGCCGCCCACGGCCGAATGGGGCGCGATGGTCGCCGAGGGCCGCGAACTCGTGCAGCAATGGTGGGTGGCCGCTTTCCCGGGCCTGGCCATCCTGACGGTCGTGCTCGGCTTCAACTTCCTGGGCGACGGCGTGCGCGACTGGCTCGACCCGCGGTCGGGGCTCTGATGAGCACGTCCCTCGCCGACGCACCGTTCGCCGCGCAGACGCCGGCTCCCGACCCGGTGCTGGAGGTCCGCGATCTCCAAACTCATTTCCCGACCAATCTCGGCACCGTCCGCGCCGTCGATGGCGTGTCGTTCACCGTCGGACGCGGCGAGACGCTCGGCATCGTGGGCGAATCAGGCTCCGGCAAGAGCATGACCGCGCTTTCCGTGATGCGGCTCCTGGAGGCTCCTGGCCGAGTCGCCGGCGGATCGATCCGCTTCCAGGGCCGGGACGTGCTGCGCATGAACCCGGCCGAGATGCGGGCGCTGCGCGGCAACCAGGTCGCGATGGTGTTTCAAGACCCCATGACATCGCTCAACCCGGTGTTGCGCATCGCGCGCCAGCTGCAGGAAGCGATGGTCGTCCATGGCCGCAGCGCCGCCGAGGCGGGGCGCCGCTCCGTCGCGCTGCTGCGCCGGATGGGGTTCACGGCCCCGGAACGGACCGTGCGGTCGTTTCCGCACCAGCTTTCGGGCGGCATGCGCCAGCGGGTCGTGCTGGCCATGGGCATGAGCAACGAGCCGGCGCTGCTGCTGGCCGATGAACCGACGACGGCGCTGGATGTCACGATCCAGGCGCAAATCCTCGAGTTGATGCGCGAACTGAATGCGGAGTTCGGCACCGCGATCGTGCTGATCAGCCACGATCTCGGCGTGATCGCCGGGCTGTGTGAGCGCGTCGTCGTCATGTACGCCGGCGAGATCGTGGAGGAAGGGCCGACCGAGCAGGTCCTGGCGGACCCACGGCATCCCTACACCTGGGCACTGATGAATGCCGTCCCGCGCCTCGATTCGGCGCTCGGCTCGCGCCGGCTCACGACGATCGAGGGCATGCCACCGAACCCGCTCGCCCAGCCCGGCGGTTGCCGCTTCGCCCCGCGCTGCCCGTTCCGCCAGCCGGTCTGCGACGCGCATCCCGACCTCGTTCCAATGGGTCCCGGTCGGGCGTCGCGCTGCTGGGTCGCGGCGGAAGGCGCGCACTTCCCCGCGCAAACGGCGCCAGCCACCGTCGCAGAAGCCGCCCCGCGCCTGCAGACTGCCGAGCCGCCGCTTCTCGTCGCGACCGATCTCGTCAAACACTTCCCCGTACCTGGCGGCGGGTGGTTCGGACGCAAGCGCGTCGTGCACGCCGTGGATGGCATCAGTCTCTCCGTCCGCCGCGGCGAGGTGCTGGGCGTCGTGGGCGAGTCCGGCTGCGGCAAATCAACGCTCGGACGCACGCTGCTGCGGCTCTACAAACCCGATGCCGGGTCCATCAGCTTCGACGGGCAAGCGATCGCGCAGGCGACGCAATCGGCGATCAGGCCATTACGGCGCCGTATGCAGATGGTATTCCAGGACCCCTACGGATCGCTAAACCCGCGCATGACGGTCGGCGACACGTTGGCCGAACCGCTCCGGTTCCACGATCTCGGGGGCGCGGCAGGCCCGACTGCCCGGGTCGCCGCCCTGCTCGACATCGTTGGCCTCCCCACGACGGCGGCCGGGCGCTACCCGCACGAATTCTCCGGCGGGCAGCGCCAACGGGTCGCCATCGCGCGCGCCCTCGCGTTCGAGCCCGACTTCATCGTCGCCGACGAGCCAATCTCCGCGCTCGACGTGAACATCCAGGCGCAGATCATCAACCTGATGGTCGATCTGCAGGAGCGGTTGGGGCTCACTTACCTGTTCATTGCGCACGACCTCTCCGTCGTTCGCCACATCTCCGACCGGGTCCTGGTGCTGCACCTCGGCAAGGTCGCCGAGATGGGGCCGGCAGGCGATTTGTTTGCCCATCCGTTGCACCCGTACACGAGGTACCTGATCGCCGCGATTCCGGTGCCCGACGTCGCCGCCGAGCGCCGACGGACCCGCTTGGTGCTCCAAGGCGAGCCCGCCAGCGCGATCGCGCCGCCTTCCGGTTGCCGGTTCCACACGCGGTGCCCGCTGGCACAGCCGATCTGTGCTGCCGTCGAGCCGCCGGTGCTCGAACACCGGCCGGGCCACCTGGCCGCCTGTCACTTCCCCGGCTGACGACCGGACTCAGGCCATTTCGAGCTTGGAGGCGAGACGCTCGGCCAGTTCGTGCATGTGAAACGGTTTGACACAGGCTTCCCAGTTCGGGCGGTCGCGCGGAAGGGCCGACTCGCCATAGCCGGTGACGAAGAGGAATGGTACCCCCCGACGCTCGAGCGCGTGGGCGACCGGAAACACCTTCTCGCCGGCGATGTTGACGTCGAGCACGGCCACGTCGACGAGTTCGGTCTCGATGGCGGCCAGAGCCGGGGCGACACGGCCATACGGGCCGAGGACGATGCAGCCCAGTTCGGCGAGCAACTCCTCGACCAGCATCGCGACGAGCATCTCGTCCTCCACCAGGAGGACGCGCTTGCCCACGAGGCAGGAAGGGCTCACGGCGGCGGCAACGGGCTGCCGGGGCCGTCTGCACCGCCCCTGAGCGGCGCGCGCACGACCGCTCGGACCCCGCTCGGCAGGAATTCAACCTGGGCCGTCCCGGACAGATCATGGGCGAGCCCGCGCTCGATCAACACCGTGCCGAAGCCGCGCTTGGCCGGCGGCGTCACGGGCGGTCCGTTCTGCTCCGTCCAACTCAGCACGAGCGTATCTCCCTTGCCGGTGTGCTCCGCGGACCATGTCACGGCGACATCCCCCTCTGATACGGATAACGCGCCATACTTAGCGGCGTTCGTCGCCAACTCGTGGATAGCCATGCCGAGCGCCAGCGCGCCGCGGGGGTCAAGCGGGACGGAGGGGCCCTCGATCTTCACATTTGCCCGGTCGCGCGCCATGAACGGCCGCAATTCCTCGATGACGATCTCCGCCAGTTGCACGCTGGACCAATTCTCGCGGCTGAGCAGCGCATAAGCGGAGGTGAGCGCATGCACGCGGCCGAGGAAGACACCGGAGAACTCTTCCAGCGTAGCCGCGCGCTTCAGCGTCTGGGTCGCGAGGGAGATCACCACCGTCAGCATGTTCTTGACCCGGTGGTTCAGTTCGTCGACCAGAAGCCGCTGGTGCTGCTCGGCTTGCACGATCCGGGTCACGTCCACGAAGGTGACCAAGGAGCCGTCGACCTTGCTGTCCGGGGATCGGTAGGGCAGGATCTGCAGCAGGTAATGGGCTGTCCCGTCCTGGCGCGAGACCCGCCGCTCCTGCGGCTCTAAGGACCGCAGCACCTGCTGCACATCGTCGCGTAACGTGGTGTAGTCGAGCCGGCTCACGATATCGGTCAGCGGCCGTCCCCGATCGCTGGGGATCAGGTTGTAGATGCTGGCCACCTCGGGCGTGAAGGCGCGAATGACCAGGTGGGAGTCGAGGAAGATCGTTGCGACCCGGGTGCTCTCGAACAGGTTGCGCAGGTCGCTGTTGGCACGATCCAGCTCGTCTATCTTGGTTGAAAGCTGGGCGTTGACGGTCTGCAGCTCCTCGTTGATAGACTGGATCTCCTCCTTCGAGGTTTCGAGCTCCTCGTTGCTGGATTGGAGCTCTTCGTTGACGGAGTGCAGCTCCTCATTGGAGCTACGCAGCTCTTCCAGCGCGGTCTCGTGTTCCTCGTTCAAAGATTGCAGCCTCTCCTGGGCATCGCGCAGGTCGCGATTGAGCTCGGAGGCGAGGCTCCCATCCGCGGCGGCGGCCGTGTCGGACGCGGAGGCCGTCCTGTCGGAAACGCTCCTGAAGACGACCAGGTAGGGCCGGTCCGGCTCCTGCCCCGGCAAAGGCTCCACGATCAGATCGACCGTTTCCAGCTCGCCCGACTCGCCCTCGGCGAGCACGCTTTGCCGCGCCGCGCGCCCAGTTTCAACGGCGGACCGCACGACCAAGCGTAAACCATGGCGCAGGCCACGGCGGGCCATCTCGAAGATGCTTCGGCTAGGCGGGCCGAGCGCCGGCTGCAGCATGCTGCCGACATGGCTGGAATAATGGATGACGGTGCCCTCGTCCGTGATCACGGCGAACGGTGACGCGAAGCGTTCCAAAACACGGCTATTGGCGACCGCAAGCGCACGCGCCCAGTCGGTCCGGCCCTCGCTCTGCGGCTCCGGCGAAGCGTGCAACGGGCCAGACCGGGTCGTCGCCAGCCGGGCTGGAACGCGGATCGGGGGGCTTG
Source organism: Acetobacteraceae bacterium (assembly GCA_032249615.1). Taxonomy (GTDB): domain Bacteria; phylum Pseudomonadota; class Alphaproteobacteria; order Acetobacterales; family Acetobacteraceae; genus JAVVHH01. The sequence continues at coordinate 10,063 of JAVVHH010000108.1, forward strand.
GCCCGTCACGCCGCAGGTAGATGCGGTGCTCTTTTTCCAGCGGCATGAACAGGCCGTCGTGCCGGGTCACGGTTTCCGCGCTGCCGAGCAGCAGGATACCGCCCGGCAGCAGCGAGTAGTGGAAGGCCGGTATGACGCTCCCCTGGAGATCGGTATCCATGTAGATCAAAAGGTTACGGCACGACACGAGGTTCATGCGGGAGAATGGGGGGTCCCGAACCAGGCTATGCGCTGAGAAGGTGCAGAGATCGCGCACTTCCTTGGCCACGACGAAGCTGTTTTCATTGCGGCTGAAAAACCGCTCCCGCCGCTCGGGCGACAACCCGTTCAACAGCGTGGCCGGATAGCGCCCCGTGCGGGCCGTGCCGATCGCCCGCTCATCGATATCGGTCGCGAACACCTGGACCTTCGGCGCGCCGCTCAGCCCATCCATGTATTCGCGCAACAGCATGGCGAGCGAATACGCCTCCTCGCCGGTTGCGCAGCCCGGCACCCAAACGCGAACGCTGGCGCTGGCGCCCTTCCCATCGAACAGGCGCGGGATGACGACCCTCCGAACCGCCTCGAACGCCCCGGCATCCCTGAAGAAAGTCGTGACCCCGATAAGGAGGTCGCGGAACAACATCACCGCCTCGTCGCGATCCGCCTCGAGCCGGGCGACATAGTCGGTGATTTCTGTAACGCCGAGCACCTGCATCCGGCGCTGCACGCGGCGCACGAATGTCTTGTCTTTATAATGGCTGAAATCGTGGCCCAGCCGCATGCGGAGAATGTCGCAGATCCTGAGTCGTGCGGCGGCGGTGCTCTCGGCGGAGTTGCCCGAGCATGCCGACGCCTCCCGCTCGGCTTTTGCGGCCAGCAGCACGCGCGGCATGTCTTCCACCGGCACAATCAGGTCTACGGCGCCGGTGGCGATGGCGCTGCTGGGCATTCCGTCATGCTGCGGCCCCGTGCCGTCGGTGCCCTGGGCGATGGTGATCCCCCCACGGGTCTTGATCGCTTTCAGGCCGAGAGCGCCGTCATGTCCGGTGCCGGACAACACGACCCCGATGGCGTCCTCGCCGAGGTCGGAGGCCATGCTGTCGAAGAATTCGTCAATCGGCGTTGCCTCGCGCGGTACGTCGGGCGCCAACGGCCGTAGATGCAACCGGCCCTCCCGAATAGTCGCGACATGGCCAGCCGGGATGACGTAGACCCGGTTCGGCTCGACCACGTCCTGATCCGCTGCCTCGGAGACCGGCATTTTGGTCCAGCGCGCGATGATGCCCGCCAGCATGCTCTTATGGTTGGCCGACAGGTGCAGCACCACAACGAACGCCATGCCGCTGTCGGCGGTGAGGCTCTCAAAGAACAACCGGAAAGCTTCAATGCCGCCGGCGGAGGCGCCGATGGCCACGACCTTCATGTTCAGGCCCCGGACGGGCAGTTGGGTCGATGCCGGACATCGGCCACAGCCGCGCACAGCCCGGCACGCCCGCTCGCGATCCGAGCACGAAGAGCCTTCATTTTGAGGCTGGCTGCTCGTGTCGTTTCCCGAGCACCCATCATGGTATCACAGACCGCTTCATATCGCAGTTTGCCACTGTCAGGCTGCGGCGCCCCTTGTCAACGGTGGCGTGCGTCACTTCTGCGCGCTACCGGAAGTGGCTGCGCGTGGACGAGTTCCCGTGGGAGCCGAACTGTTTGTTGGATCGCCGACCACACTGATGTGAGCGCGTGAAGCACCGGGCAACGCATGGTAGATTCCTGGCGGCAGCCGTGCGAAGGTCATGAAGATGACCGTCCGGTCAGCCAATTGCACGTCACTTCCTCAACGGCTGTGGACCGTTGTTCCCTCCGGAGGGTCCCAACTCGATGCCGCCTGCCGCCCTGCTGCTCGCCGCAAGATACACCCTCTGCTGCCTTGTCGCCGCCACCTTGTTGCTGACGGGGTGCAAGGAGGAAAAGAAAGCTGCGGCCCCCCCCTCCAAGCCGTCCGTCGATGTCGTCGCGCTGCAACCGCAACCGGTCGTGCTCACGACTGATCTCCCGGGACGCACCTCCGCCTACCGGGTTGCGGAGATCAGGCCGCAAGTGAACGGCCTCATTCTGAAGCGCTCGTTCACCGAGGGCGATGTCGTCAAAGCCGGCCAGATCCTCTACCAGATCGATCCCGCGCCCTATGAAGCGGCGCTGGCCAGCGCCCATGCGCAGTTGCTCAAGGCGCAAGCCACGGTCCACACCGCGCAGTCGACGGTTGACCGCTACCGCCCGCTGGTGGCCGCGAACGCGATCAGCCGGCAGGATTTGGACAACGCGGTCGGCACGCTGGGCTCCAACCGGGCCGACGTCGCGTCAGCGCAGGCCGCGATCAAGGCGGCCTCCATCAACCTCGCCTACACCAAAGTGACCTCGCCGATCACGGGCAAGACCAGCCGCTCGGCCGTGACGGAAGGCGCTCTGGTGACCGCCAACCAGGCCAGCACGCTGGTGACCGTGACGCAGCTGGACCCGATCTACGTCGATGTCGCGCAGCCGAGTTCCACTATCCTGCGGCTGAAGCGCGAGTTGGCCAGCGGCCAGATCAAGAGCGCCGGGGCCGACCAGATCGAGGTGAGCCTCCTGCTCGAGGATGGCAGCCGCTACGACTCGCCCGGCACGCTGCAGTTCAGCGAAGTCACCGTCGATCAGGGGACCGGCGCCATTACGTTGCGCGCGATCTTCCCCAACCATGCGGCCCTGCTGTTGCCGGGGATGTTCGTGCAGGAGGAGATCGAGGA
>JAVVHH010000109.1:0-12785 GCA_032249615.1 Acetobacteraceae bacterium
GACATGATGACAACCAGAGCCAACTGGCATTTTGCGCAAAGTCTCATCGGCGTCCTCCGACGGATTTCATCCATGATCCGATCGGGGCAACTCTGATCGAAAGGGTCGGAGCCAGCAAGCCGTGCCGCCGCGCCGGTTGCATCGACGACGGCAAGCGGCAAGTATCTTCACAAACCAACAGAGCTGGCGGCGCGCCGATGCCCGCACGGCGAGCGTGAGGAGCGCGCCCACCATGTCCGCATTCAAGATGACGCTGTTCTTGACCGTCGCGACGGCTGTGCTCGCCAGTGCGGCCCAGGCCGACACGAGCGGCAAGAAGATCGCGTTCAGCAACAACTATGCCGGCAACTCCTGGCGGCAGGCGATGCTGAAGAGCTACGATCTAGTGACCAAGAAGGCGCTGGCCGACAAGGTCGTGGCCGCCGCGGACGTGTTCACCACGGCCGACAAGGAAGTGCCGACGCAGGCGGCGCAGATCCAGAACCTGATCCTGCAGGGCTACGACGCCATCGTCATCGATGCCGGCTCGCCGGACGCGCTCAACGGCGCGGTCAAGCAGGCCTGCGACGCCGGCATCGTGGTGGTGTCGTTCGACGGGATCGTGACGGAGCCTTGCGCCTACCGGATCGTGGTCGACTTCAAGAAGATGGGCGAGCAGGAGGTCGAGCACCTCGCCAGCTTCCAGCCCAAGGGCGGCAACCTGCTCGAGATCCGCGGGTTGGCCGGCACGTCGATCGATCAGGCGATCCATGAGGGCATCGCCGAGGGCGTGAAGAAGCACCCGGAGTTCAAGATCGTTGCGTCCGTGACCGGCGATTGGGACCAGACGACGGCGCAGAAGGCGGTGGCGACGGTGCTGCCCTCGCTGCCGCCGGTGGTGGGCGTGGTGGACCAGGGCGGCGACGGCTACGGCGCGGCGCAGGCCTTCGCGGCCGCGGGCAAGCCGCGCCCGACCATCATCATGGGCAACCGCCAAGACGAGCTGGAATGGTGGAAAGAGCAGAAGGACAAGGACGGTTACCAGACCTGGTCCGCCTCGATCGCGCCCGGGGTGGCGACGCTCGCGTTCTGGGTCGCGCAGCAGGTGCTGGACGGGCAGAACAACGTGCCGCACGACATGCTGGTGCCCTATCTGGCGTTCGACCAGAGCGACTTCGAGCAGGGACTGCCGAAGATCCCGAAGGGAGGTGTCGCGACGCACGAATACACGCAGGCCGACGCGATCGCGGCGATCAAGGCCAACCAGAAATAGGCGTGCCGTTCATCACGCTGGAGGGTGTCGAGAAATCCTTCGGCGCCGTGCGTGCGCTGAACGGCGTCGACCTCGAGATTGCGCCTGGCGAGTGCGTCGGCATCGTCGGCCATAACGGCGCCGGCAAGTCGACGCTGATGAGCGTGCTGGCCGGTGGCCTGGCGCCGGATGGCGGGCGGTTGAGGGTGGACGGCGCGGCGCAGGCGCTCTCGCCGGGTCGGGCGAAGGCGCTGGGGATACGCTGCGTGTTCCAGGAGCTGTCGCTGTGCCCCAACCTGACCGTGGCGGAGAACACCCGGATACTGCACCCGAGCGTGCGCCGCTTCGGGTGGCGCCGGCGCGCCGGGCGGCTGATCCTGGATCGGCTGGACGAGATCTTTCCCGGCCACGGGATCACGCCTTCCGATCTGGTCGCCGACCTTTCGATCGGCCGCCGGCAGATGGTCGAGATCGCGCGAGCGTTCACCGAGACGGCGGAGCGGGCACGGCTCGTCATCCTCGACGAGCCGACGTCGTCCCTCGACGCGACGACCGCCGGGCAATTGCTCGCGCACGTACGGCGCGCGGTCGCCGGGGGCATGAGCTGCGTGCTGATCTCACACATCCTCGGCGAGATCCTGACCGCGAGCGATCGGATCGTGGTGATGCGCGACGGGGCGGTGGTGCGGGCGGCGGATGCGGCGGCGTGGGACCGCGCGGGGCTCGTCGCCACGATGGGCGGCGTGGCCGGCGAGACGGAGCGCGCGGCCCGCCGGCTGGACACGGAGCAGCGGCCGGTGCGGGTGCGGCTGGCGGGCGGCGGCGGGATCGAGCTGGTGGCGCGGGAGGGCGAGATCGTCGGGCTGGCTGGGCTGGCCGGGCACGGGCAGACGGCGCTTCTGCTCGCGGCGTTTGCCGCCGAGGGCCAGCGCGCGGCATTCGTGGCGGGAGACCGGCAGAGCGACGGTGTGTTCCCGGAATGGTCGATCGCGCAGAACATCGGCGTGCGGTCGATGGCGGGCCCCCTGATCTCGACCCGGCGGGAGCGGGCGGTGGCCGACACCTGGCGTACGCGGATCGGCATCCGGACGGGGGATGTAGCGGACTCCATCCTGACGCTGTCTGGCGGCAACCAGCAGAAGGCGCTGTTTGCCCGGGCGCTGGCGTCGGACGCCGAGATCGTGCTGATGGACGATCCGATGCGCGGCGTCGATTACGGCACCAAGCTCGAAGTTTATGGCTTGATCGCCGAGGAGGCGCGGCAGGGGCGGACGTTTCTGTGGTACACGACGGAAGCCGAGGAGTTGCAGAACTGCGACCGCGCTTACGTGTTTCGCGACGGCGCCATCGTGGCGCACCTCGCCGGCGACGAGATGACCGAGGAACGCGTCATCCACTCCTCCTTCGCCGCCGACCACTGAAGTGACCCAAGCCAACAAGGCCGGGCGCATCCTGCGCACGCTGCTACCGACCTTGTCGTTGGCGCTCGTGATGGCGGGGATCGCCTATCTGAATCCACGCGCGATCAGCTATTTCGGCTTCACGCTGATGCTCAACCTCGCGGTGCCGATCGCGCTGGCGACGATGGCGCAGATGTTCGTCATTGCGGGGAACGACCTGGATCTGTCGATCGGGCCGTTCGTGGGCTTCGTCTGTTGCGTGGCGGCGACGCTGCTCCGCACCTCGCCGGCGCTCGGCAGCTTGGTGTTGCTGGGCGGTGTCGGCGTGTACGTGGCGTTGGGGGCGCTGATCCATCTCCGAAACCTGCCGTCGATCGTGGTCACGCTCGGGATGAGCTTCGTCTGGCAGGGAATGGCGATCCTGGTGCTGCCGGCGCCGGGCGGCCGGGCCCCGGACTGGCTGCAGGCGCTCATGCGCATCAAGCCGCCGCTCGTGCCGTTTCCGGTGGTCGCCGCGGTGTTGATCGCATTTTGCGGCTATGTCGGCCTGATGCGGACCTCGTATGGCGCGGTGCTGCGAGGGGCCGGCGGCAATCCGGCGGCGCTGCGCCGGGCGGGCTGGTCGCTGCTGCGCGTGAAGATGACGTTGTTCGGGCTGTGCGGCGCACTCGGCGTGCTGGCGGGGCTGGCGCTGGTGGGGATCACGACCTCGGGCGACGCGAATATCGGCAACGGCTACACGCTGCTGTCGATCGCGGGCGTGATCCTGGGCGGCGGCGAGTTCGTCGGCGGCCGGGTATCGCCGACCGGCGCGGTGATCGGGGCGCTGACGCTGGCGATGGCGGCGTCGCCGCTGCTCACTTTCATGCGCATCCCGCCGGACTGGCAGGTTGCCGCGAACGGCGTCATCCTGATTACAGTTTTGGCGGCGCGGGTGCTGATCAGCCGACGGCGGGAGGCGATGTGAGGCGCCTCTTGGCCGGACGACCGTGGGTCTGGTCGTTCGCCGCGGCCGCTGCCGTATGGCTCGCCGCGATCGGCTACACCGGCGGCACCGGGGCGGGCGGCATGCTGACGGCGGCGCTGTCGCTGGCGGCTTTCACGGTCATCGTCGGCATCGGGCAGATGTTCGTCATCACGCTGGGACCCGGCAACGTCGACCTTTCGCTGCCGGCCAATATCGGCCTGTCGAGCGCGATCGCGATGACGGTGATGAACGGCAGCGACTCGCGTGTGGCGTTGGGATTACTGGCGGCGGTGGCGGCCGGGCTCGGGGTGGGGTTGGCGAATTACGGGTTGATCCGGGCGCTGCGGATCCCGCCGATCATCGCGACGCTGTCGGCCAGCTTCATCATCCAGTCGATCGACATCAGCTATGGCCGCGGCCTGCAGATCAAGCCTCCGGACGGGTTCGCCCGGGTCGTCGGCTGGCAGTTTGCCGGTGTGCCGCTGCTGGCGGTCGGCACGGTGGCGTTCGCGGCGCTCGCTGCCGTCGTGCTGCACCGGACGGTGTTCGGCCGATCCGTGCTCGCGATCGGGCAGAACATGCGGGCGGCCCATCTGGCCGGGCTGCGGGTCGAACGCGTGCGGCTGGCGACCTATGCGCTGTGCGGGGGGTTGGGCGGGTTGGATGGCGCGCTCCTGGCCGGATATTTCCGGGGGGCGAACGTGGATCTCGGCAACGAGTATCTGCTGTCGTCGATCGCGGTGGTGGTCATCGGCGGCACCTCGGTCGCGGGCGGGCGGGCGAACGTGGCCGGGGTCTGGGGTGGAGCGTTGTTCCTGGTGCTGCTGCTGACGATGCTGAACACGTTCGGCGTGAGCGCCGGGGTGCGGCTGTTGCTGACCGGGCTGATCATCGTGGGCGTGGTGACGGCGGCGGGCGGGCCGAAAGCGGCCTGATCCAGGGCAGATCCGGCACGTTCATGCTTTGGCGCGCTCCGTCCCGTCGGCTGGACTTCCGCCCGCTACTATCCAACCGTGGCGTCGTATAGGCGGAAGGCGGCGTCGGGATACTGCGTCCATTTCAGCTTGGCAGTGCTGGCCTGGAGGATCGCGTCGAAATGCAGGAACAGCATCGGCGCGTCCGCCACCAGTTTGTCTTGCGCTTGCTTGTAGAGCGTTGCGCGCGCGGTCTGATCTGATTCGGACCGGGCTTTCTCCAGCAACGCCGTGACCTCGGGGCTGTCGTAGCCGGCGAAGTTGTTGGGGCCGGACTTGGTGAAGTAGTTGAACGTGTTGCCATCGGGATCGTAGCGGCCGCTCCAGGGCGCCATGCAGAGGTCGAAGTCGCGGCCGCGCAGCACGGAGATCAGGCTGGTCGGGTCGATCTGCTTGATCTCGACCTTGAAGCCGGCGGCTGCGGCCTGGGACTGCAGCACCTGCGCGATGCGGACCATTTGCGGCGAGTTGGTGACCGTGATGGTGACGGTGACCGGCTCGGCGAGCATTGATTTGGCCTGCGCCGGGTTGAACTCGATGCCGCTCTGGGTGGGGTCGAACGCCCACGGCACCGCCGGCGAGAGCGGGCCGTGGGAGACACGGCCGGTGCCGAAATAGACGACCCGCTCGATCACGGCCGGGTCGACGGCGGCGGTGAAGGCGCGACGGAGCCGGACGTCGGAAAAGGGCGCGCGCGTGCAGTTGAACGCGAAGGCGGTGAAGCCGAGGCTGGGCATCTGCTTGACCTCGAGCCCGGTCTCTCGCGCGAGGCCGGCGACGGCCTGGGGCGGCACGGCATCGATCAGCTGGAGCGTGCCGGAGCGGAGATTGGCGAGGCGGACCGTCTCATCGGGCAGCGGATGGTAGACGAGGCGGGCGAAGTTCTTCGGCGGCCCTTGCCAGTAGCCGGGGAAGGCCTCGAGCACGAGCTGGCTGTTCTTGGTCCAGCTCGAAAGCTGCCACGGCCCGCAGCCGACGGCTTGGGTCGCGAAATCGGCGCCTAGCCGGGCAACCGCCGTCGGCGAGACCATCATACCGGCGCGGTTGGTGAGCACGAGGGGCAACGGGGCGTAGGGCGCCGAGAGCGCCAATTCGACGACGAGCGGCGAGATAACGCTGACGGACGCGAGCGGTCCGAAGTCGGCGCGGCGGATCGAGCCGGTCGCCGGGTCCATAAAGCGGTCGATGTTGGCCTTGACTGCTGCGGCGTCGAGGGTGGTGCCGTCCTGGAACTTCAGCCCGTCGCGGAGGGTGAGCCGATAGTGCAGCGGATCGACCAGCTCGAGGTTGGCCAAACCCGGGACGACGCTGCCATCGGGGCGGGCGGCCAGCAGCGTTTCGTGCAGATTGTAGAGCACCTGGGTCTCAAAGAACGAGGCGGAGAAGGCAGGGTCGAGGGTGACCGGATCGGAGACGACGCCGATGTCGAGCTTGGGAAGCGGCTGCGCGCCTGCGCGAGACATGGCGAGCAGGGCGGCGGTGGTGCCTAGCAGGGTGCGGCGCGCGAGATGCATGGCGTTGCCTTTCAGTCGAGCGGGTTGAGGCGGTCGCGGAGCGCGTCGCCGAGCAGATTGAAGCCCAGCACAGTGGCGAAGATCGCCAGGCCGGGGAAGCAGGCGAGCCAGACCGCCTGGTCGAGGAAGCCGACCGCGTCGTGCAGCATGTTTCCCCAGCTCGGCGTCGGCGGCTGCACGCCGAGGCCGAGAAACGACAGGTAGCTCTCGGTGATCACTGACGAGGCCAGCAGGACGGAGGCCTGGACGAGGATGGGCGAGAGTGCATTCGGCAGGATGACCCGGCCCATGATCGCTGCCGGGCCGAAGCCCAGCGCGCGCTCGGCGGTGACGAAGTCGCGCTGGCGGAGGGCGAGCGCTTGGCCGCGGGCAATGCGGGCGAGGATCGGCAGGTTGACCAGCGCGATGGCCGCGACGGTCACGACCAAGGTGGTGCCGAGGGCGGCCGTGATGCCCAGGGCGAGCAGGATGCCGGGAAATGCGAGCAGCACGTCCATGCACCGCATCAGGATCGCGTCGGTCCAGCCGCCGGCGTAGCCCGCGACGAGGCCGATCGGGAGGCCGACGAGCAGCGCTGCGGCGACGCTGCCGACCCCGACAAAGAGTGATACGCGGGCGCCCGACAGGATGCGGGCGAGCACGTCGCGGCCGAGGTCGTCGGTGCCGAACCAGTGCTGGGCCGAAGGCGCGGCAAGGGTGGCGACGAAATCGGGGCTGTCCGGACCGTATGGCGACATCCCGGGCCCGACCAGGGCCGCGAGCACCACCAGCACGACCAGGCCGGCGCCGAGCAGCGTGCGCGCGGTCATCGCAACCGGCGCAGGCGCGGGTCGAGCGCAGTGTAGAGCAGGTCGGTGAGCAGGTTGACCAAGACGAACAGCGTCGCCGTGACCAGGATCGAGCCCTGAACGACCGGGTAGTCGCGGGCGAAGATGGCGTCCACCGTCAGCTTGCCGATGCCTGGCCAAGAGAAAACGGTCTCGGTGATGACCACGCCGCCCAGCAACTGGCCAATCTGCAGGCCGACCAGGGTCACCACCGGCAGCAATGCGTTGCGCAACGCGTGCCGCCACACGACGAGGCGCCGCGGCAGGCCCTTGGCCCGCGCGGTGCGGATGTAGTCGGCCGAGAGAACCTCGATCATCGCCGCGCGGGTCATGCGCATGGTGGCCGCCGCCATGGCCGCGCCGAGCGTGATCGCCGGCAGAACGAGATGGGCGAGGGAGGCGGCTGGATCGGCCAGGAATGGGGCGTAGCCCGACGAGGGCAGCAACGGCAGCGCGATCGAAAATGCAAGGATCAGCAGGATGCCGAGCCAGAACGACGGCAGGGAGAGGCCGCACAGCGCCAGGATGGAGACCAGCAGGTCGGCGGGGCGGCCGCGCCGGGCCGCCGCGATGATGCCGGCCGGGATGGCGGTCAGGAGTGAGACGAGCGTGGCCGCGGCGCCGAGCTGGAGCGTGGGCACCAGGGCGGTTGCGACCGTCGCCAGTACCGGCCGGCCGGTTTGGATCGAGCGCCCGAGGTCCCCGGTGAGCAGATGGCCGAACCAGGCGAGGAAACGCAGCGGGAGAGGAGCATCGAGCGCGTATTTGGCGCGCAGGGCGGCGATGGCGGCCGGGTCGGCCTCGAGGCCGAGCATGGCGGTGACGGGGTCGCCGGGCACGAGGGCGAGCAGGGTGAAGGAGAGCAGGCACAGCCCGAACAGGACGGGCAGCAGCCCGAGCAAGCGATAGCCGACGAGCCTCAAGCGCGCGCCTCCTGCCGGTCGCGCGCGCTTCGGTAGGCGGCGATGCGCGTGCGAACCGGGTCGGGCAGTGCGGCGTCGCTCGGCGCGGCAAAGGGGGGCAAATCGGCGGCGAACAAGCAGGCGCTGGCGTGGCTCGGCGAGAGCGGGTGCAGTGCCGGGGCAGCGCCGGCGGTGCAGGCGGGCTTGGCCTCTGGGCAGCGCGACGCGAAGCGGCATCCGGGCGGCGGTCGCGTCATGTCCGGCGGCTCGCCTGCCGCGGGCTCGTCGCCGATCCGGGAACCGATCTGGGGCACCGCCGCGAGCAGGGCGCGCGTGTAGGGGTGGGCGGGCGCGCGGAATACCGCCTCGGTGGCGCCCGTCTCGACGATCCGGCCGGCGTACATCACCGCGACCCGGTGCGCGAGCTGACGCACGACGGCCAGGTCATGCGAGATGAACAGCAGCGCTACGCCGCTGTCGCGCTGCAAGTCGGCCAGTAGGTTGATGATCTGCGCCTGGACCGAGACGTCGAGCGCGGAGACCGGCTCGTCGCACACGATGAGGTCGGGCTGGACGCAGAGCGCGCGGGCGATCGCGATGCGCTGCCGCTGGCCGCCGCTGAACCCGTGCGGCAACAGCGCGAGTTGGGCCGCCGACAGCCCGACGCGCTCTATCAGTACCGCGGCAGCGGCGGCCGCGCCGGCTCGATCCGTCAATCCGTGCAGGCGCATTGGCCGGGTCAGGACGTCGCCGACGCGCTGGCGCGGGTCCAGCGACGAGAACGGGTCTTGGAAGATGATCTGCATGCGCCGGCGCAGCGTTCGCAATGCAGACCCCTTCAGCGGGCCGATGTCGGTATCGTCCAGGCTGATGCGGCCGGCGTCGGGCTCCTGCAGGCGGAGCACGAGGCGGCCCAGGGTCGATTTGCCGCAGCCTGACTCGCCCACAATCGCCAGGGTCTCGCCGCGCTCCAACTCGAGATCGACGCCGTCCACGGCCAGCAGCCGGCCGGTCGGCAGCGGGAAGTTCTTGCGCAGGCCTTCGACGCGGAGCAGCGGCATCACGCGACCGGCGCCCGCCAGCACGCGGCTTCGTGCGCGGGACCGACGGCGAGCATCGGCGGCGGCGCGGCGCAGTCCTCGGCGGCAAACGGGCAGCGGGGCGCGAAGCGGCAACCCGGCGGCGCCGTCCCTGGCGCCGGCATCCGCCCCGGTATCGGCTCCAGCCGGGTCACCAAACCAATCGTCGGCATCGCGGCGAGTAGGGCCAGGGTGTAGGGGTGCTGGGCCTCGCGGAACAGCGTGGCGGCCGGAGCGCGCTCGACAATCTGGCCAGCGTACATGACCGCCACATCGTCGGCGATCTCGGCGACCACGCCGAGATCGTGCGTGATGAACAGGATCGCTGCGCCGGTGCGATCGCGCGCTTCGAGGAACAGTCGCAGTATCTGCGCCTGGACGGTGACGTCGAGCGCCGTGGTCGGTTCGTCGGCGATCAGTAGGCGAGGCTCGCAGGCCAGCGCCATCGCGATCATCACGCGCTGGCGAAGGCCGCCGGAGAGCTCGTGCGGATAGCTGTCTAGGCGGCTTTCGGGCGCGGCGACGCCGACGTCCCGGAGCAGTGCTGCCGCGCGGCCGCGCGCCGCGCTGCCGGACAGGCCGCGATGGACGCGCAGAACCTCTCCGATCTGGTCGCCGACGGTGAACACCGGGTTGAGCGACGTCATCGGCTCCTGGAACACCATGGCCATTCGGTCGCCGCGGAGCCGGGTCATCTGGCGGTCGGTGGCGAGACGGAGATCGTGGCCTTCGAACGCGAGAATCGCGGCGCTGATCTCGTGGCGGCCCGGCGGCAGCAATCCCATCACCGCCATCGCCGACACACTCTTGCCGGAGCCCGATTCGCCGACAAGGCACAGGATCCGTCCGGCATCGACCGCGAGCGAAACGTGCTCTACGACGGCGACGCGGCGCTTGGGCGGGCCGAGTGCCACGGTCATGTCCTGGACGTCGAGCGTTCGAGTCATCTTCGCGGCAGGGTGGTTCAGGCGTCCGCGGTCGCCCATGCCAGCGCATTGCGCCAGAGCGTCGTGTAGCCCGGCCAGCGCACGAAATCCTCCGGCAGCCAGTGCGGCCCGATGTCGGATGTCCAGCACAGGGTTCGCCCGCGTCCGTGCTGGCCGATGACGAGCAATGGATGGCCGCCCTGGTCGTCCGGCAGCCGGGCCAGGATGGTCGCACCGTCGCGGGCCTGGACCTCGTTGGCGCCGAGCAGCATTGGCCAGTCCTCGGGCAGATCGCGGAAAATGGGGTGGCCCGATTCGATGACGACGGGACGGAAGCCCTCCGGCACCTCGAGCCGGTCGTCGTAGGGCAGGCAGGTCACCGGCAAGGCGTCCTCGACCGCGGTGCGGCGCCAGCGGGCGCGCCCGTCGATGCCCTGAAACGAGAAGTAGCCGCCGATCATCAGCAAACCACCGCCATCGGCAGTCCATTCGCGGATCAGCTTGAGGCGGTTCGGCACCGGCTTGCCCTGCAGCCAGACGGAGGGCGGCAGAAGCAGCGTGTTCGCGCCGATGTCGGACAGGATGATCGCGCGATACCGGCGCAACTCGTCCAAGGTGAACGGGAAGGCCTCGGCTGCCTCATGGGCGGGCATGTAGGTGAGCTCGAACGGGCTGTCCCGCAGCGCCGCCACGAGCGGTTCGGCGCCCTTGTGGAATGTCACGGAGCCGAACTGGTCAAATCCCTTGTAGTGGGTCGCCGCGCTCACCCAGCTCTCGCCCACCAGCAGCACCTCGGTCTTCGGCATCAGCTCTCTCCGCTCTCGCGGCAGAACACCCGCCGCGGGTTGTCCACCATCAGCTGCCGGATCAGGCCCTCGCCGACGCCATGCCGACCGAGCCGCGGCAGGAAGTGGCGCTGCAGATAGGCGTAGCCGAACCCGCCGTAGCGCGTCAGCATCATCTTCAGGAACACGTCTTGCGAGAGCAGCAGGTTGGCCGCGAACCCGTTGCCGATCAGGCCGGTGATCGCGCGCGCATTATCCTCGTCGGACGGGCACTGCACCTGCTGGTCCGCATACCAGAAATCCATCCCGATCATGTCGAATTCGAGGAACGCGCCGCGCGCGGCCAGGCTGGTTTGGTAGTCGACGTCGTGACCGGACGGGTTCATGTGGCAGAGCACGGTGTGCCGGAGCGCGGCGCCCTCTTCGGCCACCACGTCCAGCACCCGGTGCCCGTGCCGGTACCAGCCCGGCAGATGCACCATGAGCGGCAGCCCGGTCCGCACCTGTGCCTGCGCCGCACCACGCAACGAGCGCTCCTCCTGCGCGGTGAAGTCGCCGGAAACACCGATCTCGCCGATGAGGCCGATCCGCACTCCGTCCACGCCGTCGACCGCCTCCTGCACGATCTCGTCGGCGATGTCGCCGGCTGACATCGTGGCGACGCGTTCGGGATGCGACGCCTGGAGGTAGAAGCCACCCCCCATGACGACATTCAGCCCGCTCGTGGCCGCAATCCGCGCGAGCGCCCGCGGGTCTCGGCCGATCCCGCTACAGGTCGGGTCGACGACGGTGCGGCCACCGAGTTCGGCCACCGGGCCGAGTTCGGCCGCTGCGAGCCGCTCGTCGTCGAGCCGGCAATTGTCGAGGTTGACGAACGGGTCCATGCGCAGCTCGCCGAAAATGCCGGGGTGCACCGGTTCGCACGCCAGGCGCTGCCGCGATGCCTGCTTCGGCTGATGCCACCAGCAACGGCAGTCGTTCAGCAGGTGCTCGTGCATCAGCGTGACGCCCATCTCGCCGACCGCGATCGGGCCGCTGACGGTCATCACCAGGCCGGAGCCGACATGGGCTGGAGAGAGATCGTTCATGCGTCAGCTCCGCTTTCGGCTGGCGGTCAAGCGGGCGAACACGCGCGTGTTCAGCCAGACCGCGAGCAGAATGATGGCGCCCGTGACGATCTGCGTCAGGAACGGCGAGACATGGATCAGGATCAGGCCGTTCTCGATGACCGCCACGGTGAGCGCGCCGAGGATCGTGCCCAGAACCGTGCCGCTGCCACCGAAAAGCGACGTGCCGCCCAGAACGACGGCCGCGATCGCCTGCAGCTCGAAGCCGACGGCGGCGTTGGACGAACCCGACCCGAGCCTCGCGGCGATGATCAGCCCGGCCAGCGCCGCGGACAATCCGCTCAGCACGTAGACCGACAGGATCACGCGCCCGGCCGGAATGCCGAACCGCCGCGCCGCCTCCGGATTGGCCCCAACCGCCACGAGGTGACGGCCGTAGCGCATTCGCCCTAGCGCGACGAAGCCCGCGACCGCGACCGCGAGCGCAAACAGGCTCGGCACTGGAACGCCGAGCAGCCAACCGCGCCCGAGATCGAGGAACCACCCGTGCGGGGCGATCGGGATCGAGTAGCCCTGCGTCATCAGCAGAGCCAAGCCCCGCAGCGACGACAGCCCGGCTAGCGTCACAAGGAATGCCGGCAATCGCTGGAACGCGATGAACCAGCCCTGCACCGCGCCGATCAGCCCTCCCGCGGCCAGCACCGCCACGACCGCGGCGGGCCACGGCCAAGCCGCAGCCAGCGCAATGGCCGCGAGCGCGTTGGTCAGAGCCACGACGGCGCCGACCGACAGGTCGATGCCGCCAGTGGTGATCACGAACGTCATCGCCGTGGCCACGATCAGCATCGGCGCTGATTGGCGCAGCAGGTTGAGCAGGTTGCCCGGGCCGAGGAAGAACGTGCTCAGCGTCGCGAACAGGGCGCAGCATGCGACGAAGAAGACCGTGATCGACAGCACCTGCGCATGCTCGAGCAGGAAGTCGCCCCAATTGCTCCGATTCAATGCCTGGCCCCGCCCACGATGAGCTGCACCACCTCCTCGAGGTTGGTTTCCGCGCTCAGCCGCTCGGCGGTCTTGGTCCCCTCGTACATGAACGCGATCCGGTCGCAGACA
>JAVVHH010000110.1:0-12701 GCA_032249615.1 Acetobacteraceae bacterium
TGCTGAAGCTTGCCGCCATCCGGCTATGGCTGAGAGCTTATGAGTCCACGCCCTAACCTCTTTGCGAAACCACTCTTTTCGTACTCGATGGCTGCTTTTTACCACCAGCCTCCTATTGGTCTGAAGCGAGAAAATCGTCTCAATGGATCCGCACACAGAAACGAGCAGACTACAACGCCTCAATAGCCTCGGTATACTGGACACTCCAGAAGATGTGTTGTTTCGCTGCTTAGCTCAGCAAGCGCTTAAGCTGATGCCCGGCACCTCGATTGCAGCCGTAAGCCTCGTCGACTCCGATCGGCAGTGGTTCAAGACGATCATCGGGCTGGACATAAAAGAGGCACCACGCAGTATGTCCTTCTGCTCCCATACGATCGAAACCCCCAACGTCCTGGTGATAGAAGATGCAACACGCGACAGTCGTTTCGCTGATAACCCGCTCGTCCTCTCTGCACCCGCCATTCGCTTCTATGCCGGTGTCAAACTATTGGGCGGGGTCGGCGCACTCTGTGTCATCGGCAAACAGCCCCGGCGCGCGACCAAAGATGAGATCGTCAAGCTGACGAAGCTTGCGCGATACGTGGATATTCAACTCTTGGCCCATGGCACATTGTTCAATCTTTCAGCTCAAGCTACATAAGCCACGCGATCGCTGATGGGGGCTGTCCGACTAACCGGTCTTCCGCGCCGCAAAAAAAGCGGCCACTGCGGCCCTCATCGCCGGCGATCGCCCCGCCTCCCCCTGGGCGTCCCGCTCCATCCCCAACTGCGCCTCCAGCCCGGCCTCTCCCCCCGCCCCGATCAGCCGCTTGGTCGTCGCCACCGCCTCCGGTGGCAGCCCGGCGAGCTTGGCCGCCACCCGGTCCACCTCTCCCCCAAGCGCCTCCGGCGCCGTGACCTGCCACACCAGGCCCCACCGCTCCGCCTCCTCGGCCGCGAGCCGCTCCCCCAGCAGCATCATTCCCGTTGCCCGTACCCGGCCGATCATCCGCGGAAGAAACAGCGTATTTCCCAGGTCCGGCACCAGCGCGATCCCGACGAAAGGCTCATAGAAATACGCCGCGCTCGAGGCCAGCACGATGTCCCCCGCCAGCGCCACGCCCACGGCCGCTCCTGCACACGGCCCATTCACGGCCGTGATGATCGGCAGCCTCGATTGCCGCATCTGCAGGATAAGCGGGTTGAAATGCCGCTCCAGCACCGTATCGAGCTGCGGCACCTCGTCCGGTGCTACCGTCGCCAGGTCATATCCCGCCCCGAACGCCCGTCCCTCGCCCGTCAGCACCGCAACCCTCACCGCCGGGTCCTGCTCCGCATCCGAGAACGCCGCCCGCAGCTCGTCCGCGGTCTCGTTGCGGTAGGCGTTCAGCTTGTGCGGCCGGGTCACCGTGATGCGGGCGACCGCGCCGGAGACCGTCATTGCGATATCCTCGAAGTTCGGCAAGCGTGGTCCTCCCCCTGTTGCTGAACCGCAGCGAGCTTGATTGAGCGGCTCCCGTTCGGCCTTATGTAGCCGAGATGACCGCACTGAGCGACCCATCCGCCTCGTCGGCCTGGCCGGCCGCAAAGCCGAGCGGAATGAAACCGATCCAGCAAATCATCAGTCGCGGCCGCCGGATGGCACCCCAGTTTGAGGCGGTGGCGGCCGCCAATCCGCGGCCCGCAAGGCCCGCTCCATGGTCGTGTTTCCCGCGCCCCCGGCGGGTGGCATCGCGCTCAGCGCTGAGATCGCGCCGCCGTCAGCCCTCGCTCCCCGCTGAGCGCGACATCGCGCAAACCAGACCTGCTGCGCGCTTTCGGCGATTCCGACCCGATCGACCGAGCCCATCCGGACGCCCCGGAGAACCGCCAAATCGTGATCACCCGGGACATCATGTGGGCGTCACCGCAACGCGAAGCTCGCGACGGTCGCGAGCAGTAGCAGCGCGGAGACGATCTTCCAGAACCGGAGCGGGTCCGCGTCGTACAACGTGCGCTGACGGACGTGGGTGGGGGCGCCGGTCACCATGCCAGCCTCCAGCGCCAGCACGAATTCGAGGACGTCGGCCGGACGGTCACGCCGGTCCACCGCGACCGCGCGGGCCAACTCACCGGACAGCCACGCCGGCAAGTCCGGCCGCTTGCGCTCGAGCGGCGCCGGCGTTCCGAACCGCGGCCGCGAGAACGGCTCGACTTCGCCGTAGGGGTAGGCGCCGCCAGTCCACATGCGCCAGAGCGTCACTCCGAGTGCGAAGAGATCTGAGCTCTCGTCGCCGGGCTTGCCCGCCAGCAATTCCGGCGCCATGTAGCTCGCGGTCCCCGGAACATCGCGTGGCGCGAAATCCTCCAGGTGCGGCAGCCGTGCCACCCCGAGATCGATCAGCCGCAATCCCCCGGGGACGAGCAGCACGTTGTCCGGCTTGATGTCGCGATGGATCACCCCGGCCCGGTGCAGGGCGGCGACAGCCTTGCCGAGATTGACCGCGACCTCGATCCCCTCCCGCAAGGTGAGCGGTGGCCCCCGCAGCAGGCGGCGCTCGAGCGTCTCCTCGCCATAATACGGCATCACCACGTAAAGTTGGCTGCCGCGCCCCTCCCGTGGCTCGAGGATTTCGCCGACGTAAGGGCTGCGGACGCGCCCGGCAATCCAGCTTTCCCGCAGATAGGCTTGGCGAAAGGTCGCCTCCTCCGCACTGCCGGGCTTAGGGAATTTCAGCACCACGGCCCGGCCATCGCGCATGTCCCGCCCGAGAAACACGCGGCTGTACTGCGCGTCGGCCAGCACCCGCTCCAGCTCGAAGCCGTCGATCTCGGCGCCCGCCCGCGGGAGGGCCAGGATTGGCCGGCTGGCGATGAGCGCCTCGATGTCAGCCTGGTCCGGCAGCGGCAGGTCGAGGACGTCGAGCACCAGCGCCGTCGCGTTATCGCCGACATTGCCCGTCAGCGCCTCATCGACCAGACGGCGCGCAGTCGTCTCCGGCGCCTCCCGCCGACCCAGAGCCGCCGCGATCTGCGCCTCCGACAGCGCGCCGTGCACCCCGTCGGTGGCCAGCAGAAGCCGGTCGTTGGCGCGCGTCGAATGCTCCGCGTAATCGACCCGCACGTCGGGCTCGGCGCCGATGGCCCGGGTCAGACCGTGCGACACCCCCGGGCGCCCCAGCACATGGTCGGTCGTCAGCACATCCAGCCTATGGTTGCGCATGCGGTAGAGCCGCGTGTCGCCGACATGGAAGACGTGCAGCCGCTGGCCGCGCAGGACAATCGTTGTGAACGTGCACGCCATGCCGGCGAGGGCCGGGTCGGTCCGGCCGAGCGTGTGCAGCCAGCGATTGGCGGCCGCGATCGCCGTGCCGGCGCTGCGCCGGATCGGAAGCGCCTCGCTCTGTCCCAGAACCGCCTCGATGACGCTCCGCACCGCCAACTCGGCGGCGACGCGCCCGCCCTTCGCGCCGCCGACCCCGTCGGCCACCGCGGCGATCACGCCATGGCGGGAACCGGGCGCAGCCTCGCCCGTCCACCACGCCGCGAAGTCCTGGTTATCCGGCCGCTTGCCCCGCTCGCTCGCATGCCCGACGGCGACGGCGAGGCGGGAGCGGCCGCTTATCCGACCGCCGGCGTGTAGGGCGCGGGCAGAGTCAGCATCAGCGTTCCGTCCATCTCGCGGCGGATCGGGTAAGTGATCAGGTCGCACGCGCCGCCGATCTCCTTGCCGGATACGAGATCATAGCTCCGGTCGTGCAGCGGGCACATGATGGTGCTGCCGCCCAGCATGCCATCGGCCAGCGGCCCCTCCTTGTGAGGGCACGCGGCCTGGGTCGCGAACAGCCGGTCGGCGCGGGTGCGGAACACCGCGACGTGCAATCCCAGCACTTCGAACGCGCGCCCCTCGCCGAGCGGGACCTGCTCGACGGGACCGATCGCGTATTCCTGCTGACGCGCGAAAATTTCGTTTGGCATCCTTACGCCTCCACCGGGATCAACGAACGGAACTGGTTCTCCGTCTTCGGCGCCTCGCCATCTTTCCAGGGATCGCGGTAGGCGGCGATCGCGGCGGCAACCTCCTCATCGAACCGGCTGCCCCACCCTTCGCTGTCGTCGACCACGACGGCGCGGACCCGCTCCATGCCGATGCGCTCCACCCAGGTGTAGGTCCGCTCCTTGTATTTCGCGTCCTCGCGGTAGAACTGCATGAAGCGTCCGGAGACCTGCATGACGGCATCCTCGCCATCGACGGTGCAGAGCAAATCACCCTTGCGCACGTGGCTGCCGCCGGCCCCGCCGACGTAGAGTTCCCACTTGCCGTCCCCGATCGCGACGACGCCGAGGTCTTTGATCAGCGCTTCGGAGCAGTTGCGCGGGCAACCAGCCGTGGCGAGCTTCATCTTGCCGGGGCTGTCGGAGAAGGCGCGGAAGGTCTTCTCGATCCTTTGCGCCAGACCCATGCTGTCGCCGAGGCCGAAACGGCAATGATCGGTGCCGATGCAGCTCTTGCAGGTGCGATAGCTCTTGCCCCAGGCATGGCCCGCCGGCATCCCGATATCGGCCCAGATGCCGGGCAGGTCTTCCTTCTTGACGCCGACCAGGTCGATGCGCTGCCCGCCGGTCAGCTTGACGAGAGGCACGTCGTATTTCACCGCAGCCTGGGCGATCCGCATCAACTCTGCCGGGGTGCAGACGCCGCCGGCCATCTCGGGGACAACGGAAAAAGTGCCGTCCTTCTGGATGTTGCCGTGAACCCGGTCGTTGATGAATCGTGCATCCCGCTCGTCGTCGTAGCGGCCGGGCCAGATCGTGTTCAGCAGCGAGGCGAGCGGGATCTTGCTGGCGGGATCCTCGACGCCGCCCGCCAGCGCGGCGAACACGGACGACACGGAGCGCAGATCCTGCGCCTTGATCGCGGCAATCAGCTCCTGCTTCTTCATCGGAACGCAGGGCACGTAGTAGTGGATCGAGGGATCTTCCTCGATCTCGCCGCCGGCGAACCAGGAGATCACCTCGCCGACGAGCCCCTTGCACGAGCCGCACCCCTTGCCGGCCCGGGTCGCGTTCATGACGGCGGGCAGGGTGCGATGCCCCGCGGCAACGGCCGCTCCGATGCTCGCCTTGGAAACTCCGTTGCAGTTGCAGACCTGCGTCTCGGTCGGCATCTCGTCGATCGTCACCTTTTGCGATGGCGCACCGAGATCGAACAGCAATGACAGCCGCTCGTCCGGCAGCGGCGAATCGCGGTCGAAAGCCTGCATCAGGAACGCGGCCTTCGAGATGTCGCCCAGCAGGATGCCGCCGACCAGGCGGCCGTCGCGGACGATCAGCTTCTTGTAGGTGCCCTTCTTCGGCTCTTGAAACTGGATGATCTCGTCGCGCTCGTCCTTGGGTTCGGTGATGCCCATGGACGCCAACTCGACGCCCATCACCTTCAGCTTGGTCGCCAGCTTGGAGCCGTGATAGGCCGCGTCGCGGTTGCGCTCGGTGACGTGGTCGGCAAACACCTTGGCTTGGTCCCACAACGGCGCGACCAGGCCGTAGACCATGCCGCGGTGTTGGGCGCACTCGCCCACGACATAGATGTTCATGTCGTCGACGGAGCGCATGTGGTTGTCGACCACGATGGCCCGCTCCACCGTCAGCCCGGCGCGTGTGCCGATCTCGGCGTTCGGCCTGATCCCCGCCGCCACTACGAGCAACTCGCACGGCAGCGACGTGCCGTCCTTGAACGTGAGGCCCTCGACCTTCTCCGTGCCCAGCACCGCGGTCGTCGACGTTTCCGTCAGCACCGTGGTGCCCATCTTCTCCATCGCCGTCCGCAGCATGGCGCCGGCCGTGGCGTCGAGCTGCTGATCCATCAGATGTTTTCCGAGATGAACGACGGTGACGTCGCATCCGTGCGTCATCAGGCCACGGGCCGCCTCAAGCCCCAGCAGCCCGCCTCCGATCACGACCGCCTTCTTGCCTGGCGCCGCCGCAACCATTCCGATCGTGTCGTCGATCGTGCGGAAACCGAACACGCCGGGCTTGAGCGACTTATCGTCCAGATGCAAGCCGGGAATCGGCGGCATGAAGGCGCGCGACCCGGTGGCGATCAGAAGGTAGTCGTACTCCTCGCGCACGCCGTTCGCGGCGACCACATACTTGCCGAAACGGTCGATCTCCTCGACCCGCGCCCCGGCATGCAGCGTGATGCCGTTCTCGGCATACCAGTCGAGCGGGTTGAGATAGATCTCGCTGTAATCCTGCTGGCCGCTCAGGATGTTGGACAGCATGATGCGGTTGTAGTTGCCATACGGCTCGTCGCCGAACATCACGATATCGAACAGGTCGCCGCCGCCGCGCGCCAGCACCTCCTCGACGGCGCGGGCCCCGGCCATGCCGTTGCCCACTACGACCAGCTTCCGCTTGCTCATCGCGCCGCTCCCTCAGATTTCCATGAAGCCGATGTCGAGCACCACGTGGCCGCTGACCCCGTCGGGAGCGGACACCAGGACATCGAGCGAACTCTCCGGCTCCAGGTCTTCGACGACGGCCAGCGAGACGTGGATCGCCGCCTTGGCGCCGACCGGGAAGGTGCGGAACGACTTGCCGCCGCGCACCAGATGAACCGCGATCAGCGCGTCAGCCGAGTTGCCGGCGCGTAGATAGATCATCTGCGACCGCTTGTCCGACGACACCGTGTAGGCCAGCGGCGGCATGAGCGACGCTCCCATCCCAAGACCGGTTCCGGTGAACGCGTAGGTGCCGTTCAGAAAGAATGGGGTGGTTTCCATCATCGCCCTTTGTCGAAACTAAAACTGCGCATGCGAAAACTATGCCGCTGGGAGGCTGGCATCCTGCAGGCTCGCCTCGCTCCGGCCTGGCCCGGCGCGCGCGATGTGGACCGCGCAGACTTTGAACTCGGGGATGCCGGAGACCGGGTCGGTGTAGGCACTGGTCAGCAGGTTGGCATTCGACTCGCCGCCCCAGTGAAAGGCGATGAACACGGTGTCGAGCCGGATCGTGCGGCTGAGCCGGGCGCTGAAGATCGCGCTGCCCCGGCGCGAGCTGAGCCGGATCCGGTCTCCCTGCTTGACGCCGATGGTGCGCGCCATGTCGACGTGCAGCTCGCAGAAGGCCTCCGGGTCCGCCTCGTTTAACGAGGCGACCCGGCGCGTTTGCACCCCGGTCTGATACTGCGCCATGACCCGGCCCGTCGTCAGGATCTTCGGGTAGTGCTGGTCCGGCGCTTCGGCCGTCGCGCGGTGCTCGACGCGGTGGAACACCGCTCGCCCGCTCGGGGTCGCGAACCGTTCGGTGAACGGGCGCGGCGTGCCGGGATGGTCCTCGGCCGGGCAGGGCCAGAACACGCCCTCCTCCGCCAGCAGCCGCTCCCAGGTCACGCCGGCATAGTCGGATTTGCCGCCCGCACTGGCACGCCGCAGCTCTGCAAACACGGTGCGCGGCTCCGCCGAAAAGTGCTGACCTTGGCCGAGCCGGTCGGCCAGGGCACTGATGACCTGCAGGTCCGTCCAAACCCCCAGGGGCGGGTCGACCATGCGCTGGCGCAGGATGATACGGCCTTCGAGGTTGGTCATGGTGCCGTCCTCTTCGGCCCATTGCGCGACCGGCAGCACCACGTCGGCGATGGCGGCCGTCTCCGACAGGAACAGGTCGGCGACGACCAGCATGTCGAGCGCTTCGAGCCGTTGCTGGACGCGCGCCGAGTTGGGCGCCGACATCAAGAGGTTCGACCCGAAGACCAGTAGGGCCGCCACGTCATTGCCGCAGGCGGCCAGCAGTTGGGCCGCAGGCGGACCCGGCGGGGGCAGGCTTTCGGCCGGCACGCCCCAGATGCCGGCAATATGCGTGCGGTCGGCCTCGTTCGCGAGCGAGCGGTAGCCCGGCAGCTGATCGGATTTCTGCCCGTGCTCCCGACCGCCCTGCCCGTTGCCTTGCCCGGTAAACGTGCCCCAACCCGCATACGGCCGGCCCGGCAGGCCGAGCGCCAGCGCCAGGTTGATGTACGCCAGGACGTTGTCCACGCCGCAGCTTTGCTGTTCCGGACCGCGGCCCGTGAAGATCAGGGTGCGCCGCGAGCGGCCGAGCAGGCGCGCGACTTCGATGACGCGTTCGGCGGGCACGCCGGTCGTGCGCTCGGTCCGGTCCGGCCACCAAGCCGCCGCGATCCGGCGCACAGCGTCGAAGCCTTCCGTCCGCGTCGCGATGTAGTTCTCGTCGATCAACCGGTCGCGGATGACCACGTGCAGTAGGCCAAGCGCCAGGGCGGCATCGGTGCCGGGAGCCGGCTGCAGGAATAGGGAGGCGACGTCCGCCGTCGGCGTGCGGCGCGGGTCGGCCACGATCAGCGTGCCGCCCCGCGCCCGCATCGCATCGAAATACTGCATGATCGGCGGCATGGTCTCGGCCGGGTTGCTGCCAACGATCAGGATCGTGTCGGCATGCGGAATGTCGGACAGCGGCAGAGGCAGCCCGCGGTCGAGGCCGAAGGCCCGGTTCCCGGCCGCCGCAGCCGATGCCATGCAGAAGCGCCCGTTGTAGTCGATGTGCCGGGTGCGAAGGCCGACCCGGGCGAACTTGCCCAGCGCATACGCCTTCTCGTTGGTCAGCCCGCCGCCGCCGAACACGCCGACGGCGTCCGCGCCGCCTTTGGCTTGCGCCGCCTGAATGCCGCTCACGACCCGGGCCAGCGCCTCCGGCCAACTCGCCGGCCGCAGCCCGCTCCCCTTGCGGTCCCGCAGCAGCGGCGTGGTCAGCCGGTCGCTCGCCTGCAACGGTTCCGCAGCGGTCCAGCCCTTGCGGCAGAGGCCGCCGCGGTTGCTGGGAAAGTCACGCGCGGCGACGATTAGCCGCGCCGGATTGTCCGGGTCGGGGACGAGCTGCATGGCGCATTGCAGCGCGCAGTAGGGGCAATGCGAGCCCGCCCCCAAGCGTCAGATCCGCCCAACGCCGGCCACGGCGCCCCATGTCGTGCGCCAGCGGGTTTTCACGGCGACAATGCCCAGCAACGCGATCACGGCCAGGCCCGCAAACACGAGGAAGCCGGCCTGGTACGATCCCGTGAACAGCTTCGAGTAGCCGAGCGACGAGGCGAGGTAGAACCCGCCGATGCCGCCGCACATGCCCACCAGCCCGGTCATCACCCCGATCTCCCTGCGGAAACGCTGCGGCACCAGCTGGAACACCGCCCCGTTCCCCATCCCGAGCGCCAGCATGGCGACGACGAAGACCACCAGAGCCGAAAAGGCCTGCGGCAAGCCGAAGCTGACGATGGCGAGCGCCAGAGCCGCGATCGTGTAGAGGTAGGAGAGCGCCCGGACGCCGCCGATACGGTCCGCCACCGTCCCGCCGACCGGCCGCACGAGCGACCCGGCGAACACGCAGGCCGCCGCAAAGTAGCCGGCCACTTTGACGTCGAGCCCGTATTGATCGTGGAAATACGCCGGCAGCGACGACGCCAGGCCGGAGAAGCCACCGAACGTAACGCCGTAGAACAGCATGAACCACCAGGCGTCCGAGATACGGAACAAGGCCAGGTATTCCGCGAACGTTTTGGAGGGCGGCCGCTCCGGGCTTTCGCGCGCGAACACGACGTAGACCACAAAGGCGATGATCAACGGGATCGTCGCCATGCCCAGCACGTTGGTCCAGCCATATGCGACGGCCAGGCCGGGCGCGAACAACGCCGCGAACACCACCCCGGAGTTCCCGGCGCCGGCGATGCCCAGCGCCACACCCTGCATTTCGGGCGGATACCAGCGCGAGGCGAGCGGCAGCGCCACGGCGAACGATGCGCCTGCAACGCCAAGCACGACGCCGAGCGCCAGCACCTGGCCGAATGAACTGATTCCGAACCACCACGCGATCAACAAGCCGACGATGACGATCACCTGCCCGATCATGCCGGTCCGCAAGGGCCCGATCCGGTCGACGAGCACGCCGTTGACGACCCGCAGCAAGGCCCCGGAGAGCAGGGGCACAGCGACCATGAGGCCGCGCTGGCCGGCATCGAGGTGCAGCGAGGACTGAATTTGCACCCCGAGCGGGCCCAAGATGACCCAAACCATGAAAGCCATGTCGAAATAGAAAAAGGCGGAAAGCAAGGTCGGCGGATGTCCGGCCTTGAGAAAGCTGCGGTCGATCATTCGGTCCCGTTCAAGGTGAACATGGATCTCCGCATGCAACAAGCGCGCCAGATCGCCGTTTGTCTGGTTCGCTCACCTTTCGCGCACGACGGCTACTTTGCGGCTAAGATGTAGGCATTCGCCTACGACGGGTGCAGGTTTTCTCGCAATTTGTCGCGGACGAGCGCCTTGGTGACCTTGCCGTAGGCAGAAGTTGGCAAGGTCTCCCAGAACACGACTCTCCGAGGGAGCTTGTAGCGGGCGATCTTTGGACCGAGCCACGCCAACAAGTCGGCCTCGCTCGCCTGCGCGCCAGCGCGCAGCACGGCCGCAACGACGCCGACCTCGCCCCACACCGGGTCGGGCATGCCGACCACCGCGACGGCGGCGATCGCGGGGTGGGCGAGCAGCTTTTCCTCGATCTCGCGCGGATACACGTTGGAGCCGCCCGAGATATACATGTCGGAGTCCCGGCCGGTGATGAACAGGAAGCCGGCGGCGTCGAGGTAGCCAAGATCGCCGGTGCGGAACCAACCGCGGCGAAACGCCTTCGCGTTGGCTTCGTCGTTTTGGTAGTAGCCGGCAAACACCGCCAAGCCGCAGACGCAGATCTCGCCGGTTTCGCCGGCCGGTAATTCGTCGCCCCGCCCGTCCTGAATCGAAATCTGCATCCCGGTGCGCTCGTAGCCGCACGACCCGGCGAGCGCCTCGTCGTCCGGGTCGTGCAACGCCGGCGGCAGCACCGTGATGTTGCCGGTCACCTCGCCCAGCCCGAAATACTGCACCAGGACTTTCCCGAGGACGCGCAGAGCGGTTTTCTGATCTTGCCGATACATTGGCGCGCCGGCGTAGATGATCGTCCGCAGCGACGAGTGATCATGCTCGTGGACGGCCGGATGCTCGACCAGCAGCTTCAGGATGGTCGGGACGGTGAACATGTTAGTGACCTGCCAGCGCTCCACCAGTGACCAGGCCACGGCCGGGTCGAGCCGGTCGGAGGCCGGCAGAATGCTTTTGACCGCGCGGGCGACTTGCACCAGCAAGTGGATGCCCGCCCCGTGGGAAAGCGGCGCCACCACCAGCGAGGCATCGTCCGGCGTCATCCCCGGCATGAGGTCGCAGAGATGGTTGTTGATGACGAACCCCATCTGGCCATGGGTGAGCACCGCCGCCTTGGGCCGCCCCGTGCTGCCCGACGTGTAGAAAAACCAGCAGGGGTCGTCGTGCTCGACGTCACATGTGGGGAAGCGCGGCCCCGCATGGTCAAGAGCGTCGAATTCGGCGAGCGACAGCGTCAGCCGGACCGAGGGCAGCGCGCGCACGGCGTCGTGGTGAGCGGCGAACTCCTCGCCCCAGATCATCACCGAAGCGCCGCTCGATGCGGCGACGTAGGCGATATCCTCCGGCGTCTGGCGGAAGTTGGTCGGCACCCAAACGGCGCCGAGCCGAAAGCAGGCAAACATGGATTCGACCAGCTGATTGCCATTGCGAGCCTGCACCAGCACCCGGTCGCCTTTCGCGACGCCGCGCTCTGCCAGCGCCCACGCCACCGCGTCGACTCGGCGGTCGATTTCCGCCCATTGCCAGCACCGTTCGCCCCACACGAGCCCCAACGCGGCGGGATGCCGGCGAGCGGCTTGGCGGAGCACGTGGGAGAGGTTCATCACGCGCCGGGTCACGGGGGCGATGCCGCCCTTCGGGGCGCTCGAGCTGCTGCTAGTCATCTCGGGAAGGTTGCCCGCGCTCGCGGCTACGTCCAGTACAGCACGGTAGTGGTCGGCAGCCAGCGCGCGATCGAGGCCTCGATCGAGCGGCGCATCGCGGCCATGTCGTCGCGCGGATAGACGTATTTGACCGAGCCGAACTTCGTCAGCTTACGGCTGCGGCGGGTTTCGTCCATGTCGAGGGGACTGCCGGGATACCATCCCGCGAGGATGTTCTTGGATTTCGACGTGAACCGGTGAGTGATCAGCTCCGCCGTCAGATCGGGCGCCTCGACCCCGTCCAGGGCGGCAGCGACGTCTGCGAATAGTCTGTCGTAGGCCGCTTGCCCGTCCGGCACGCGCAGGATGGGGGCAACCGTGAGCCCGATCTTGTAGCCGGCCAACGCCATCGCCCGCAGCGCTTCGAGACGTTGCTTGACCCGGGGCGCGCCGCCCTCATGCCGCTCCGCCTCCCGCGCATTGACCGAGAATCGCACGCGGGTCCGGCCCTTGTGGGCGAGCGGCAGCAAGGGTTCCACCGCATCGAACTTGGTCGTGAAGCGCAGCTGCACCGGCGCCTCCCAGGCGCCGAAATGGGCGATGCAGGCCTGCAGGTAGCCCGTGAGATGCTCGAGGGCTAACGGATCGGTGTAGCAGGAGCACTCGAACGTGGTGCCCTCGTGCGCCCGATCGGCCGAGACGGAGGTCACGCCACCCTGCCCCACCGCCGGCCCGAGCCCGGCCAGGATCTCCGGGAGGTTGGCGTAGGCGCGGATGATGGGCGGCCCCGCCAGCGACCCGGCCAGGTAGCAGTAGGAACAATGCGCGGGACAGCCTGCCGCCAAATCGAATCGCCAATCCGCCGAGGGCGGGATCGGCTGCAGACGCCGCCGGCTCGGGCTGGCGG
>JAVVHH010000111.1:0-12489 GCA_032249615.1 Acetobacteraceae bacterium
CCCGGGTCGACGCGAGGCTCAACCTGCATGTGTTCAACCGGCTTCTCAGCCTCCCGCTGGACTATTTCGAGAAGAATCCGGCCGGTCAGATCAACTATCGGGTCGCCCAGGTTTGGAAAATCCGTGAGTTCCTCACGGGCAAGCTGATGGGCACGTTCCTGGACATGTTCACCCTGGTCGTCCTGCTCCCATTCCTGTTCTGGATGGAGCCAACACTGGCTTGGATCGTGCTGGTTTGCGCCGTGGTAATCGCCGGAATCATTCTGCTGTTCCTGCCGGCGCTGCGGCGGGTTATTGGGAAGCTGACCCATGCCGAAAGCCGCAAGGGCTCGGTGCTGGTCGAGACGGTGCACGGGATCCGGACGGTCAAGTCGTTGGCGCTCGAGCCGCAACGGCGCGTGGAGTGGGACGAGCGGACGGCCGAAGCGGGCGAACTAAAGCTACAGGCCGGACGGCTCGCGAACTGGCCGCAGACGCTGATCAACCCGATCGAGAGCTTCATCCAGCGCGGCGTGATCATGTTGGGCGCCTACTTCGCCTTGAGCGACCAGACCGGCGTCGCGGTCGGCGGGCTGGTGGCGTTCATGATGCTCGGCGGCCGGGTGACGCAGCCGCTGGTTGGGCTTGCGCGGCTCATCGAAGATTTC
Organism: Acetobacteraceae bacterium; assembly: GCA_032249615.1. Classification (GTDB taxonomy): domain Bacteria; phylum Pseudomonadota; class Alphaproteobacteria; order Acetobacterales; family Acetobacteraceae; genus JAVVHH01. The sequence goes on from JAVVHH010000111.1 coordinate 648, forward strand.
GAAGAGGTGCGCGCTTCCATCGGCCAGGTCGCCCTGGTGCTGAACAACCCGAACGAGACCGCGGCCATGCAGGGCGGTATGCGCCCGACGCTCGCCGGCGCGGTGAAGTTCGAGGACCTAACGTTCACCTATCCCGGCGCCAAGACGCCCGCGCTTGATCGCGTGAGCTTCGAGCTGCCAGCGGGCACCATGCTGGGCGTCGTCGGGCGGAGTGGGTCCGGCAAGAGCACGCTGACCCGGCTGTTGCAGGGCATCAACCGAGACTATTCCGGCTTCCTGAAGCTCGACGGCGTCGAGTTGCGGGAGATCAACCTTACGCATCTGCGCAAGAGTTTCGGCGTCGTGCTGCAGGACAACTTCCTGTTTCGCGGGACCGTTCGCGACAACATTACCGCCGGCCGCCCGGGCTTGACGCTCGACGACGTCGTGCGCGCCGCCCGCCTGGCCGGCGCCGAGGAATTCATCGAGCGGTTGCCGGCCGGCTACGAGACCTGGATCGAGGAAGGGTCGTCCAACCTGTCGGGAGGCCAGCGCCAACGGCTCGCGATCGCGCGCGCGGTCATCGCCGACCCCAAGCTGATGATCCTCGACGAGGCGACCAGCGCGCTCGATCCGGAGAGCGAAGCCCTGGTCAACGCCAACCTCGTGCGGCTCGGGAAAGGGCGCACGATGGTCATCGTCTCTCATCGGCTATCGTCGCTGATCGACTGCGATCAGATCCTGGTCATGGACAAGGGCCAGGTTTTGGATGTAGCGCCGCATCGGACGCTGCTCGAGCGGTGCGCGGTTTATCGAACGCTGTGGGCTCAGCAGAACCGCCACCTCAACGTGCTCGTGCCGAAGCAGGCCTCCGTCGTGCCGATTTCGATGCAGGGCGACGACTAGACAATGCCGCGCGTCGAAGGAGACCCGTCATGCGTTTGACCGTGAGCGAGAGCAGCGAGGCGAACCTGCCCTCCCTGCTGGAATTCCATTCGCCCACCGGCGCGCTCATGCACGTGCCGGTCCATTATGGCGCTCGGGGCGTGACCTGGATGGTGTCCACACTGGCAATCGCCTGCATCGCGGCGTCCGCCCTGATCCCGATCGACAAGGTGGTCTCATCGCAGGGCCGCATCGTGGCCAAGGAATCGACCACCGTCGTGCAGCCGCTCGAAACCGCGATCGTGCGGACGATCAACGTGCATGAGGGCGACGTGGTGCAGAAAGGTCAGGTCCTCGCCCGGCTGGACCCGACCTTCGCCACCGCCGATTCAGGCGCGCTGAAGGCGCAGGTCTCGAGCCTGCAAGCCGAGGTCGACCGGCTCACGGCCGAAGCCGACGGGTCCGAGTTCCGCCCCTCGAGCGGCGACCCGGCCGCCTTGCTGCAAGCCGCCATCTTCCTGCAGCGCAGGAGCGAGCGCAGCTTCAAGAACGAGAACTACACCCAGAAGATCAGCAGCCTGCAAGCCCAGGTGCAGCGAGCCCTGTCCGACGTCTACTCGTATTCCGAGCGGCTCAAAGTCGCGTCGATGATCGAGGACAAGCGGCGCGAGTTGGAGCATCTCCAGGTGGGCAGCCAGCTCAACCTGTTGGCGGCGACCGACTCTCGCCTCGAGATCAAGCGGGGGCTCGACAGCGCCGCGGGCCAGGCTGCCCAAGCGCAACGCGACTTGCAGGCGCTGCAGGCCGAGCGGGACGCCTACAACCAGAACTGGCGCTCGGAAGTCGGCAAGGACCTGACCGAACAAAGCCGTAAGCTGAGCGACGCGCAGGAGAACCTGAAGAAGGCCGACCTGCGCCAGCGTTTGGTCGAGCTGCGGGCCGATCAGGACTCGACGGTGCTGAGCGTTGCCAAGGTGTCGCCGGGGTCGGTGATGCAGTCCGGCGAGCAGCTGATCACGCTGGTCCCAAGTGATGCCCCGCTCGAGGCGGAGGTGAACATTCCGGGCACCGAAGTGGGATATGTTCATCCCGGCAACGACGTCACGGTGAAGCTCGAGACACTGCCCTACACGCATTACGGCACCATGGAGGCCTCCGTCCGGGTTGTGAGCCCCGATAGCTTCTCCGCGTCGGAGAACGAGTCCTCCCAACCCAAGCGCGGCTCTCAGCCCACCCAGGCTCCGAGCCAAGGCACGAGCTACTATCGCGCGCGCCTCTCCCTCGGGCAGTCGCACCTGCACGACGTTCCGGCCGGCTTCCATCTGATGCCCGGCATGCCGATCACAGCCGACGTCGCGGCCGGCAAGCGAACAGTTCTGACCTATCTTCTCTCCCGCGTGCTACCGACCTTTATGGACGGCATGCGCGAGCCGTAGCATTCGAAAGCCCTGCGTCTTGCAGCGCTGGCTCTGCGGCATCTGGAGTAATCATGGATCTGACCCCGAACCGGCCTGAGATCGTGGCGGAATTGGCCGCGCACTTCGAGCGTTACGAGCAGGCGCTGATCGACAAGGACGTCGATGTGCTCGATTCGATGTTCTGGAACAGCCCGCACACCATCCGGTACGCGTTGAAGGACAATGGATACGGCTTCGACGCAATCCACGCGTCCAGGGTGGGCGCCGCGCCCGGCGGCAACAAGGCCGAGCGGATCCGGCTCGAGATCCTGACGTTGGGAAACGACCTCGCCACCATCAACCTCGAATACCGGCCGCGTGTGCAGGACGGCATCGGGCGGCAGAGCCAGACCTGGGTGCGGTTCCCCGATACCGGGTGGCAGATCGTCTCCGCGCACGTCTCCGTCATGCCGCATGGGGGATGGTGAGATGTGGGAGCGGGAGGTCGGCAGCTTCGCCCTTGGTGACCTCGCGGTCGAGAAGGGCGGCACGATCAAGGATGCGCAGATCGGGTGGGAGCGTCACGGCACGCTGAACGCGGCACGGGACAATCTCATCGTCTATCCCAGCAGCTACAGCGCCCAGCACGACGACATGGCTTGGCTGATCGGGCCGGACATGATCCTGGACCCGACCCGCTACTGCATTCTCGCCATCGACATGTTCTCGAACGGGATCTCTTCCGGCGCGGCGGAGATGCCCGATTACCCCGCCCTCGTCACCATGGCCGACAACGTCCGCGCCCAGCACCGGCTGGTGACGGACCATTTCAGGGTCGAGCGACTGGCCGCCGTGTATGGCTTCTCCATGGGCGGCATCCAGGCGTACCACTGGGCGTCCCTATTCCCCTCGATGGTGCCGCACGCCTTCGTCGTGTGCGGCAGCGCGCGGACCGCGGACCACAACAAGGTGTTCCTGCAAGGCCTGCTCCGTACCCTCGAGGCTGCGCCGGAGCATCGGGGCGGAGGCCGGTTCGCGAGCGAACCCGCGGCCGCTCTGCGCGCGTTCGGCACCATCTACGCCGGCTGGGGGCTCAGCCAAGACTTCTACCGCGCCGGGCTCTACCGCACGGCCCTCGGGGCGCCAGACCTCGACACGTTCATCCGCGAGCAGTGGCAGGACCGGTTTGCCATGCGTAAAGCGGCCAATCTCTACGCTCAGGCGCTGGCGTGGCACGAGGCCGACATCGCCGGCGGCGGCGACCTCGGGGCGGCGCTGCGGGCGATCGAGGCGCAAGTCACCCTGCTGCCGTGCGAGACCGACCTTTACTTCCGCGTCGCCGACAACGCGGCCGAACTGCCCTTCCTGCGCTCGGCTGAACTACGGCCTATCCCGAGCATCTGGGGGCATCGCGCCGGCAACCCGAATGCGGATGCCGATGACCGGGCTTTCCTCGCCCAAGCCGTGCGGGACGCGCTGAGCCCCTAACCTATTGAAAGCTACAACGCCTGGCGCCATGGCTCCGGCACCAGCCGGTAGCCACCGGCGTCCTGCGCCACATGGGCGTAGCCGGGGAAATGCAGGTGCATGCCGGCCACGAGTTGGCGGTCGGCCGCGGTTTGCTCGAGGATGCGCCGGCGTGACGCCTCGGCTTGCGCCGGGTCGACGTCGTAGATGACGGTCACGTCCGGGCGCGGAATCTGCACCTCCGGCACGTGCGTGATGTCGCCCCAGATCAGCAGGCTCTCACCCTCCGACGCCACGCGGTAGCCGGTATGACCCGGCGTGTGACCCGGGAGCGGCACCGCCGTGATGCCCGGCGCGACCTCGCCATCGCGGAACGTGCGCAGCCGATTGAGATACGGCGCCATCTGCCGCTGCGCCATCGCGAAATACGGCAAGCCGTTGCCGGTCCGCTCCACTTCGGCGACGTTCGCGCTATCGCTCCAATAGGCCCATTCAGCCTCGTGCATCGTCACCGTCGCGTTCGGGAAAACAGCCCGGCCGGATGCGTCCGAGAGCCCGTTGGAATGATCGCCATGCATGTGCGTGAGCAAGATCAGGTCGATCGCCTCGGGCGCGACCCCGGCCGCTGCGAGATGGCCCAGCAGCTTGCCCGTCGTCGGCTGCATCGTGTCCCCGCAGCCAGTATCCACCAAGGTGGTCGCGTCGTCCCCGCGGATCAGGAAGCAGTTGACGGACGTCCGCCGCGGGACCGGCCGGAACGCGGCACGGATCATGGCCGCCGCCTCCTCCTCGCCGATGTTGCGCAGGACGTTGAGTGACCCGTCGAGGAACCCGTCGCTCAACGCCGTCACGAACAGTTCGCCAACCCGGCGGTGGATTACGCCAGGTATTTGCTGGTCGGGAACAGTCATCGGCATCCTTTCACGAACCTTGCCCGAGCGGAGAGGCAGAGGAGATTTCGTCCACGGCGTCCCACCCGAACCGCAGCAGCGGCAGCGCTTGCGCGCCGAACTCGGCGATCTTCGGCGCTAACGCCTTACGCTCCACCACCTCGCCGGAGAGCGGGCGGCGAACGATGAAGTTCTTCAGCCGCAGGGCCGGGTCGATCGCCGTTCCTTTCAGGTCCTCGAACCCTTTGGGCATCCGGCTCAGCCGCTCTCCCTCCTCGAGCGCCAGCCCGGCTTCGCTCAACGCGGCCAACATCGCCGCATACCGATCGGGCCGGACCCGGATCCGCTCACGAATGCTATCGAGCACGTCAGGCTCCGGATGCCAGAACGCCGCTGCGACGAAGCAGCCCGCGGGGTCGAGGTGGAAGTACAGCACGCCCGGGCTGCCCTTCGAGTGCCCCTGCCGGAACCAGACGACCCCGACAGAGGTCTTGTATGGCGATTTGTCGTTGCTGAACCGCGTATCGCGATGCAGGCGGAACATCGATCGCTTCGGATCGCCTTCGAGCGGAACGCTGCGCTTGGTGAGCTCCGCCGTGACCGAAGCAACGAGCGCCGCCACGGGGTTCCGGACGGCGCTCTCATAAGTGGCGCGGTTCGCTTCGAACCACGCCTTCTCGTTATTGGCGGCCAGCCTCCGAAGGAAATCGAAGGCGGCTGCCGGGATCAATCAGGCGTCGGCCTGGTGAGGAACGCCCTTCTCCTTCAGCAGCCCTTCGAGCTCACCGGACTGATACATCTCGGTGATGATGTCGCAGCCGCCGACGAACTCGCCGTCGACATAGAGTTGCGGGATGGTGGGCCAGTTGCTGAACGCCTTGATGCCCTCGCGCAGCCCGGCATCCTCGAGCACGTTGGCCGTCTGGAACGGCACGCCCATGTGGGTCAGGATCTGCACCACGCGGGCGCTGAACCCACATTGCGGGAACATCGCCGTCCCCTTCATGAACAGCATCACCTTGTTGTTGCTAATCTCATTCTGGATGCGGGCGGAGACGGGGTCGGACATCGGAGGCTCCTATTCGGGAAGTGTCGTCGTCAGGGCGAGCGCGTGCAGGACGCCACCCATCCGGCCTTGCAAGGCCGCATAAACCAACTGGTGCTGCTTGACGCGGGAGAGGCCGCGGAAGGCTTCGCTGACCACGGTTGCCGCATAGTGGTCACCATCGCCTGCAAGATCCTGGATGCTGACGGTCGCATCCGGCAGCGCCACCTTGATCATTGCCTCGATCTCGCTGGCCACCATCGGCATCGATCAGCTCCGCATCCAATCTGGGAAGAAGCGCTCATGCGCCTCCCTTAAAGTCGCGACGGATATGGGTTCGGCGCCATCGAGTGTCAAACCGGAGCCGCCGGCGTGCCCGATCAAGCGCGCCGGAACATGGGCCGCTTTCGCCGCCTTCATCGTCGCGTCCGCGTCGGCCACGGCCAACACGTAGCGGCTCTGGTCCTCGCCAAACCAAAACCCGTGCGGCGCCGCGCCGTCTGGCGGTGGCAGCAGAGTCGCGCCGACGCCGCTGGCCAACATCATCTCGGCGACCGCGATCAGCAGCCCGCCGTCGGACACGTCGTGGCAGGCCCGGACCCGGCCCGCGGCGATCTGCCCGCGGACGAATTCGCCGGCCAGCCGCTCCGCCAGCAGATCGACCGGCGGCGGCGGCCCTTCCTCGCGGCCCGCGATCTCGCGCAGCCAAAGCGATTGACCGAGCCAGCCGCCATCCCGCCCGATGGCGACCAACGCCGCCCCGGCCGGCACGGCGATGCCAACGGTCTGCGCGGCATGCTCGATGACCCCGACGCCGCCAATGGCGGGCGTCGGCAAGATGCCGGTCCCTTCGGTTTCGTTGTAGAGGCTGACGTTGCCGCTCACGACCGGGAAGTCGAGCGCACGGCAGGCTTCGGCCATGCCCTCGATGGCGGCCGCGAACTGGCCCATGATCTCCGGCTTCTCCGGGTTGCCGAAATTCATGTTGTCGGTGATGGCCAACGGTCGCGCGCCGACCGCGCAAAGGTTGCGCCAGGCCTCCGCGACCGCCTGCTTGCCACCCTCGGCCGGGTCGGCCTGGCAATAGCGGGGCGTGCAATCGGTCGTCATCGCCAGGGCGAGGTCGTGATCCTCGATCCGCACGACCGCCGCGTCCGCGCCACCGGGCCGGCGAATGGTCTGACCGCCGATGGTGCTGTCGTACTGGTTCCACACCCAGGCGCGCGAGCACAGGTCGGGACACGCCAGGAGTCTCAGCAGGGCCGCGCCGATCCCAACCGGGTCGGACACGGGTCCGAGTGGCGTGCGGGAAGGCGTCGGCGCGGTCGGGCGGTGGTAGAAAGGGGCTTGCTCGGCGAGCGGATCGAGCGGGATGTCGGCCTCGACTGCGCCGCGATGCTTGACCACGATGCGGCCCGTGTCGGTGAGGTGCCCGATGACCGCGAAGTCGAGTTCCCATTTGGCGAAGATGGCGCGCGCCACGTCTTGCCGGTCCGGGCGCAGCACCATGAGCATGCGCTCCTGGCTCTCGGACAGCATCATCTCATAGGCCGTCATGGCGGTCTCGCGCTGGGGCACCTGATCGAGGTCTAGTTCGATGCCGACCCCGCCCTTCCCCGCCATCTCTACCGAGGAACTGGTCAGCCCCGCCGCGCCCATGTCCTGGATCGCCACGATCGCGTCCGTTTGCATCAGCTCGAGGCATGCTTCGATTAGCAGCTTCTCCGTAAAGGGATCGCCGACCTGCACGGTGGGGCGCTTCTCCTCGCTGTCGGCGCCGAATTCGGCCGACGCCATGGTAGCGCCGTGGATGCCGTCGCGCCCGGTCTTGGACCCGACATAAATCACCGGGTTGCCGACACCCGCGGCAGCGCTGAGGAAGATGCGGTCCTTCGGGGCGACGCCGACCGTCATGGCGTTGACCAGCGGATTGCCGTTATAGGCCGCGTGGAAGTTCACCTCGCCGCCGACCGTCGGCACGCCGACGCAGTTCCCGTAACCACCGATCCCACGCACCACCCCATCCACGACCCGGCGCGTGCGCGGGTCCGATGGGAGGCCGAAGCGCAACGCGTTCAGGTTCGCGATCGGCCGCGCGCCCATTGTGAACACGTCGCGCAAGATGCCGCCCACGCCGGTCGCCGCGCCCTGGTAGGGCTCGATGAAGCTCGGGTGATTGTGGCTCTCCATCTTGAACACGGCGACGAGCCCCTCGCCGATATCGATCACACCCGCATTCTCGCCGGGTCCGTGGACGACCCAGGGCGCCGTCGTCGGCAGCTTCTTTAGCCATACACGGCTCGACTTGTAGGAGCAGTGCTCCGACCACATCACGCTGAAGATGCCAAGCTCGGTGAGGCTTGGGGTACGCCCCATGATGCTCAGCACCTTGCCGTATTCGTCGGCGCTCACCCCGAAGGTCCGGGCGAGGTATTCATCGACTGGCTGGTTGGTGCCGGTGGTCACGGGGCGATCGCCTCGACCATGCCTTCGAACAGCGGTAGCCCATCGGTGCCCCCCATGAGCGGATCGACCAGGTCTTCCGGGTGCGGCATGAGCCCGAGCACGCGGAGGTTGGGCGAGTAGATGCCGGCGATGGCGTGGGCGGAGCCGTTCGGGTTGTGTCCCTCGTAGCGGAAAGCGACGAGTCCCTCGCCTTCCAACCGGTCCAGCGTCGCGTCATCTGCGAAGTAATTGCCATCGCCATGGGCCATCGGCGCGCGGAACACCTCGCCTTTTCGGTAGTGGCAGGCATAGGGCGTGTCGGAACGCTCCACCCGCAGCTTGCAATCCTGCGACAGGAACCGCAGCGCCGCGTTGCGCAACAGGGCCCCCGGGAGCAACCCGGCTTCGGTCAGGACCTGAAATCCATTGCAGATGCCGAGCACGTGGCCGCCCTTCGCGGCGAAGGCACGCACCGCGCCCATCACCGGCGAGCGCGCAGCCATGGCGCCACAGCGGAGATAGTCGCCATGGCTAAACCCGCCCGGCAACACGATAAGGTCGAGCCCGGCGACGTCGGTCTCGTGGTGGAACACCATCCGGGGCGCCTGGCCCGTGACCTGCTTCAGCGCGATGGCGACGTCCCGTTCACGATTGGTGCCCGGGAAGACAACGATTCCAGCTCTCATTGGACTATTTCGTCTGCTCGCCCGGACATTTGTAGCTGTCGTTGAACGCTCTCATCGCGGCTTGCGCCGCCGGGCCCCGCTGTGCCTCTTTGTGCTCGCGCAGCCAGGCCACGTAGGTCTGCCGCAGTTGCGGTCCGGTCGTCGGGCCCGGGACGCAGACGTAGTCGGGCAGCTTTCCGCCTTTCGACCCGTCTTGCGGCATCAAATGCTGGTAGAAGCTGATGCCGTCCGCGATGCCGTCGAGATAGGCGTCGCAAGCTTCCAGCTGTGCGGACGACTTGCTGATGCAGATGTCGCCCAGCTTCCCGCCGCTGATGTTGGACAAGCGTTGCGCGTGCGCCGTACCTGCGAAGGCCAGCAGGGCGATAGCGCTCAAACCGAGATATTTCATACGGGCACCTCGACGCGAAAACTTTCGATGACCGTGTTGGCGAGCAGCTTCTTGGCCATCTCCTCGGCCTGGAGGCGGGCGCGACCCGGGTCGGTCTCGGTGATGTCGAGCTCGATCACCTTGCCGGCGCGGACGTCGGCTACGCAGTCGAAGCCGAGATTCTGCAACGCATGGCCGATCGCCTTGCCCTGAGGGTCCAGCACGCCCTCCTTGAGCATGACCGTCACGATCGCCTTCATTATTGCATCAGCTCCGGCCCTTTGAGGTCCGCGTTGCCGGCTTCAGGCAGAATGCCGAGCCGGCGCGCCACTTCCTGATAAGCCTCTTCGACCCGGCCCATGTCGCGCCGGAATCGGTCCTTGTCCATCTTGTCGTTGGTCCGGCTGTCCCACAGGCGGCAATTGTCCGGGCTGATCTCGTCGGCCAGCACGATCCGCATGTCGTCCTCCTCCCACAGGCGCCCGAACTCGACCTTGAAGTCGACCAGCGTGATGCCGACGCCCAGAAAGAGGCCCGAGAGGAAATCGTTCACTCTCAACGACATGCTGACCATTTCGTCGAGGTCCTGGGTGCTCGCCCAGCCGAACGCCGTGATGTGCTCCTCGGCGACCATCGGCCGGTTCAGCTGGTCGTTCTTGTAATTGTATTCGATGATGCTGCGCGGGAGGCGAGTGCCTTCCGGGATGCCGAGCCGCGTGGACAGGCTCCCGGCCGCCACGTTGCGTACGACGACCTCGAGCGGGATGATCTCCACCTCGCGGATCAACTGCTCGCGCATGTTGAGGCGGCGGACGAAGTGGGTGGGCACGCCGATGTCAGCCAGCCGCATCATCAGATATTCGCTGATGCGGTTATTCAGCACGCCCTTGCCGGTGATGGTTCCGCGCTTGGTGCCGCCGCTCGCGATCGCGTCGTCTTTGAAATACTGGACGAGGGTGCCGGGCTCCGGCCCCTCGAAGAGGACCTTGGCTTTCCCCTCGTAGAGTTGCCGCCGGCGTGCCATCGAACCAAACCCCTGTGCCGCGAGCCCGAAGTGGGTGGCGGAGGGCGTCATATAGCAAGGGTGCCGCCGCTCCGCCACGCCGCGTCGTCAGGCCAGGGTTACCAGCCTGCCTTGGTCAGCGACGGTCGTAGCGGCGGTGCTCACGTTCGGCGCGGCGGCGGGCCTCCTCGCGGCGCCGTTCGATCTCGCGGCGGCGCCGCATCTCCTCGCGTTCGCGCCGGCCCTCATAGTACTGGACGTGCTGCACTTCGGGCGCGGTCAGAACGAGGGCCGAGCGTGCCACGGCCGGGCTGACCGATGCGCTGCCGGCGATGGTCCCGAGCGCAAGGACGGAAAGGATCAGATGACGCATGATGATTGGCCCCTCCTGGGCGGCCATTAGGGAGTGTCGGTAGATAACGCGGCCACATCAAGCCGCGACTGCGGCGGAAGCGTGGCGCGGAAACACGCGGTCGAACACGGCGTCGATATATTTGAGATGCCGCTCCGAGCGCATCGCCTCGTCGAGCGACTCAGGGGCGATTCGGCTGGCAACCTGCGGGTCGGCGTCGAGATGCTCGCGGAAACTGCGTCCGTCCGGCTTGCCGAGCCCGGCCCACGTCGCCATCGCGCTGCGTTGCACGATGGCATACGCTTCCTCGCGCGAGATGCCGGCCCGGGTCAGCACCAGCAGCACTTCGCCGCTGTGCACCACGCCGCCGAGCGCATCCAGATTGGCCTGCATCTGCTCGGGATAGACCGTGAGCTGGTCGATCATGCCGGCGAGCCGAACCAGCGCGAAATCGAGCGTGACCGTCAAGTCCGGGCCGAGGAACCGCTCGACGCTGGAGTGGCTGATGTCGCGTTCATGCCAGAGCGTGACGTTCTCCAGCGCGGGGACCGCCCCGGCGCGCACGACGCGGGCGAGACCGGTCAGGTTTTCCGACAGCACCGGGTTGCGTTTGTGCGGCATCGCGCTGCTACCCTTCTGCCCGGCGTGGAAGAACTCCTCCGCCTCGCGCACTTCGCTGCGCTGCAGGTGGCGGATCTCGGTCGCTAGGCGCTCGATGCCGCTGGCGATGACGGCCAGCGTGCAGAAGAAGGCGGCATGGCGGTCGCGGGGGATGACCTGAGTCGAGACTGGCTCGACCTGCAGGCCGAGCTTCTCGGCAACGTAGAGTTCGACCGCCGGGTCGAGATGCGCGTAGGTGCCGACGGGGCCGCTGATCGCGCAAACCGCGATCTCAGCGCGAGCCTGCTGCAAGCGGACCCGGTTGCGGGCGAACTCGGCGTAGTGCCCGGCGAGCTTGAGACCGAAGCTGGTCGGCTCCGCGTGGATGCCGTGGCTGCGCCCGATCGTCGGCGTGTATTTGAACTCCTGCGCGCGGCGCTCGAGCGCGGCCAGCACCCGCTCGAGATCGGCCAACAGCAGGTCGGCTGCCTCCGTGAGCTGTACGGAAAGGCAGGTGTCGAGCACGTCGCTGCTGGTCATGCCCTGGTGCACGAACCGGCTGTCCGGGCCGATGCCTTCGGCGAGCCACGTCAGAAAGGCGATGACGTCGTGCCGGGTCTCGCGCTCGATGGCGTCGATGCGCTCGAGATCGGCGGCACCGCTGGCGGTGATCTTGGCCCCGCCACGCTCACGGATCGCGCGCGCGGCGCTCTGTGGGATCGT
>JAVVHH010000112.1:0-12135 GCA_032249615.1 Acetobacteraceae bacterium
TTCGAGCAGCAGCACCCGGACATCCATCTGAAATGGGTGGTCCTCGAGGAGAACGTCCTCCGCCAGCGCCTGACCACCGACATCGCCACCAAGGCCGGCCAGTTCGACATCCTGACCATCGGCAACTACGAGGTGCCGATCTGGGCCAAGCAGGGCTGGCTCGTCGCCATGGACAACCTGCCCGCCAGCTACGACGTCGACGACCTGCTCAAACCCGTCCGCGACGGCCTGACCGTCGACGGCAAGCTCTACGCCCTCCCGTTCTACGGCGAGAGCGCCATGACCTACTACCGCAAGGACCTCTTCGCCAAAGCCGGCATCACCATGCCCGACGCCCCCACCTACGACGAGATCCGCACCTACGCCGACAAGATCACCGACAAGGGCAACCAGATCTACGGCATGTGCCTGCGCGGCAAGCCCGGCTGGGGCGAGAACATGGCCTACGTCACCTCGCTGGTGAATGCCGAGGGCGGCCGCTGGTTCGACATGCAGTGGAAGCCGACCCTCGACACCAAGCCCTGGAAGACCGCCCTCAACTTCTACGACGGCATCCTCAAGGCCGACGGCCCCCCCGGCGCCGCCTCCAACGGCTTCAACGAGAACCTCGCCCTCTTCGCATCCGGCCATTGCGGCATGTGGATCGACGCCACCGTCGCCGGCGGCATGCTGTTCGACACCAAGCAATCCCAGGTCGCCGACAAGGTCGCCTTCGCCCCCATGCCGACCGGCAGCTTCAAGGGCGCGCCCACCTGGCTGTGGTCGTGGAACCTCGCCATCCCCGCCACCTCCAAGCAGCAGCAGGCCGCCAAAACCTTCGTCACCTGGGCGACCTCGAAGGACTACATCAAGCTCGTCGCCGAAAAGAACGGCTGGGTCGCCGTGCCCCCCGGCACCCGCCGCTCCACCTACGACAACCCCGATTACAAGAAAGCCGCCCCCTTCGCGTCCTTCGTGCTGAAGGCCATCGAAGTCGCCAACCCGAACGGCCAGACGGCCGAGCCGCGCCCGTACACCGGCGCCCAGTTCGTCGCCATCCCCGAGTTCCAGGGCATCGGCACCCAGGTCGGCCAAACCGTCGCGGCCACCCTCACCGGCCAGCAATCCATCGACAGCGCCCTGGCGGCCGCCGAATCCGCCACCCAGCGCACCATGCGCCAAGCCGGCTACCCCAAGAAGTAAGCCGCTTGTCCCGGGGCGCCCCCTCCGCCGTCCGCCACACCCGGACGGCGGGTTCCTTCCTGGCCTACCCGTCCATCGCGGTCCTGCTGGTCTGGATGATCGTCCCGCTCGCCATGACCCTCTGGTTCTCGTTCCGCACCTACCTCCTGCTCGACCCCACTAGGCGCGGCTGGGCCGGCTGGGACAACTACTACTACCTCGTCACCGACCCCGACTTCTGGGTCTCCATCGGCAACACCCTCGTCATGCTCGTGGCCGTCCTGGCCATCACCGTCATCTTCGGCGTGCTGCTCGCGGTCCTGTTCAACGAGCGCTTCCCCGGCCGCAACGTCGCCCGCGTGCTCGCCATCTCGCCCTTCTTCGTCATGCCGACCGTCAGCGCGCTCGTGTGGAAGAACATGATGCTGCACCCGGTCTACGGCGTGCTCGGCGCGCTGGCCCGCGCCGTCGGCCTCAACGCCCCCGACCTGTTCGCCGAACACCCGCTCGCCGCCATCGTCGCCATCCTCTCCTGGGAATGGCTGCCCTACGCGCTCCTCGTGCTCCTCACCGCCGTCCAATCCCTCGACGGCGAGCAGAAGGAAGCCGCCCGCGTCGACGGCGCCGGCCCGATCGCCCAGTTCTGGTACCTGACGCTGCCCCATCTCGGCCGCGCCATCGGCGTCGTCATCATGGTCGAAACCATCTTCCTGCTGACCGTCTTCGCCGAGATCTTCGTCACCACCAATGGCGGCCCCGGCAACGCGTCCACCAACCTCGCCTACCTCATCTTCCGCGCCGCGCTGCAGGATTTCGACGCCGGCACCGCGTCCGCCGGCGGCATGGTCGCCGTCCTGCTCGCCAACATCGTCGCCTTCCTCCTCGTCCGAACCGCCGCCCGCGGCATGGACGCCTGACATGCAGCAAACCCCCGGCCAACGCCTGCTCGCGACTATCCTCGGCTGGGGCGCCGCGCTGATCCTGTTCTTCCCCATCCTCTGGACCGTCATCACCAGCTTCAAGACCGAAAACGCCGCCATCAGCCCCAGCCTGGTCTTCACCCCCACCCTCGAGGGCTACCGCGAGGTCTTCGCCCGCTCCGACTACCTCGCCTTCGCGGCCAACAGCGTCATCCTCTCCGTCGGCGGCACCCTGCTCGCCCTCGCCCTCGCCGTCCCCGCCGCCTACGCCATGGCCTTCCACCCCACCAAGCGCACCCGCAGCACCCTGCTCTGGATGCTGTCCACCAAGATGATGCCCGCCGTCAGCGTCCTGTTCCCGATGTACTACCTCTTCCTCCAACTCGGCCTGCTCGACACCCGCACCGGCCTCATCATCATCTACGCGCTGATCAACCTGCCGATCGTCGTCTGGATGCTGTTCACCTTCTACAAGGATGTCCCGATCGCCATCCTCGAGGCCGGCCGCGTCGACGGCGTCCGCATCTGGGGCGAGATCCGCCACATCCTCCTGCCGCTCACCCTCCCCGGCATCGCCTCCACCGGGCTCCTGTCGCTGATCCTGTGCTGGAACGAAGCCTTCTGGAGCCTCAACCTCACCGCCGCCAACGCCGCCCCGCTCACCGCCTTCATCGCCAGCTTCTCGAGCCCCGAAGGCCTCTTCTTCGCCAAGCTCAGCGCCGCCTCCACCATGGCCGTCGCCCCCATCCTCGTTTTCGGCTGGTTCAGCCAAAAGCAGCTCGTCCAGGGCCTCACCTTCGGCGCCGTCAAGTAGCCGTGTTCCTCGGCCTCGACCTCGGCACCTCCGGCCTCAAGGCCCTCCTCTCCGCCGACGCCCAGCGCCCCCTCGCCACCACGACCGTCCCGCTCACCGCCCAACGCCCCCACCCCGGCTGGTCGGAGCAGGAACCGGAGGCCTGGTGGCAAGCCACCCTCGCCGCCATCGACCAGCTGCATCGCTCCCACCCCGCCGAACTCGCCGCCACCACCGCCATCGGCCTCGCCGGCCAGATGCACGGTGCCGTCTGCCTCGGCGCCGACGGCCAGCCGCTCCGCCCCGCCATCCTCTGGAACGACACCCGCGCCGCCGCCGAATGCGCCGCCCTCGAAGCAGCACTGCCGACGCTCCGCCAAACCGCCGGCAACATCGCCATGCCCGGCTTCACCGCCCCCAAGCTGCTCTGGCTGCGGCACCACGAGCCCGACATCTTCCGCCGCACCGCGACGGTCCTGCTGCCCAAGGCCTACCTCCGCGACCGCCTCTCCGGCGAGCGCATCGAAGACCTCTCCGACGCATCCGGCACCCTCTGGCTCAATGTCGCCGCCCGCGCCTGGTCCGACGCCGCGCTGGCCGCCACCGGGCTCTCCCGCGCCCACATGCCCGCCTTGGCCGAAGGCAACGCTCCCGCCGGCCAGCTCCGCCCCGACCTCGCCGCCCGCTGGGGCATGACCCGGCCCCCGCTCATCGCCGCCGGCGCCGGAGACAACGCCGCCGGCGCCATCGGCCTCTCCGCCATCCATCCCGGCGACGCCTTCGTCTCCCTCGGCACCTCCGGCGTCGTCTTCGTCACCACCGACGGCTTCCGCCCCTACCCCCAATCCGCCGTCCACGCCTTCTGCCACGCCCTGCCCAATACCTGGCACCAGATGGGCGTCACCCTCTCCGCCGCCGCCTCGCTCGCCTGGTGGTCCCAGATCACCGGCCAGCCCGAAGCCGCCCTGCTCGCCGAACTGCCCGAGATCACCGCCCCGAGCCCCACCCTCTTCCTCCCCTACCTCGCCGGCGAGCGCACGCCCCACAACGACGCCGCCCTCCGCGGCGCCTTCACCGGGCTCTCCACCGGCACCGCGCGCGCCGACCTCACCCACGCCATCCTCGACGGCGTCGCCTTCTCGCTGCGGGATTGTCTCGACGCGCTCGCCGCCTCCGGCACCCGCATCGAATCCGCCGGCATCATCGGCGGCGGCGCCCGCTCCCCCGCCTGGCTCCGCATCATCGCCGCCGCCCTCGGCATCGCGCTGAACCGCCTGCCCGACGCCGAACACGGCGTCGCCCTCGGCGCCGCCCGCCTCGCCCGCATGGCCGCCACCGGCGAGCCCCCCGCCACGGTCTGCCCGCCGCCCGCCATCCTCGAGACCATCCTCCCCGACCCGGCGCTCGCCGCCGCCTACGCCGCCCGCCTCCCCGCCTACCGCGCCGCCGCCGGAGTTATTTGAAACTTTAACCGATGAGCCTCCGTAACTGCTGCGTCACCCGCGAAGGGTGCAGCAGGAGATCATCATGTCATATCGTATTCGCACCGGTGCCTTCGCCGTCGCGGCTGCCCTCGCCATCGGCACCGCCAGCTTCGGCATCGACGCCTTCGCCCAGGGCAAGGCCAACGTTGTCACCGTCGGCGGCGCCCCGATGTTCCCCAACAAGAACATCGTCCAGAACGCCGTCAACTCGAAGGACCACACCACCCTCGTCGCCGCCGTCAAGGCCGCCGGCCTCGTCGACACCCTCTCCGGCAAGGGCCCCTTCACCGTCTTCGCCCCCACCAACGAAGCTTTCGCCAAGCTTCCCCCGGGCACCGTCGACACGCTGCTGAAGCCGGAGAACAAGGGCAAGCTCGCCCAGGTCCTCACCTACCACGTCGTCCCCGGCCGCCTCACCGCCGCCGACCTCGGCCGCATGGTCAAGCAGGGCAACGGCAAAGCCACCCTCAAGACCGTCGAGGGCGAGCCGCTGACCGTCACCGACCAGGGCGGCCGCCTCATGGTCGCCGACGCCAAAGGCGACAACGCCACCGTGACGATCGGCGACGTCATGCAGTCCAACGGCGTCATCCACGTCATCGACACCGTCCTGCTCCCCTAACCAACCCCGCCGCCGAGCCCCACTCGGCGGCACCCCTTCATTTCAGACTTGCTGCCGCCGCCCTGTCCCGGCAAACGGGATCGATAAATCGGGGGAAGCAGCATGCGCACGGTCGCGTTCGTCGGGCTCGGCGCCATGGGACTCCCCATGGCGAAAAACCTCCTCGCCAAGCAGTTCCACATCCGCGGCTTCGACACCCGCCAACCCGCCATCGACGCCCTGGCCAACGCCGGCGGCACCCCCTGCGCCAGCGCGGCCGACGCCGCCACCGGCGCCGACGCCCTCATCCTCATGGTCGTCAACGCCGCCCAAGCCGCCGACGTGCTCGACACCGCACTCGACCCCCTCGCCCCCGCCGGCACCGTCATCCTCATGGCAACCTGCGCCCCCGCCGGCGCGGCCGCCCTCGCCCGGCGCGTCCAAGCCACCGGCCGCCGCTTCATCGACGCCCCCGTCTCCGGCGGCATCGCCGGCGCCACCGGCGGCACGCTCACCATCATGGCCGCCGCCCCCGCCGAAAGCTTCGCCGCCGCCAAACCCATCCTCGACGCCCTCGGCGACAAGCTCTTCCACGTCGGCGAGCAGCCCGGCCAAGGCGCCGCCGTCAAAACCGTCAACCAGCTCCTCTGCGGCGTCCACATCGCCGTCGCGGCCGAAGCCTTCGCGCTCGCCCGCAAGGCCGGCGTCGACCTCGACATCCTGCTCCAGATCATGAGCGGGTCCGCCGCCGCCTCCTGGATGCTCCGCGACCGCGGCCCCCGCATGCTCCAGGCCGACCCGCCCGTCGCCAGCGCCGTCGACATCTTCGTCAAAGACCTCGGCCTCGTGCTCGACGCCGGCCGCGACGCCCGCGCCGCCCTCCCGCTCGCCGCCGCCGCCCACCAGCTCTTCCTCGCCGCCTCCGGCCGCGGCGACGGCACCGCCGACGACAGCCAGGTCATCCGCAGCTACCAGGCCCTCAACGGCGCATGAACCTCGAGGCCGCCGTCGCCGGGGCCGGCCTCGAGCCGACCGCCGCCACCCGCCACCCCTGGCTCCACCGCCTCGAGCAAGGCATCGCCCACACCGTCGGCGCCGTCGCGGCGGTCGCCATCGTCGCCGAAGTCGGCCTGCTACTCGCCGGCGTGATCTTCCGCTTCGGCCTCGACAAGCCGCTCATCTGGGGCGACGAGCTCGCCTCCACCGTCTTCCTCTGGCTCGCCATGCTCGGCGCCGTGCTCGCGCTGCACAGCGGCGCCCACATGCGCCTCTCCACCATCGCGACCCGGCTGCCGCCCCGCCTCCGCGGCCCGGCCGCCGCGCTGGCCACCCTCGCCCCCCTCGTCCTGCTGGCCATCCTGATCCGCCCCGCGCTGGACTACATGGACGACCAGTCCTTCATCGAGACCCCCGCCCTCGGCTGGCCCGACAGCATCCGCACCGCCGCCGTCCCGGTCGGCTTCGCGCTGATGATCCTCCTCTCCGCCGTCCACCTGCTCCAGTTCCGCCTCCGCGACGTCCTCTCCGTCGCCCTGCTGCTCGGCGCCATCGCGCTCGCCATCTGGCTCGGCCGCCCCGTCCTCGCCGGCCTCGGCAACTGGAACCTCGTCGTCTTCTTCATCCTCCTCCTCGGCGCCGGCGTCCTCGCCGGCATCCCCATTGCCTTCGCCTTCGCGCTCGCCACCGCCGCCTACCTGCTCACCACCACCAACACCCCGCTCCAGGTCATGCCCGGCCGCATGGACGAGGGCATGTCCTCCCTCATCCTCCTCGCCGTCCCCCTCTTCGTCCTGCTCGGCGGCCTCATCGAGCTCACCAACATGGCCCGCGCCATGGTCGCCTTCCTCGCCGCCCTGATCGGCCACGTCCGCGGCGGCCTCCAATTCGTTCTCCTCGGCGCCATGATCCTCGTCTCCGGCATCTCCGGCTCCAAAACCGCCGACATGGCCGCCGTCGCCCCCGTGCTGATCCCCGAAATGAAGAAACGCGGCCTGGACGAAGGCGAGATGGTCGCGCTCCTGGCCGCCACCGGCGCCATGGCCGAAACGATCCCGCCCTCCCTCGTCCTGATCGCCATCGGCTCCGTCACCGGCGTCTCCATCGCCGCGCTCTTCACCGGCGGCCTGCTCCCCGGCATCGTGCTCGCCATCGGCCTGGCCATCCTCGCCCGCCAGCGCGCCGGCACCGAGAACCTCGAGGGCGTCCGCCGCGCCCCCGCCCGGGTCGTCGGCCGCACCTTCCTCGTCGCCCTCCCCGCGCTCCTGCTGCCGCTGCTGATCCGCACCGCCGTCATCCAGGGCGTCGCCACCGCCACCGAGGTCTCCACCATCGGCATCGTCTACATCGTCCTCTGCGGCATCTTCCTCTACCGCAGCTTCGATCTCCGGCGCCTCTACCCCATGCTCGTCGACGCCGCCACGCTCTCCGGCGCCGTCCTCTTCATCATCGGCGCCGCCAACGGCATGGCCTGGGCCCTCACCCAATCCGGCTTCTCCCGCGCGCTCACCGCCACCATGGCCGGCATGCCCGGCGGCACCTTCGGCTTCCTCGCCGTCTCCATCGTCGCCTTCGTCGTCCTCGGCAGCGTCCTGGAAGGCATCCCCGCCATGGTCCTGTTCGGCCCCCTCCTCTTCCCCGTCGCCCGCGCCGCCGGCGTCCACGAGGTCCACTATGCCATGGTCGTGATTCTCGCGATGGGCATCGGCCTCTTTGCGCCGCCCTTCGGCCTCGGCTACTACGCGGCGTGCACCATCGGGCGCGTCAACCCCGACGCGGCGCTGCTCCGCATCTGGCCCTATCTGGGCGTGCTCCTGCTCGGCCTGTTGATCGTCGCCGCAATACCTTGGTTCTCCATCGGCTTCCTGCCGAACTGACGCAAAGGTGGAAATCCATGCTGCCTAGATACGCCGCCCTCGCCCTGCTCGTCGGAACCCTCGCCGCCCCCGCTTACGCCCCCGCCCACGCCCAGCCCGTCGAGCCCGGCACCGGCGTCATCGCCTCCCAGGCCTGGTCCCGCGCCACCTCCTCCGGCGCCGACACCGCCGCCGTCTACGTCACGCTCAAGGCCCCCGTTCGCGACGCCCTCGTCGGCATCACCACCCCGGAAGCCAAGAAGGCCGAGATCCACCAGGTTGTCATGGACGGCAACGTCATGATCATGCGCGAACTCCCCAACGGCCTCCAGCTTCCCCCCGGCCAGCCCGTCTCCCTCCAGCCCGGCGGCTACCACATCATGCTCACCGGCCTCAGCAACCCCCTCAAATTGGGCCAGACCTTCCCGCTCCACCTCACCTTCCAGATTTCTCCCCCGATCGACATCACCGCCCGCGTCGCCGCCATCGGCGCCAGCATCCCGCCCGCCGCCGGCACGGAAAAGTAAGCCCCCAAACCACCCCGCCACCGTCCTCCCCCCGGAACGAGCCGCCCCCCGCCGCGTTACCCTCCCGAGGGAGGACAGGTCGCCATGACGACGTTCAGCGAACGCGAGCGGGCCTTCGAGGCCAAATACGCCTTCGACGAGGAATTCCGCTTCCGCGTCGCCGCCCGCCGCGACAAGGTCTTCGCCCACTGGGCCGCCGAGCAGCTCCACCTCTCAGAGCACGACCGGGACGACCTCACCAACCAGGTCCTCGCCATCGACGACGGCGCCGGCCACGAGGAACGCCTCCTCAAGCTCATCCGCCATAACTTCATCCTCCGCGGCGCCAAGGACCCGTCCGACCTCCGCACCGCCCTCTACCAATGCGCCGAGCAAGCCCGCCTTGAACTCATCGACCACCACCCCGGCGCCCTCACCCTCTGAGGCCAAACCCCGTTTGACGTAGCCTCCACACCCTCTATGTGTGGGGCCTGATGGGAACATTACCCGAACCTTTCGCCGCCTGGTTCGCCCGCCGGCACTGGACCCCCCGCCCGCACCAGCTCGCCATGATCGAGGCCGCCCGCGCCGGCCGCAGCGCCCTCCTCGTCGCCCCCACCGGCGGCGGCAAAACCCTCGCCGGCTTCCTCGCCTCCCTCATCGAGCTCGCCGAGCTCGTCTCTAAATCCGAGCTCGCCGAAACCCCCGCGCCGGGTCTCCACACCCTCTACGTCAGCCCCCTCAAGGCGCTCGCCACCGACGTCGCCCGCAACCTCCTCGCCCCCCTCGAGGACATGCAGCTCCCCATCACCGTCGAGACCCGCACCGGCGACACCCCCCAGAACCGCCGCGCCCGCCTCAAATCCAACCCGCCCAACATCCTCCTCACCACCCCCGAAAGCCTCGCCCTCCTCCTCTCGCAGACCGACGCACCCGCCCTCTTCGCCGGCCTCCGCACCGTCATCGTCGACGAGATCCACGCGCTGGCCGGCACCAAGCGCGGCGACCAGCTCGCCCTCGGCCTCGCCCGCCTCGGCACCCTCGTCCCCGGCCTGCGCCGCGTTGGCCTCTCCGCCACCATCGCCCACAAGCGCGCCTTGCTCGACTGGCTCGGCGGCGACGCCCAACTCATCGAGATCGCCGAAGGCGCACCCCCCGCCCTCGGTATCATGCTCCCCGAAGACCGCCTTCCCTGGTCCGGCCACATGGGCCTCGCCGCCGCCTCCCGCATCCTCGACCGCATCCGCGCCCACAGCATGACCATCGTCTTCGTCAATACCCGCGCCCAGGGCGAGCTGATGTTCCAGGCCCTCTGGAAGCTGAACGACGAAACCCTCCCCATCGCCGTCCACCACGGCAGCCTCGACATCGCCCAGCGCCGCCGCGTCGAAACCGCCATGGCACAAGGAAAACTCCGCGCCGTCGTCGCCACCTCCTCCCTCGACCTCGGCATCGACTGGGGCGGCGTCGACCAGGTCATCCAGGTCGGCGCCCCCAAAGGCGTCTCCCGCCTGCTCCAGCGCGTCGGCCGCGCCAATCACCGCATGGACGAAACCAGCAACGCCCTTCTCGTCCCCGCCAACCGCTTCGAGCTGCTCGAATGCGAAGCCGCCATCGAAGGCGTCGCCGCCGGCGAGCAAGACGGCGATCTGCCACGACCCGGCGGCTTGGACGTCCTCGCCCAGCACCTCCTCCTCACCGCCGCCGCCGCCCCTTTCGACCCCCACGAGATGTTCGCCGAAATCCGCACCGCCGCCCCTTACGCCAACCTCCCCCAGCGCGACTTCGACGACGTACTCCGCTTCGTCGAAGATGGCGGCTACGCCCTGCAAGCCTATGATCGTTACCGAAAACTCTTCTCCGACAGCGAGGGCATGATCCACATCCGCAGCGAGCGCGTCGCCCGCATGGCCCGCATGAACCTCGGCACCATCGTCGAAGCCCCGCTCCTCAAGGTGCGCTACGCCGGCCGCGGCGGCCCTAACCTCGGCGAGATCGAAGAGTCCTTCGTCAACATGATGCCCCCCGGCGCCACCTTCATGTTCGCCGGCCGCCTGCTCAAATTCCTCCGCCTCCGCGAGACCACCGTCGAGGTCGCCGACGGCGGTGACGGCGAGCCCATGGTCCCCGCCTATGCCGGCGCCCGCCAGCCCCTCACCACCAACCTCGCCGCCCGCGTCCGCACCATGCTGCACGACCAGTCGAGCTGGCACCTCTTCCCCGAACCCGTCCGCGAATGGCTCGCCCTTCAGGCCGAGCGCTCCGAACTGCCCGGCCCCGACGACCTCCTCGTCGAAACCTTCCCCCGCAACGGCCGCTGGTACCTCGTCGCCTACTGCTTCGAGGGCCGCAACGCCCACCAGACCCTCGGCATGCTGCTGACCCGGCGCCTCGAACGCGCCGGCTACGCCCCCCTCGGCTTCGTCGCCACCGACTACGTCATCGCCACCTGGTCCGCCCACGAACCCACCGATATCCCCCCGCTCTTCGAACAGGACATGCTCGGCGACGACCTCGACGCCTGGATGGCCGAAAGCTCGATGCTCCGCCGCACCTTCCGCAACGTCGCCGTCATCTCAGGCCTCGTCGAACGCAACCAGCCCGGCGCCGAAAAGTCCCGCCGCACCGTCACGGTCAACACCGACCTCATCTACGACGTCCTCCGCCGCCACCAGCCCGACCACGTCCTGCTCCGCGCCACCCGCGCCGACGCGGCCAGCGGCCTGACCGACATCGGCCGCGTCGCCGGCATGCTCGCCCGCATCGCCGGCCGCGTCCGCCACGTCCCCCTCACCCGCGTCTCCCCCCTGGCCGTCCCCGTCCTCCTCGACATCGGCCGCGAGAGCGTCCGCACCGACGGCGGCGAAGACGCCCTGCTCGAGGAGACCGAAGCCCTCGTCGCCGAAGCCACCGGCCTCGCCGAACCCAGCCAAAAACCCCTCCGCGTCCACGCCGTCCACCGCGCCAACCTGGCCATCCTCCAACGCCAACCCGGCTCCAAGCGCCCCCAGAAAAGCCGCGCCGGATGACCACCGTCGTAGCGTTCGCGGGCCACGAGCTCCTGCTGGACCCGCTCGGCGGCTTATTTTGGCCGGCACGCAACCTGCTCGCCGTCGCCGACCTCCATTTCGAAAAAGGCACCGCCGCCGCCCACGCCGGCAGCCTCCTCCCCCCCTGGGACACCGCAATCACCCTCGGCCGCCTCGGCCGCCTCATCGAAACCTACCGCCCCGCCACCGTCGTCGCCCTCGGCGACACCTTCCACGACCGCTACGGCTTCAGCCGCATGGCCCCAGCCGACGCCGCCCGCCTCCGCGCCTGGGCCGAACACATCCATTTCGTCTGGGTCCTCGGCAACCACGACCCGGCCCCGGCCCCCGGCCTCACCGGAACCGCCACCCCCTGCTGGTCCCACGCCGGCCTCGATTTCTGCCACCAGGCCCGGCCCGGTCACACCGCCCCCGAACTCGTCGGCCACCATCACCCCAAGGCCTGCATCCCCACCCGCGCCGGCGCCGTCACCCGCCCCTGCTTCGTCGTCGGCGCCGACCGCCTCATGCTCCCCGCCATGGGCGCCTTCACCGGCGGCCTCGACGTCGCCAGCCCCGCCATCGCCCGCCTCTTCCCCGCCGGCGGCCGCGCCTACCTGCTCGGTCAGGCCCGCCTCTTCACCTTCCCCCTCCACCCCGGCCCGCTCCAGCCCGGGCTCGCCCCGGCATAACCTCGTTCATTGGACGTTGCCGTTCGGCCCCCGCGCTCAAATATCTAGCCGCAATGTCCAACGTACACCCTGCGATCGTCTGGTTCCGCTCGGATTT
>JAVVHH010000113.1:0-12020 GCA_032249615.1 Acetobacteraceae bacterium
GACCGAGACCTCCTCGCAATCGAGGAAGGAGTTGTACTGGTCGCCCAAATCTCCCGGCGCGTGGCTCACGGCGATCTGCTTGGTCAGTCCGGCGCCGAGCGAATCCGTCCGCGTGACGATGATGCCGTCTTCCACGCCCAGCTCGAGGAAGGCGTAGCGGATGGCCCGGATCTTGGCGATGAAGTCCTCGTGCGGAACGGTGACTTTGCCGTCCTGATGGCCGCACTGCTTCTCGTCGGAGACCTGGTTCTCGATCTGCAGCGCGCAGGCGCCCGCCTCGATCATCTTCTTGGCGAGCAGGTACGTCGCCTCGGCATTGCCGAACCCGGCGTCGATGTCGGCGATGATCGGCACGACATGGGTTTCGTGGTGGTCGATCTGCGACTGCAGTTCGGCGGCCTTCGCGTGATCACCCTTGGCCCGGGCCGCGTCGAGCGCCCGGAACAGGTTGCTCAGTTCGCGCGCATCGGCCTGGCGCAGGAAGGTGTAGATCTCGCCGATCAGCGCCGGCACCGCCGTCTTCTCGTGCATCGATTGGTCCGGTAGCGGTCCGAACTCGGAGCGGAGCGCGGCCACCATCCAACCCGAAAGATAGATGTAGCGGCGCTTCAGGCTGCCGAAATGCTTCTTGACCGCGATCATGTGCTGCTGCGCGACGAAACCGTGCCAAGCGCCCAGCGACTGCGTGTAGGCGGTCGGGTCCGCGTCGTACGCCGCCATGTCCCGGCGCATGACCCCGGCGGTGTAACGGGCGATGTCGAGGCCGGTCAGAAACCGGTTCTGCAACCGCATCCGGGCGACCGCCTCGGGGCTGATCGCATTCCAGGTGCCCTTCTTGGCCTCGATCAGGGCCGCCACGCTCGCGAGGTCATGCTGGAAACCGGTCTCGGTGCGCGGCAGCGAGGGCGCGCCGCCGGCAAACCCGTCGGGCGCATAGGTCATGGTCGACATGGGATCTCCGAAACTCAGGACGCGTAGTGGATGTCGTCGTGGACGGTGCTGCTCGGCGTGCCGACGCACGAAACATCCGCGACCCGCGGAAAGGCTTGCCGCGCGGCCGCGGCGTCGCGGGCCCAGTGGTGGTCGTGGCACAGGCCGTCATCATGCCCGGCCAGGGCAGAGTCGGTGGACGCCATGGCCATCGCATTGGCCGCGAGCTGGTCGATGGAATTGGTTCGGTTGATGATTGACATCGTCAGAATCTCCTCGTCGTCATCGTCGATGATGACTAGGAAGCGCTCCATCCAACGATTTGGATACCTGGAAATCCGCACGCGGCCGGTAAGCACGTAAAGACTTTACCGACACCCGTTCGACAACGGTAAACAGCCCTCTGGGGTGGCGCGGTTGAACCCGGGCCGCCATCGCCCGATATTTACGGGAGCAGGAGACCAGCATGACGGCGCTCTCAATTCTCGATCTCGCACCCGTGCCGCAAGGCGCCTCGACCGGGGATGCGCTCCGGCGCGCCCGTGAACTCGCCCGCCATGCGGAGCGGCTCGGCTACAACCGCTACTGGATGGCCGAGCACCACAACATGACCGGAATCGCCAGCGCGGCCACCTCCGTCGCGCTCTGCTACGTGGCGGAGGGCACGTCGCGCATCCGCATCGGCGCCGGCGGGGTCATGCTGCCGAACCATTCGCCCCTGGTGATCGCCGAACAGTTCGGCACGCTGGAGGCGCTGTTCCCGGGCCGGGTCGATCTCGGGCTAGGACGTGCGCCCGGCACCGACGGTTACACCTGGCGGGCCATGCGCCGCGATCCCGGCAGTTCCGACCGCTTCCCGCAGGATGTCCTCGAACTGCAGGCGCTGCTCGGCCCGGTGCAGGAAGGCCAACACGTGCGCGCCGTCCCCGGCGTGGACAGCAACATCCCGCTCTGGATCCTGGGCTCCAGCCTGTTCGGCGCCCAGCTCGCGGCGGCGCTGGGCCTGCCTTACGCCTTCGCCTCGCACTTCGCGCCGGGCGCCCTCATGCAGGCGCTCCGCGTCTATCGCGAGAACTTCCGCCCGTCGGCCCAACTCGCGCGGCCCTACGCGATGGTGGGCTGCAACGTGTTCGCCGCCGACACCGACGCCGAAGCCCGGCGGCTCTTCACCTCGCAGCAGCAGAGCTTCACCAACATGCTCCGCAACACCCGCGGCAAGCTGCAGCCGCCGATCGACGACATCGACACCTATTGGGAACCGCATGAAAAGGCCCAGGCCTCCTCCATGCTGGCCCGCTCGTTCGTGGGCAACGCCGACGCGATCGGCCGGGGCCTGGAGCGGTTCATCGCCGAAACCGGCGCCGACGAGTTGATGGTGGCCTCCGCGATCTTCGACCAGGGCGCGCGCATCCACTCCTACGAGGTCCTCGCCGCCGCCGCCGCCGATTTCGGGCTGAAGCAAGCGGCATGAGCCAACCCCAGCCGCCCGACGCGACGAAGCTGACCCGCACGAAGGAGCGGTGGGCGGCGGAAGGGCGGTTCATCACCGGGCAGCGCGCGCGGGAGGGCAGCGAGCGGCTGCCGCCGGGCCAACACCTGGTGCGGGACTGGCCGGTGCTCGACCTCGGCGTGCAGCCCAAGATCGCGCCGGCGGATTGGGAGTTGCGCGTGTTCGGCCTGGTGGACGAGCAGACGCGGTGGGATTGGGCCGGCTTCATGGCTCTGCCCCAGCGCGAGTCCGTCTCCGACATGCACTGCGTGACGACCTGGTCGCGCTACGACAACCGCTGGTCCGGTGTCGCCACCCGCGGTCTGCTCGCGATGGTGGGCCCGAAGCCCGAGGCCGCGTTCGTCGTGCTCCACTCCTACGACGGCTACACGACCAACCTGCCGCTCGACGATTTCGCGGCGGCTGACGCGATGCTGGTGCACGCCTGGGAAGGCAAGCCGCTCGCCCGCGAGCATGGCGGGCCCGTCCGCCTGCTAGTGCCGCATCTCTACCTCTGGAAGAGCGCCAAGTGGCTGCATCGGATCGAGCTGATCGCGGCCGACCGGGCCGGCTATTGGGAAGAGCGCGGCTACCACGACCGCGGCGACCCGTGGACGGAGCAGCGCTACTCCGAATAGTTGCCTCCATTGGACGCGCTTAACCGCGCCGCGGGCGCACCCCGAGCGCAACCGCAACGCTGACCAACACCAAGCCCGCCAGGTCCGCCAGCCCGAGCTCCTCCCCGAGCAGCGGCACCGCCAACGCACTCGTCACCCCCGGTACCAGCGCCGTCACCAGCGATACCCGTTCCGCCCCAAGCAGCATAAGCGCCCGCGTGAACAACACGACCGACACCACTGTCACCAGCACGCCCTGCATCACCGCCTGTGACGCGATGACCCCGATCGACACCTGCCCCAAATGGCTCGGCAGCGCGACCGCCCACACCGGCAGATACAGCAACCCCGCCCAAATCCCGACCGTGCTCACCACCTGCCACGGCGTCACCGCCCACCGCCGGGCCACGATCGTGAACCCGGCCCATGCAATCACCGCCGCCAGGAACAGCAGGTCGCCCCGCCAAGCCCCCGGCCGCGCCCCCTGCACATACGCCGCATAGCCCAGCAGCCCGATCCCGAGCAGCAGCGCCACCAAGCTCTGCACCCGCGCGGCACCCCCGCGCTGCTCTGTCCCAATCAGCGCCAGCCCCAGCGACACGAAGAACGGCAACGTCCCCGACATGATCACCGCCGCATGCGCCGCCGGCGCGTAGCTGAACCCGACATACGCCGGCAGCGGAAAGCACAGCCCGGCCAGCCCCGCCACCACGACGCTCCGCCGCCACCCCAACCCACGACCCGGCCCGGCCACATACAGTCCCACCGCGAACGGCAACGCCGTCGCATAGCGCAGACCCGCCAAATCCCACGGCGTCAGCCGTACCCCCGGCGCCAGCGCCGCATACCGCCCCGCCAGGCTGAACCCCGACCACAGCACCACCACCAGCCCGGCGCATACATAGCCGACCCCCATTGTCCGGGCGTCTGCGGGAGGGCGAAGCTGCGCGTGAGACATCTCCGGCCACCATAGAAGTCCATCCGCCTCGCGCGAAGCTTGACTTCCGCAAGGCAGAAGTTCTCTTTCCGTTCATGCCCGGCGCCGAAGTCCCCGACACCCTCCCCGACACCCTCCCCGACACCCTCCCCGACACCCTCGACACCGCCGCCTGCCAGCGCGCGCTCGCCGTGCTCGTCGACATCGGCACGTCCTTGGCCAAAGAGCTCAACAGCCCGGCCGCCGGCCTGAGCGTCCTCGGCCGCGCCGAAGCCTTCGAACGCGTCGCCCTGGCCGTCCGCCGGACCATCATCCTCTCTCGCCACATCACCGCGCATCCGCTCGAGGTCCTCGCTGACGCCACCCGCCGCGCCACGCTGCGCAAGCAGGTCGTCCGCGCCGTCGAGGAAGCCATCACCAAGAAAGCCGAACCGGCCGAGGCTGGCGCCCTCCGCCTCGAACTCCTCGAACGGATCGATTCCGCAGATTTCGAAGCCGATCTCGCCCATCGCCGCCCCGAGGACCTCATCGAGGAACTCCGCCGCGACCTCGGCCTCGCCAACATCCCCGGCATCTGGCACTACCCGCGCCGCACCCCGGCCGATGTCGCCCTCCTCTGCGCCCGGGCCGCCGCCCCCGCCAACTCCGGCCTCGCGCACTGGGCCACCGCCGCCCAAATCGGCCACGACGGCCCCGGATCGTCTCCCGCCCCCGAGCAAACCCGCGGAGAACGCCGTCACCTCTGACTGCCCGCCGTCACACCTGCCTTGCGCACCGCAGCCGCCGAAGCCTCTGGCGCCCCGGCACCAGGAGCGGCACAGTCGCGGACGGCAAGGGTTGCGACATGAATTGGGATTCCGATCACTGCACGGCATGGCTCATGCAAGCCGCCCCGCGCGCGAAAGCCGCGGCATCTAAACTCGCCACCGCTCCGGCCGCGCAGCGCAACGACGCCCTCGCCGCCGCCGCCCGCGCCCTGCGCCGCACCGCGCCCGCCATCATCGCCGCCAACGAGGCCGATGTCGCCACCTTCCAGGGCTCCTCCGCCTTCCGCGATCGCCTGCTCCTCACCGCCGCCCGCCTCGACGCGATGGCCGCCGGGCTCGACGCCATCGCCGCCCTGCCCGACCCGCTCGCCCGAACCCTCGCCGAATGGACCCGGCCGAACGGTCTCCGCTTCAGCCGCATCCCCCAGCCGCTCGGCGTCATCGGCATGATCTACGAGAGCCGTCCCAACGTCGGCGCCGATGCCGGCGGCCTTTGCATCAAGTCCGGCAATGCCGCCATCCTGCGCGGCGGCTCCGACAGCCACCGCTCCGCCGCCGCGATCCAGCTCGCCATGCGCCACGGCCTCGCCGAGGCCGGCCTGCCGGAAGACGCCGTCCAGTCCCCGCCCGGCGCCGAGCGCGGCTACGTCTCCGCCATGCTCGCCGCCGCCGGCCACATCGACCTCATTATCCCCCGTGGCGGGCGCTCCCTCGTCGAGCGCGTTCAGGCCGAAGCCCGCGTGCCCGTCCTCGCCCACGCCGAGGGCCTCTGCCACACCTACGTCCACGCCGCGGCGGACCCAACCATGGCGCGCCAGATCCTGGCGAACGCCAAAATGCGCCGCACCGGCGTCTGCGGCGCCACCGAAACCCTTCTGATCGACTCCGCGTGCGCCCCCGACCTGCTCCCGGTTCTCGTCGCCGATCTTGCCGCCCTCGGCTGCGGCTTCCGCGCCGACGCCCGCGCCCGCGCCATCCTACCGGCGCTGCCCGAAGCCACCGACGCCGATTTCGCGACCGAGTGGCTCGGCCCGACCCTCTCGATCGCCGTCGTCGACGGTGTCGAGGCGGCGCTGGCCCACATCGCCCGCTACGGCAGCGAGCATACCGAGGCGATCGTCACCGCCGATGCGGCCGCGGCCGAGCGGTTCCTCGCCGGCGTCGGCAGCGCGGTGGCACTCTGGAACGCGTCGACGCAATTCTGCGACGGCGGCGAGTTCGGCTTCGGCGCCGAGATCGGCATCGCGACCGGCCGAATGCACGCGCGCGGCCCCGTCGGCCTCGAGCAGCTGACGACGTTCCGCTACGTCGTCCGTGGCAACGGGCAGATACGTTCCTGAGCGGCAGCAAACGGGCCGCCGTCGACCCGATTCCGCGTTGGGGGGATCGCCGGCGCATCCGCGTCGGCCTTCTCGGCGGTTCCTTCAACCCGGCGCATGCCGGACACCTCCATGTCGCCAACTTGGCTCGGCAGCGGCTGCGGCTAGACCAGATCTGGCTGCTCGTGTCGCCTGGCAATCCCCTCAAGCCAAGGGCGGGCATGCGCAGCCTGGAAGAGCGCCTCCGCAGCGCCCGGCGCATCGCCGATGGGCGCCGGCTGATCGCCACCGCAATCGAAGCCGAGCTCGGTACGCGCTACACGTTCGACACGCTGCGGATGCTCCGCCGGCGGTTCCCCCGGGCCTCCTTCGTGTGGCTGATGGGCGCCGATAACCTGGCGCAGTTGCCACGCTGGCAGCACTGGACCGATATCGTGCGATTGATGCCGTTCGCAGTTGTGCCGCGGCCGGGCTATAACGGACGCGCGTTGGCTGGTAAGGCAGCGCATCGCTTTCGCCACGCCTCTCGCCCGCCGCACACGGCGCCCGCATTGGCCGGCTTTGCGACACCGGCCTGGACGTTCCTGCCGGCGCGTCAGAACTCGCTGTCCGCCACCGAGCTGCGCCGGTCGGAACCGGCTCCAATCCCCGCAGCGCTGGAAGGAGTGCCGCCATAGCCAGAAAGCCGCCGCAGGACCCGGTCACCAAGCCACCGGTCCGCCGCTCCGGAACCGTCCCCGCCAAGGCCACCGCGAGCCTCGCCGAGGCCGCCAAGGCGCCAGGAACGCCACGCAAGAAAGCCGCCGTCGCAGGCCCGCGCTCGCGTGCCGCCAAGCCCAGCCCTCCGCCGCCCTCGGCGACGGAGAGGCTCGACAAGCTTCAGGCGGTCATTGTCGAAAGCCTGGAGAGCGACAAGGGCGAGAACGTCGTGGCGCTCGATCTGGCGGGCCGCGCCGCGTTCACCGACCGAATGGTCATCGCGACCGGGCTTGCCGACCGGCAGATCACCGCCATGGCGACCCATCTCGAGGAAAAGCTGGCCGAAGTCGGCATCAAGCGGGTGCAGATCGAGGGCGCGGGCGGCTCGGACTGGGTGTTGATCGATGCCGGCGATATCGTCGTGCACCTGTTCAAACCCGACGCGCGCGAGCTCTATGGGCTGGAACGCATGTGGGGCGCGGAGTTGGACGAGCCGGGCTCGAGCTGACTTACCGCCGCCGGGGCTGCGGCAAGAGGTTCACTTTCGGAGCGGGCTTCGTGCTTTGGTATTGGGTGCCGGTCCACACGAAGTGGTCGTTGTCCGACACGAGGTCGTTCCGAGCATGGGTTTTCTTGGGCGAGACCGCCAACGTACCCGCGGCACTGTCGAGCACGCGCCGCCAGCTGCCGTGCTCCCACGAATACACCGATGTGGCGCAACCAGCCGACCCGCACTCCTGGGCCGATTGCAGCTGCACGAAGAGGGCCGGTTGTGCGCCTCCCAGACTCGCCTCGCCGATGAGCACCAGCGGCTTGTCGCCACGGGAGGCTGAGGCGGCGAGGTCGTCGGCGACGAGCTTGCGGGCCGTCGCATCGGCCGGGGTTCCGGGATGGCTTTGCAGCGGCACCGGTGCGCCGGCGGGCCGGGACCGGACCGGGGCCGCCGCGCCGAGCAGCAGCGAGGCGATGGCAAGGAGGACCATGGGCTTGTGAGCAGTCATGGGAGGCTGACTACATGCTGCTGATCGCGGTCGGCAAGCTGCGGCCGGGGCCGGAGCGGACGTTGTTCGACCGCTATGCCGTCCGCCTGCGACCCAAGCTGGACGTGCGCGAGGTCAGCGATGCGCCGGGCTCCCCGCAAGAGGCGAAGCGGCGGGAAGGGGCCCGCATCCTGGCCGCGCTGCCTAGCGATGCGCTTGCGGTGGCGCTCGACCTGGGCGGCCAGAGCCTCACGAGCGAAGGCTTGGCCGCACAACTGGCGAGATGGTATGAGCAGCCGCACCCGCTCGCCTTCATGATCGGCGGGGCCGAGGGGCTCAGCGGCCCGGTTCTGGACCGCGCCGCCTTCCGCCTGGCGCTGGGGCCGCTGACCTGGCCGCACATGCTGGCGCGGATCCTCCTCATCGAACAGCTTTACCGCGCGCAAACCATCCTCGCCGGGCACCCCTACCACCGCGGGTAATTACCTCGCGATCAGCGCTTTGATTGGACATCCGAGCCCGCCCCTTCGGCGTTCATTCATCCAGGAGGGCATCATGGATCACGCCAGCGAGCAGGAAATCCGCGAACGCGCCTACGCTCTGTGGGAAAAAGAGGGTTCGCCGGAGGGGCGGGATACCGAGTTCTGGGAGCGGGCCCGCCTGATCGTCGAAAGGGGGAGTATACCCGCTCGCGATGAGAGCCCCCGCTCGGAGGCGGATCGCGAGGTCGATGTCGCGATGAAGGACACCTTTCCGGCGAGCGACCCCCCGGCGTTCACCGCCGACCGGGGGGCGGTCAAGAACTAGCGGGCGGCGCGGGCGTCTTATCGCGAAAACGGCAGGGCTCGGCGGCGACACAGCGCCAGCACTCCGGGCGCCGCGCCTTGCAGACGTAGCGGCCATGCAGGATCAGCCAATGATGCGCCGGCCGCAAACTGTCGCGCGGGATGCGCTGGACCAAGCCGTCCTCGACTTCCCTGACCGTCTTGCCGGGCGCGAGACCCGTGCGGTTGCCCAGGCGGAACACATGCGTATCGACGGCCATCGTCGCTTCGCCGAAAGCAATGTTGAGGACGACGTTGGCTGTCTTCCGCCCCACGCCCGGCAGCGCCTCGAGCGCGGCGCGGTCGGCCGGGACGACTCCGCCGTGCCGGTCGAGCAGCTGCTGGGAGAGAGCGGCCACGTTCTTGGCCTTGGCTTGCCACAGGCCGAGCCGCTTGATGTGCGGCGCGATGCCGTCGGTCCCGAGATCGGCCATGGCGGCCGGGTCGCTTGCGGCGGTGAACAGAGTGGCAGTCGCCTTATTGACGGCGGCGTCCGTGGTTTGAGCCGAAAGCACGACGGCGACCAGGAGCGTGAAATCGTCCGTGAATGCCAGCTCGCTGGTGCCGACCGGGTAGATGGTCGACAGCGCTTCGATGAAGCGCGCGACCTCGGCCCGGGTCATCTTCGGCGTTCGTCGCGGCTGGCTCGGCATCGCCCGCGCTATTGGGGCGCATCGCGTTGGTGCGCAAGAGCTCTGGTGGCAAGTAGGGGAGGCGGGCCAATATGACGGCGATGCCGGCAGAGTATCAAAGTCCCATCCTGTTCGAGGCGGTGATCACGCCGCATCGGAGCCTCGGCAGGCGCGGGCTGCGGATCCTCATGGGCGCCCTGGCGATGCTGAGCGCGCTGGTTGCCCTGGGCTTGTGGCTCGCCGGTGCTTGGCCGGTCATCGGGTTCACCGGGATCGAGGTGGTGCTGGCCCTGTGGCTGCTTAAGCGGCATGCCTCGATCGAGGGTGAGTCGGAGGTTTTGATCCTTTCGGACGACGGGCTGCGGATCATCCGATCCAAGCGTCGGACCCGGTCGGAAATGCAGGTGCCGGTGGGGTGGCTGCGGTCGTCGCTGGAAGAGCGGCCCGGCCGGGCGCCGGCGCTCATGCTGCGCGGCATCGGGACGACGGTCGAGGTCGCGACTTCCTTGGGCGAGGAGGAGAAGCGAGACTTGGCTGTTTCGCTCGCTGCTGCCTTGCAACGTCAGCGCAACCCGGTCTTCGACAACCCCCAGCTTCGGGAAGGCTAGCCTTCGGTCGGTCCCATCGACTTGATGAGGTCGAACACGCGCTTGCGCACGGCGGGTTCGTTGATCCGGTAATAGGCCCGGACGAGCTCGAGCGTCTCACGCCGGTTCAACATTTCATCGGTGCCGAACCCTTCCTGGGCGTCGGCGAAGCCGCTGGCCGCGCGGCCACTCGAGTAGCCGCCGTTCAAGCCGGCGAGTGGCTCCGGCATGTCGTCGAAGAAAAAACTGATCGGAACATCGAGCACGCGAGACAAGTCGAATAGACGCGACGCCCCGACTCTGTTGACGCCACGCTCGTATTTCTGAACTTGCTGAAAAGTCAAGCCAAGCGCTTCGCCAAGCCGCTCCTGTGACATGCCCATCAATGTTCTTCGCAGGCGAATACGCGCACCCACATGCACATCGATCGGACTCGACCGGCTCTCGCGCTCTGCACTACTGGTTGCAGCCGCAGCGGAAGCATGGTTGTCGGTCATCGTTATTCCTTCCGCCTTACCATGCAAAGCTGAACAAAACCTTAATGACACAACCGGTAGAAGTCAACCTTCGTGACAATCTTATTAATCCATCCCAATTGTGGGACGATCAGCGGCGGCGTCTCAATCCCAGCACCAGCCAAACCGCTGAAAGAACGCCAGGAATCACCAATCCCCATCGTGAAAATGACGTAGCAGGACGCGCACCAGGGATCGGCAGCACCAGCGTGCCTGCCACGCCGATCCCCAGCCGCCCTTCCTCGTGCCCCCTTGCGTCAAACACAACTGATATACCCGTGTTGGCCGACCGAACCAGCGGCAGGCCTTCCTCCACGGCCCGCATGCGCGCCGCCGCGAGATGCTGCCGCGGCCCGGTTGAGTTGCCGAACCAGGCGTCGTTGGTGATGTTCACGATCCACCGCGGCCGCGTCCCTTCGTCGACCACTTGGGCAGGGAAAACAGCTTCATAGCAGATCAGCGGACCGAACGGCGGCAGCCCGGGTACTGTCAACGTGCTCGGGCCGGTGCCGAAGGCGAGGGTGCCCGGCACGATCTTGATCGCGAGCGGGACCCAGCTTGGCGCGTATTCCCCGAACGGAACCAGGTGCCATTTGCTGTAGATCGCGGTGATGTCGCCGGTCGGGCCAAGCCCAATCAGGCTGTTGCGCGGCGCGTTATTCGCCAGGTTCGCCGCGGTCGGCCGTTCGTCGAACGTCAACCCGCCCACGAGGGCGGCCACGGCCGGCCGGGCGGCATCGGCCAGGGCCGCGCGCGCGGCTGGATCGTATTGGAGCAGGTAGAAGGTGGAGGTCTCCGGCCAGACGACCACGGATTTGTGATCGCCAGCTTCCGCCACGCCGGCCCGGGTCAGCGCGAGCTGGCGGTCGAAGGCTTCCGCCGCCGCGCCGGAGTCCCACTTTTGGCCCTGCTTCACATTTCCTTGAACGATCACTGCGTCGATCCCCGGAGACGGTGCCGCCGGCTCGGAGACGCGCTTCCAGCCCAGCCCCGCCCAGACCAGCAGCGCCGCTGCCGACAGCAGGGCGCCCCGCGCGCTCAGCATAGCGGCGCCCGCCAGCAACAAGGTCGCCAGGGTCAAGCCGGGCGTGCCGATCCACGCGAGCGGCTGCAGCATGACGTCGCCCGCCACGCCCGGAAACGCCCATACGCTGCCCCAGGGATTCCACGGGAAGCCGGTGCCGACATATTGGCGCGCCAAATCGAAGAGCACCCAAGCGCCAGCCAGGGCCGCGACCCGGCGCCAGCCCGGCTCGGCCCGCTTGGCTACCGCACACGGCGCGGCGATGAACAAGGCTAGGAGCGCCGAGAGCGCCGGGACAGCGAACGGGACCAGCCACCAATAGCGGGCCGACTCGAGCAGGATCGCCTCCGTGATCCAATACAGACCGACGATGTGGTGTCCCAGCCCGAACAGGAATCCCCTCCGGAATGCCCCGCCGGCGCCCCGAGTCCCCTCGATCAGCGCGAGCAGCCCCGGCACTGCCAGGAGGAGGATGGGCACGAGGTGGAACGGGGGGAGCGCCGCCGCCGACACCGCCCCGAGCCCCAGCGCGCACAAATCGGCGCGCCAACCGTGCAGGCCCTGTATCCGCGCGAACAAGCGGCCGCCGATCATGCGCGGACGAGACGCTCCGGCGGCACCGGCCGTCCCGTGAGGACGGCCGCGATGCACTCCGCCGCCATCACGCCCATCTTGACCAAACTGCCATCGGTCACGCCCG
>JAVVHH010000114.1:0-11911 GCA_032249615.1 Acetobacteraceae bacterium
GACCTTATCAGCTACAGGCGGGTTGGCCAGCGCCGGAGAGGTCACGCCCAATGCTTGGACCAAACCGGCTGCTTTGACGCCGACGAGCAAGGTCATCACGACGATGGCGTAGGGAAGAGGGCGTGCGGCTTGCATTCACTGAGCTTTCTGGAGCGCAAGGAGAAGCTCGCGCTCGGCTTTACTGCGTAGTTTTGGACTGGTTGGGGCTGCTGCCGACGCCGCAGCGGCAGCGGGCGGCGGCGTGTTGGCTGCGGCAGCGCGTTCGAGAGGCCGGGCAGACCGCACGAGGTTATCCAGCCGGTCAGCGAGGGTTTCGCCCCGCTCGATCAGAAAGGCCAGATCGTCCTTGAGCGAGCCGCTTTGCTCCAAACGCTGGCTCAAAAGCGCCACGGTTTCGGCCGATGCCGATTGAAGCCGGCCGATCCCCACCTCTGCTTGACGGGCACTATCGTCGAACCCGGCGATTGCGTCGCCCAGGGCGGCCCGGTCACTCCGCAGCTTGCGGAGAGCGCGTTCGAGCCGGACTGCGTGCACCAGCGTCAGAGCGAGCAAGGCCACGAGGACCAGTTCCAGGCCCCAGTCAAAGGTTCCCATCTTAGCGCTCCCCGCTGGGATCGGCCGGATTCGAACGGCCGAGCATCTCCTCGATGCGAACGGCCACCTGGTCCTTCCGCCGACCGACCCGGCCCCCGAACAGGGGGACGTTGCCACACCGAAGCTGCACGGCGCCGCCTGGACCCGCGTTCAGCACGATGCGACTGCCGATCTGCAACGCCATCACGTCGCTCAGGGACATGACCGTTTCGTCGAGCACGACATCGATCTCGACCTCGGTGCCGCGAAGCTGTTCAGCCAAGTGCGTCTCCCAAATGCTGTCGCGGCCGAATTTCTCTCCCATGAATTGCTGCAGCAGCACCTCGCGTGCCGGCTCCAACGTGGCGTAGGGCAGCAGCAACTCGAACCGGCCGCCGCGATCCTCCATGTCGACACGGAAACGGGCGACGATGGCCGCGTTCGACATGCGCGAGATCGTGGCGAAGCGGGGGCTTACCTCCAGCCGCTCAAAATTGATCGTGACGTTGCACAAGGGCGCGAAGCTCGTCGCGAAGTCTCGCAAGACCAGTTCGACCAGTTTCTCGAGAAGCCGACGCTCGATGGTCGTGTAGGGCCGCCCTTCGATCCGCATCGCTGCCGTCCCTCGGCGGCCGCCGAGCAGGACGTCGACGATCGAGTAGATCAGCGCCGAGTCGATCACCATCAACCCGTAATTGTCCCACTCTTCGATCTTGAAGACGGCAAACATCGCGGGCAGCGGCACGCTGCTGAGATAGTCGCCGAAGCGGATCGAAATCACGTTGTCGATCGTTGCTTCGACGTTGTCGCTGGTGAAGTTGCGCAGCGTGGTCGACATGATGCGAACCAGGCGGTCGAAGACGATCTCGAGCATCGGCAGGCGTTCAAACGATACCAGCCCAGAGCTGATGATCCGTTCGACGGCCTGCTGCTCAGTGCCGCTCCCTTCCTCGACGCCGAGCAGGCTGTCGATCTCGGCCTGCTCGAGAATGCGGTCACCGCTCATTGGACCAACAACTCGATGAGCAGA
Source organism: Acetobacteraceae bacterium (assembly GCA_032249615.1). Lineage (GTDB taxonomy): Bacteria > Pseudomonadota > Alphaproteobacteria > Acetobacterales > Acetobacteraceae > JAVVHH01. The sequence goes on from JAVVHH010000114.1 coordinate 1,604, forward strand.
ACGTCGAGCACCTTGGCCGGAACGGCCGCGATGTTGGTTCTGGAGATCAGCTCTTCACGCAAGCGGTATGTCCCGGCGCTTCCGCGCAGTTCCTCGGGCCGCATCTCCCGCAGATAGCCCTGGAAGAGGTCGATCACCCGCGGCATCGCATTCTGAACGATGAGTGCGTCTTCCTTGCGCGCAACCTCGAGCTTCGCCTTGAGCTTGATGTAGACGGCCCGCCGTCCGCCGTTGTTCAAGTTGGTGATCATTTCCGGCATGTCGACGAAGACGGGCGCGTTGACGACAGCGCCCTCGTGCGCCTCGCCCGCAGCCAGTTGCGGCTTCGCCTTTGCATGGATCAACGCGGGGATATACCCGGAGAACCAGCCTGCGGCGGCGCCCCCGATGACCAACGCCCCGAGAACAGAGAAAATCAAGCTCTTCCTGCCACCCTTCTTGGCTCTCTCGGGTGCCGTCACTGCCGCTGTCGCGCTCATTTTGAAGCTCCTTGGCTGGACGGAGCTTGCGCAGGTGAAGGTTAAGGAAGTTCTAAAAAGACCAGATCCAGGTCCGCTTCAGCTTTGCTTAAGAGTTGCCGGACCAGACTGCCTGATAGAGCGCGACGATGTCCTCCTTCGACGGGACCCTCGGATTGTTCGCCGGGCTACCCGAAGCCAGGGCCTGCTCAGCCATAATGTCGAGCTTGCTGTCCCAATCTGCTTTGGCGATGCCGAACTCGCCAGGGCTCGGGACATCCAGGTCGCTGTTGAGCGATGCCAGGCCGTCAGCCAGCAATTCGGCCGCCCGTTCATCGTCGTCCGTGGCCGAGGCAAAACCGATCAGGCGCGCCGCCTCCGCGTAGCGCTTCGGTGCCGCTTCGAGGCCAAACCGGGTGATCATCGGGAGCAGCATCGCATTCGACAGCCCATGGGGCACATGGAAATGCGCGCCGATCGGCCGCGACATGCCATGGACTAGCGCGACCGAGCTGTTGGTGAACGCGATCCCCGCCTGCATGGCGCCTAGCATCATCGCTTCGCGCCCGGCCGCGTTCTGCGGTTCCGCATAGGCGAGGCGCAGGTTGGCCCCGATCAAACTCATCGCGGCTCGCGCCTGCGTGTCCGAATAGGGGTTTGCGCGCCGTGAGACGTACGCCTCCAGCGCGTGAGTCAGGCTATCGACGCCAGTATCGGCGGTAATCCGTTTCGGAACGGTAAACGTCAGCTCGTAGTCGACGATTGCTGCCAGCGGGAGTGCGCCCATGCCGGCGATCAGCATCTTCTCGCCGCGCTCGGTATCGGTGATGACGGTGAACCGGGTCGCTTCGCTGCCGGTTCCCGCCGTCGTTGGGATGGCGATGATCGGCAGCGCGGCCGCGTGGGCCGCCACGGGCACCTTGAAATCCCGCATCAGGCAGTCGGCGTTCGTGGACCGCCCATGCGCCAGGATGGCCATCGCCTTGGCGGTATCGATCGGCGAACCGCCGCCGAAGCCGATCAGGCAATCATAGGCTGCCCCAGACATCCGGGCGACGCCGGCCTCGATCACCGTGTCGGTCGGTTCCGGCACCGTCTCGCTGAACACGTCCGCGGCGACTCCGGCCCCGGCCAGCGGGTCGAGACAGCGCCGAACCAGACCGGAATTAACCATATAGGAGTCTGTGACGACGAGAGGCCGCGACAGGCCCAGGGTGCCGAGGAGATCGGTAATCTGCGCCACAGCGCCGCCGCCGACGACCATGATCCGAGGAGAGACGAGGGATGCGATCATACGGTCTCCGATCGAACGCGGGCGCGGCGCTCGGCGTAGAGGGCGAGACGGTGGGCCGCCTTGGGCGGGTGCGCCGTGGGCTCAGCTAGGGATGCCGCCGGAGGCAGTTCCTCCGAGCGATGGCAGGCAGCCGCATGACCCGGCGACAGCGCATGTAGCGCGGGATCCTCGACCCGGCAGCGGTCGATGACGAACGCACAGCGGGTATGGAAGCGGCATCCCGGCGGCACGTTGGCTGGGCTCGGCACGTCACCGCCGACCATGGGCGGCGACCGCAGCCGGTGCGGGTCCGGGCGGGGGATCGCGGCGAGCAACACGCGCGTGTAGGGGTGCCGCGGATCGCCGAACACCTGGTCACGCGGGCCGATCTCGACGATGCGCCCGAGATACATGACCGCGACCCGGTCCGCGACGTGCTTCACCACGGCCAGATCATGCGCGATGAAGAGATAGGACAGGCCCAGCCGCGCTTGCAGGTCCTTGAGGAGGTTGACCACCTGCGCCTGGATGGACACGTCGAGCGCGCTGACCGGTTCGTCACACACGACAAGCGCCGGCTCCACGGCAAGCGCGCGCGCAATGCCGATCCGCTGACGCTGGCCGCCGGAAAACTCATGCGGGTAACGCGCTGCCTGATAGGGCGCGAGGCCGACCAGCTCGAGCAGTTCGGCGACCCGAGCCCGACGGGCCGCACCATCGCCGATACGGTGCACCACCAGCGGCTCTTCGAGGATGTCGCCCACGGTCATCCGCGGGTTGAGTGAGGCAAACGGGTCTTGGAACACGATCTGCATGCGACGGCGGAGGCGGCGCAGGGCCGGGCCGGTCAGGGCCGTGATGTCCTCTCCTTCGAACCGCACCGCCCCGGCCGTGGGCTCGATCAGCCGGAGCACGAGCCGCGCCGTCGTGCTCTTGCCGCAGCCGCTCTCACCGACCAGAGCCAGCGTCTTTCCCGGCGCGAGAGAGAACGAGATGCCGTCCACCGCCCGCACGGCCCCGACCTGCCGCGAGAGGACGATGCCTTTCCGGATCGGGTAGTGCTTGGCGAGCCCCTCCACCTCGAGCAGCGGCCCGGTCACGCGGCAAGCTCCTCGACCGGAGCCCGGAGGCAGGCCGCACTATGCCCGGGCTCGATCATCCGGAGCGCCGGATCGGTCGTGGTGCACTCGATCGCGCAAAACACGCAGCGGGGGTGGAAACGGCAGCCGCCCGGCAGGGCGAAGGGCGGCGGCACGGTCCCCTCGATGGCGAGCAAGCGGTCTCGATCTTCCTCGATCTTGGGAATGCTGCCCAACAGCCCGAGCGTGTACGGGTGCTGCGGGTCGTCGAAGATTGCCGCTCCGGCAGATCGCTCGACGATCCGGCCGGCATACATGACGGCGATCTCGTCGGCCATCTCTGCCACCACGCCCATGTCGTGCGTGATGAGGATGATGGCCATCCCGCTCTGCTGCTGCAGTTCGCGCAACAGGTCCAGGATCTGCGCCTGAACCGTCACGTCCAAGGCCGTCGTCGGCTCATCGGCGATCAGCAGGTCCGGGCTGCAGGCCAGCGCCATGGCGATCATCACGCGCTGGCGCATGCCGCCGCTCATCTGGTGCGGATAGTCATCCAGCCGCCGCGCTGCCGCGGGAATCCGGACGCGGTCCAAAGCCTCGATCGCGCGCGCTCGAAGGTCGGCGCCCCGCCGCAAGCGGTCATGCGCCCGCATCGCCTCGGTAATCTGATCGCCAATGGTGAACACCGGGTTAAGCGACGTCATCGGCTCCTGGAAGATCATCGCGATCCGGTTGCCCCGCATTTCGCGCATCGCCCGCGGAGCCAGCCCGAGCAGATCCACGCCATCGAACAGCACGCGCCCGGCGGCGATCCGGCCCGGCGGCGGCACCAGCCGCATCACGCTCAACGACAGCATGCTCTTGCCGCAGCCGCTTTCGCCGACGATCCCGAGGGTTTGCCCACGCCGCACCTCGAGGTTCACCCCATCGACCGCCGGCACGTCGCCGCGCTCGCCGCGAAACACCGTCCGCAAACCCTCGATCCGCAGCAGCGGAGCGCTTCCCGTCTGGTCATCCATGATGGCATTAACGCCCCGAGCCACCCTGCGCGCAACGGCCCGAATGGCACCCACCGCTCTCCACGTCGCCCACAGCCATCTGCTCGCTAGCCGCTTCGCCGCTGCGTTGGCCGCCGTGGCGCCGATCCGGGGCAACCCCTCGGCCGACCTCCTCTACGCCCTCGCGCTGGCCGGCATCGGCGAGGTGGAAGCGGCCGCCCCGCTTCTGGCCGCGATTGCAGCTGCGAACGCCAAAAACCGCCATCCCGTGCTCGACCTGCTGCCGCTCCTTCCAGCGGCGGCGGCCCCCGCCCACCTCCGGGCTGCTGCCGCCCGGCGCCCGCACGACCCGGCGCTGCCTGCTGCGCTCGCCACCATCCTCGCCGAGATCGGTCCGATGGACGAAGCGCTCGAGGCGTTCCGCCGCGTTGTGGCCCTTGCTCCCGCCGAGGCCGCCGGCTGGTCCAATCTTGGCAAGGCACTCGCCGCGACCGCGCAGTTCGAGGCAGCCGAGGCGGCGTTTCAGACCGCACGAAGGCTTACTCCCGGCGATGCCCGCATCGCCTACAACCAGGCCATCACCTTGCTGAAGGCCGGCCGCTACGCGGAAGGCTGGCCCGCGCTGAAGGTCCGCCACGCCCTCCCTGGCCGCCCCCCTCCCCTCCCTGGCCGGCGCCTGACAGATCTCGACATTGCGGGCCGAACCGTGCTGCTGCGTCACGAGGAAGGTTTCGGCGACACGCTGCAGTTCATCCGCTTCGCTCCCCTGCTGGCCGACCGCGGCGCGCGGGTGATCGCGGCGGTGCCGCCGGGGCTCCGAAGCATCGTCGCGACGGTGCCGGGCCTCAAGGCGGTCCACGGCATGAACGACCTGCCGCGCTACGATCTGTGGGCGCCTCTGCTGGACGTCCCGGCTCTGTTCGTCGACGCCGTTCCGGCGAACACGCCCTACTTCCGCGCCGGGCCGCCCTCGGTGGCGTTGCCCGGCGGACGTAGGGTCGGCCTCGTCTGGGCCGGCGACGGCGCGATGCCGCTGGACCGGCAACGCTCGCTGCCGCTCGACGCCCTCGCCCCTTTGGCGGAGCGACGCGACATCACGTGGATCAGCCTGCAGAAGGGGCGCCCCGCGCCGCCCTGGATGTTCGACCCGATGAGCTCCGTGCAGGATTTCGCCGACACGGCGGCGATCGTCGCGCAACTCGACGCCGTGGTCAGCGTCGACACCGCCGTGGCGCATTTGGCTGGCGCGCTCGGCAAGTCGGTCGTGCTGCTGGACCGTTACGACAATTGCTGGCGCTGGCTGTCGGGGCGAACCGACAGCCCCTGGTATCCCCGCCTGCGCATCGTCCGCCAATCCTCCCCCGGCGATTGGGCCGGAGTGATCGCCGCGTTACCGCTCTAGCTCCGCATCGTCCGGCATCAGCTGTGCCGGATCGACCCCCGCGTTCCGCAGCGCGTCCACGACCCGCGCCATTTGGCGGCGCTGATGATGCACCCGATCCAGCAGCGAGAGTACGACCGGCATCGCACCCGCGCCGACCTCCAGCTCGTGCAACTCGAGGATCAGGTTCAGCCGTGCCACGTCGATTTCAGCGAAGAAGAGGCCATCGCCCGTCTGGATCGGCCTGACCCAGTCTTCGGCGATCCATACCCGCAGCCGCTGCTCGTCCAGCCCGGGCAAGCGCGCCAGAACCGCAGCCACCGTGATCATGCCGACCTCCTCAGCGCCTCGCGCGGGTCGAAGCCCGCATGCCGCTCCTGCCACTCACGCAACGCGGTCTCGAGCGCCGGGTCGCGCGGCCCGGCGACCAATGTGAGCGACACGAACATGTCACCGGCCGCTTCGCCGCCGGACTCTGCGACTCCCCGGCCTCGTAGCCGCAGCCGCGTTCCTGCATCCGATCCGGCGGGCACGGTCAGCGTGACCTCGCCGCGGGGGGTCGGCACCGGGATCCGCGCACCGAGGGTCGCTTCCGCCACCGTCACGGGCACGTCCAGTTCGATGTTGCGGCCGACCCGGCGGAACGAGCCATGAGGTCCCACCGCGACTTCGATCAGCGCGTCGCCCTCGGGCCCGCCGTTTCGGCCAGGGTCACCCTTACCGCGCAAACGCAGCGTCTGCCCGTCCTCGATGCCGGCGGGGATACGGACATCCAGCGTGTCACCCCCCGGTAGGGTGAGGCGCTCGGTCGCACCGTTGATCGCCGACAGGAATGGCACGGCCAGGCGGTAGCGTCGGTCCGCCCCTTTGCGCGGCCGCGAGCCGCCGCCATCGCGCGAGGCGAAATACTCGCCGAAGATGTCGCCGAAATCCTCGGGATCGATCCCGCCGCTGCTGTAGTAGCGTCCGCCCGCGTCGCCCTGCGCGAAATCGCGGTAGTATTGCCGCTCCGGCCGCGACGCCTGCCGCTCCTGGCCCGCCGCATCGATCTCCCCGCGGTCGAACTTGGCGCGGCGATCCGGGTCCGACAGGATTTCGTTCGCCGTGTTGGCCGCCTTGAAGCGCTCTTCCGCCGCCTTGTCGCCGGGGTTGAGGTCGGGATGGTTCTTCTTCGCGATCTTGCGGAAGGCCGCGCGGATCTCGTCCCGCGTGGCCGTTCGGCTCACGCCAAGCGTGCTGTAAGGGTCTGTCGCCATGCCCGGTATTTAGGAAAGCCGTTCCGCCCGTGCAAACCGCCGGACGGTTCAGCCCTTGGCTTCGGTGCCCCAATCCGCCGGCCGCGGCATGTCGAACAGGTCTGTCGTCCGCGCATAGAAACCGCGTCCGTGCATGCGCGCGATCAGCCGCAGGTCTTCGGTCTTGATGTGGGGCCGGTCCTCCGGACCCTCGAGGAAGGCGCGATCGATGTGCATCTGCACCACCCGGCCGACGACGACGAATTGGCTCGTGCCCGTGTCGATCACCTGGACCAGCTTGCACTCGAAAGCGACCGGGCTCTCGCCGATCCGGGGCGGCGCGACCTTCAGGCTCGGCACCGGCGTCAGCCCGGCCAGCGCCATCTCGCTCACCTCCGGCGGTGCGTTGATTACCGTGGCGTTCATCTTCTCCGCCAAATGCTCAGGCACGAGATTGATGACGAACTCGCCAGTCGCCTCGATATGCGCGGCCGTATCCTTGTGGCGCCGGGCGGGATCGCGGCTGCCGATCAGGCCGAGGATCAACAAGACCGGGTTGTCGCCGAACGCGTTGAAGAAGGAGTGGGGCGCAACGTTGACGACGCCCGAGAGTCCCTTGGTCACCGTCCAGGCGATCGGGCGCGGCACGACGGTGTTGACCGTCAGCCGGTAAGCCTCCGCGGGCGAGAGACTCTCGAAATCATACGATGCGAACTCCGCCACACGACGCTCCCATTCCTGCCTGGCGCAACCTAGCGCCGCCCCTTTCCCGTCACCAATATGTTATCGTGGACGCTTGCGGGGCGCAGGCGGGTTTAAGGCTTGCGCCCGCCGCGAGGTCTTCCGGAGTTCTGCTATGGAATTGGTCGTTTTGGCGGTGCTCGCGGCGGTCATCGTGCTCGCCATCTCTCTCGGCGTCCGGACCGTGCCGCAGGGCCAGGCCTGGACCGTCGAACGCTTCGGCGCCTACACGCGCCTGCTCCATCCGGGGCTCAACCTGCTGATGCCGTTCGTCGAGCGGGTCGGCCACAAGATGAACGTGCAGGAGATCGTGCTCGATATCCCCGAGCAGGCGGTCATCACCCGCGACAACGCAGCCGTGGTCGTCGACGGGCTCATGTACTACCGCGTGCTGGACCCAGTGAAAGCCGCCTACGGCGCGCAGAACCTCGTCCAAGCGCTCACCTCCATCGCGATGACCAACATCCGCAGCGTGATCGGCGCCATGGACCTCGATGGTGCGCTCTCCGGGCGCGAGGAGATCAACGGGCGGCTGCTGGCGACGCTGGACCACGCGACCGATCCATGGGGCGTCAAGATCAGCCGCGTCGAACTGCGCAAAATCGAGCCACCGGCCAACCTGATTACGGCGATGAACCTCCAGATGACGGCCGAACGCGAGCGCCGCGCCACGGTCGCGCGGGCTATGGGTGAACGCGAGGCGGCCGTGGCGCGGGCGGAAGGCGAGAAGCAGGCGACCGTGCTCCGCGCCGAAGCCCGGCTGGAAGCCGCGCAGAAGGACGCCGCCGCCCGTGAACGCCTCGCCGAAGCGGAAGCCTACGCCACCAGCAAAGTCGCGGCCGCGGCCGAGGGGCCGGGGGCGGAAGCGCTCCGGTACTTCATCGCGCAGCGCTACGTGGAGGCGGTGGGGCGACTGGCCGCCAACCCGGCCGGACGAACGCTGATCGTGCCGCTCGAAACCAGCGGGCTGGCCGGCGGTATCGCCCAGGCCGTCGCCGCGATGCAGTTCAGCCGGCCGGACCCGACATGAACGGCGGCGCCCTCTGGTTGATCGCCGGGCTGCTCCTGGCCGCGTTGGAGCTGATTGCGCCTGGGTTCTTCCTCCTGTGGATCGGCCTTGCCCTTTGCGGCACCGGGCTGCTCACCGGCATCTTCGGCCTCGGCTGGCCTGGACAGCTCGCCTTCTTTTCGGCCCTGGCCGTGGCCTTCGTCGGCCTAGCTGCCAGGCGCCGCCGCACGACGCCTGATACCGTCAACGACCCGAACGTTGGCCTTCTCGGCGCCACTTGCTACGCGCTCGCGTTCGAGGCGGGCGAAGGCCGGGTTCGGCTGCGGGACGGGTCGTGGCAGGCCCGCATGGCCGACGGCGGATCGCCGCGAGAGGACGAACCCCTGCGCGTCGTCGGGCTGGACGGTACGACCCTGCTCGTGACGCGGCAGCGGGTCGGCTAGCTCTCGCGGTCCAGCGTCATCCACCGCGGGTCCGCGGTATCGGCGCGAAATCCGAAGCGAGCATACAACCCATGCGCGTCGGCCGTGGTCAGGGTCCAATTCTGCACCGTGGTCAGCTCGGGATGGGCCAGGATCGCAGCAACCAGCGCCTTGCCGAGCCCCGCTCCGCGCGCCTCCGGCAGAATGAACACGTCCCCAAGATGCGCCCGCAGAGCATAATCGGTGAGCAGCCGTGCGAAGCCGACCTGCTGAGCCGGGGCGTAGACCCCAAAGCAGAGGCAGTGGGCGAAACTCCGCTCAGTGACAGCGCGCGGGCGTTCGACGGCCCAATACACTTGTGCCAGGGAGGCATGGACGAACTCCATGTCCATCCGCGCCCGATCGTCGGTGATGGTGTAGCCGTTTGGGAGCGTGACCGTGTGCGCCTGCATCGCGTCAGCCTACACGGCCGCTTCGCCCGGGACAGCCTCCGGTTGCCCCGCCTCGGCCTCGGTTCCATATTGACCCCATGAGCGACATCGACGCGTCCCTCCGAATATCGCTGAACGGCGAAGCCCGCGCCGTGTCGACCGGCCTGACCGTCGCCACCCTGCTTGACACGCTGGGGCTGGACCGCCGCAAAGTGGCGGTCGAGCGCAACGAGGCGATCGTACCCCGCTCGGTCTACGAGCGCACCGCCATCGAGCACGGCGATCAGCTCGAGATCGTGCATTTCATAGGAGGAGGCTGACATGGACGGTTTCACGCCGCCGGCAGCGACCGGGGCCGAGGACAGCTGGACCGTAGCCGGGCGTCAGTTCCGCTCGCGGCTGGTCGTCGGCACGGGGAAGTACAAAGACCTGGAAGAGACCGCCGCGGCCATCGAGGCATCGGGCGCTGAGATGGTCACGGTCGCGGTGCGCCGGGTCAATCTGTCTGACCCGGGGGCGCCGATGCTGCAGGATTACGTCGATCCCAAGCGCTACACCTACCTGCCCAACACCGCCGGCTGCCACACGGCGAAGGACGCGGTGCGCACGCTGCGTCTTGCCCGCGAGGCCGGCGGCTGGAACCTCGTCAAGCTCGAGGTGCTCGGACCGCCGCCGCATCTCTACCCCGACATGGCGGCGACCATCGAGGCGGCCGAGGCGCTGATCAAGGACGGCTTCGAGGTGATGGTCTATTGCGCCGACGACCCGGTGGCCGCCAAACGCCTCGAAGACATGGGCTGCGTCGCCATCATGCCGCTCGGCGCGCCGATCGGTTCGGGCCTCGGCATCCAGAACCCGGCCATGATCGCGATGCTGGTCGAGCAGGCAAGCGTGCCCGTGCTGGTCGATGCCGGGGTCGGGACTGCGTCGGATGCTGCGGTCGCGATGGAACTGGGCTGCGATGCCGTGCTGCTCAATTCCGCCATCGCGCATGCGGCCGACCCGATCCGGATGGCCGGGGCCATGAAAGCGGCGGTCGAGGCAGGACGGCTGGCGCGGTTGGCGGGCCGCATGCCCCGTCGTCTAGGGGCGGATCCGTCGAGCCCGCTGACGGGATTGATCCGGTAGCAGACCGACAGAGGCGGGTTAACGTAAGGGCGCATCTCACGATGCGCCTTTTTCGTTTGGAGAGATTTTTTCTGTAGCACTACTTCGGCGTGCAATAGCGTAAAGAAGCAACCGGCTGATACCAAAGTAGTCAAACGATCTCGTTACGCTTCG
>JAVVHH010000115.1:0-11869 GCA_032249615.1 Acetobacteraceae bacterium
AACGAAACAGATCGGGAGAAGCGACATGAAAGCCAGCAGCGTCCTCGAGACCATCGGCCGGACTCCCCACATCCGGCTCTCCCGCCTGTTCCCCGATGCCGAGGTCTGGGTGAAGTCCGAGCGCTCCAACCCGGGTGGCTCCATCAAGGACCGTATCGGCATTGCCATGATCGAGGCGGCCGAGCGGGCGGGCAAGCTAAATCCCGGCGGCACCATCATCGAGCCGACCTCTGGCAACACCGGGATGGGCATCGCCATGGCCGCGGCGGTCAGGGGCTACAAGTTGATCCTGGTCATGCCGGAGTCGATGTCGGTCGAGCGCCGGCGCCTGATGCAGGCCTATGGCGCAACCTTCGAGCTGACCCCGCGCGAGGGCGGCATGAAGGCGGCCATCGCCAAGGCCGAGGAGATCCGCGACGCGACGCCGGGCAGCTGGATCGCCCAGCAATTCGACAATCCGGCCAACATCGAGATCCATAAGCGCACCACGGTGCCGGAGATCCTCGAGGACTTCCCGGACGGCATCGACGCCATCATCACCGGCGTCGGCACCGGCGGCCACATTACCGCCTGCGCCGAAGAGCTCAAGCCGGTCATGCCGAACCTGAAGGTGTTTGCCGTCGAACCGGCGCTTTCCGCCGTCATCTCCGGTGGCCAGCCCGGGCCGCACCCGATCCAGGGGATCGGCGCCGGGTTCATCCCCGGCAACCTTCACACATCAGCGCTGGACGGCGTGATCCAAGTCGACGCCGAGGAGGCGCGCGAGATGGCCCGGCAGTCGGCGTCCAAGGAGGGGCTGCTGGTCGGCATCTCCTCCGGCGCGACGCTTGCCGCCATCAAGAAGAAACTGCCCGACCTCAAGCCCGGCGCCGTCATTCTGGGCTTCAACTACGATACCGGGGAGCGCTACCTCTCCGTTCCCGACTTCCTTCCTCAGTAAGAAAGACGACCTCCCATGACCACGCTCAGCTTTCCCGTCGCCGCCCGCCGCCTGGGCGTCCCAGTCCGCGTGCTGCGGCGCGCCATCCGCATGGGCCGGATCCCCGTGCCGGCCCACGTGAACGCGCTCAGCCAGCTCTCCCAGGAATGGCTCGCCAGCGCGGAGACGGCCGTCGCAGCCTCGCCGAAGGCGCTCAATGTGGCAGAGCAAAAGGTGCCGGCCTTCGCCCGCTACGAGGGGACGTCGGCGTTCCGCAAATACCCGAACCGCGTGCGCGAGTTCAACGCGCACAAGGCTAAGACCACACGCTGACGGCCGGCTTCAGGTTCCGGAGAACCAGTTGTAGCCCTGGTTCTCCCAATACCCGCCCTTGCCCTCGAGCGCGTCGGTGACTTCGATCGCCTCGAGGTTCTTGGCGCTCTTGAAGCCGAGCTTGACGGGGATGCGCAGCCGCACGGGCGCGCCCCATTCCGGCGTGAGCGGCTTGCCGAGGAAGTCTAGCGCGATGATGGTCTGCGGCTGCAGCGCGCTTGCCATGTCGATGCTGGTGGAATAGCCGTCGAAGCATTTGAAGGCGACGTAGGGCGCCCGCAGATCCGCCCCGATGCGGCGGAGAAATGTTGCCAGCGGGACCCCGCTCCAATGACCGACCTGACTCCAGCCTTCGATGCAGACATGCCGCGTGATCTGCCCCTCCTGCGGCAGCGCCCGCAGCGTCTCGAGCGTCCACGGCGTCTTGTCGTCGACCCGGCCGCCCACAGCGAGTTGCCAGCCATCCGGCACCGGCCGCACCTGCCAATCTTCGTAGAACGCGTTGAACCGGAACGGGTGCGTGATGTCGGCCTGCGTGTAGGTCGTCGCCAGCCGGCGCCGGTCGAACAGAAGCGCTTGGATGCGGTCGTCCAGCTTCAGCATCGCCCACAGCGCCGCGTCGACGCCGGAATGCGTGCTGAGATCGCAGCCGGTCAGCAAAGACAACGCACCCAGCGACAGCCCCCGCTTGATCAGCCCGCGGCGCTCGAGCGAGCGGATCTCGGCCCGCACGCCCGCCGGCTCGAAGACGCGCTTCACCGGTGGTCCTCCGCCGGCGTGCTGACCACCATCGACACCAGCGTCCGAGGGTAAAGCGCCACCAGCGCGATGTGGACGACGAGGAAGGCCACGATCGAGGCCATGAGGCCGAGATGGATCAGCCGTGCTGTCGGATAGCCGCCGAAGAGAGCGGTGATGAACCCGAACTGCACCGGCTTCCAGATGCTCAAGCCGGTCACTACCGCCAGCACCGCGGCCACGAGAACCAGAATGTAGAGCAGTTGCTGCACGGCGTTATAGGTGCCGAGCGGGTGCGAGAGCTTGAAGCGGAGGGCGAGCCCGAGATCGTCCCGCACGCCGCGGAAGGTCGGGCGCCCGAAGGTCCGCCGGAAGTGGCCGGTGACGGCGCCATACAGCAGGTAGGCGACCCCGTCGGCGAGCAGCAGCCACATCGCCGAGATGTGCCACGCGATGCCGCCGGCGAGCCAGCCGCCGAGCGTCATCCAGTTCGGCACCGTGAAGGGCAGGCTCGGCGAGGCGTTGTAGATCTGCCACCCGCTCAGGATCATGCAGATGATCGCGTAGGCGCCGACCCAGTGCATCACGCGCACGGGCCACGGGTGGACGGGACGCGGCCGCAATAATCCGGACAAAAGATTGAACCCTTTAACGCACTAACGAGTTAATGATCCGCTACCCTCATAACAACAAGGTCTGGGTCCCTCATGACGCTCCGTATGACACTTCTCGCCACCGGGCTCGCGCTGCTGCCGGTGATCGCCTTTGCCGCCGCGCCCTCGCCGCATGTGCGCGGCACCGTCACTTCCATCAACGGCGACACCGTCCAGCTCAAGACCGACGACGGCAAGACACAGGACGTCAAGCTGTCCAGCGGCACCAAGTTCATCGGCGTCACCAAGGCGAGTCTCGATAAGATCGACAAGAACTCCTACATCGGCACCGCGACGAAGGACGTAGGCGACAAACTGGTCGCGCTCGAAGTCGTGATCTTCCCGGAAGCGATGCGTGGCACGGGAGACGGCCACTACGATTGGGACCCGTTGCCGGATCACACCCAGTCGGGCGGCAGCACCGTCTCCAGCACCATGACCAACGGCAACGTCAGCGCGACCAGCGCGCCGGGTGGCAAGGTCAACAGCACCATGACCAACGGCGCTGTCTCCGCGGAGAGCAAGTCCGGCGGGGCTAAGCAGCTGACCGTCACGTATAAGGGCGGGGAGAAGCAGATCCTGGTGCCGCCGAACGTTCCGGTCGTCATGCTCGCCCCTGGCAAGCGGGATGAGATGAAGGAAGGCAGCCACGTGGTCGTCACGACCGCCAAGGACAGCAACACCGCCAATGCCATCGCGGTCGGCTTGGATGGCGTGACACCGCCGATGTAAACGTTCGTCGTCCGCAGGGGGGGCAGGGCATGGCAGGTTTTTGCCGCCCTCGCCTTTCCATGCCGGGAAACGCGCTCACCTTTTGCAACGTTGGCAATGGTTGGGCCGGTATTCTGGCCGGACAGTTCAGGGGTTTAAATGGACCAGCGTTGGGATTGGCGGCTGACGGAGGCTCTGGATTACGAACAGGGCCGGGGCGATCCCTTTGCCGCCGCGGTCCGCGCCACTCGCATGCCGATGGTGATCACCAATCCCCGCCTGCCCGACAATCCGATCATCTTCTGTAACCAGGCCTTCCAGCTCCTGTCCGGCTACGACCGCGACGAGATCGTAGGCCGCAACTGCCGCTTTCTCCAGGGCGCCGATACCGACCGCGCGACCGTACGGCGAATCCGCGAGGCCATCCAGGACGGCCGCGATGTGGAAGCCGAGCTGCTCAATTATCGAAAGGACGGCACCACCTTCTGGAATGCGCTCTACCTAAGCCCGGTGCGGGATGACGCCGGCGCGATCCGCTACTATTTCGCCTCGCAGCTCGACGTCACCGAACGGGTGACGGCCGAACGGAAGGCCGTCGCCCGACGCCACGAGGTCGAGCGCGAAGTGGCCGCGCGAACGGCCGACCTCGAACATGCTCTAGAAGCCAAGACGCTGCTGCTGCACGAGCTCGACCACCGGGTCAAAAACAACCTGGCGATGATCGGCTCGCTGCTCCGCCTCCAAGCGCGCGGCAGCGACCCGGCGGTCGCGCGGGACCTCAACGCCATGCTGCGGCGCGTCGACGCCCTCGGCAGCGTCCATCGTCGCCTGTTCCAATCGGCCGATGTCACCCGCTTCGACGTCGGCGCGTTCGTCCACGACCTTGCGGCCGAGTTTGCCGCCGCCCAGTCCGGACGGGTCACGCTCCAGCCGGACATACAGCCGATCGAGATCCCGCCCAGCAATGCTTCGGCGCTCGGCCTCGTGCTCAGCGAGATCATCGGCGCGAGCGTGGCGCGCGCATCGGCGGGCGAGCGCCAGGGCGAGGTCACTGTCCGGACCCGAACGCAGGGTGGCGCCGCGCTGGTCGACATCATCGATGACGCCCCCTCCCCGGCCAATCCTCCGACCAGCGGCTTGGGAGACGCCCTCGTGTCACGGCTCTCGAAGCAGATCGGCCTGCACGCCGAATGGACCGACCTCGCGCCGGGCACGCAGGTGAGCCTTTCCTTCCCGTTGGAAAGCCGGGCGTGACCCGCCCCGTTGCACCGCTCCGTGTCCTGATCGTCGAAGACGAGGCGCTGCTGGCCATGGATCTGGAAGCGATGATGGAGGATGCCGGGCACCTCGTGGTCGCCGAGGCCGCCTCCTTGGCCGAGGTGGTCGCGCTGGACGTTTCGCTCGATCCGGCGATCGCCTTCGTGGATTTCCAGCTGGCCAAGGGCAGCAGCGGATTGGACGCGGCACGCTTCATCGCGCGACGCTGGCCGGAGGCCGTGATCGTGTTCGTGACGGCCAACCCGCTCAAGGTGCCGCATGATTTCGCCGGCGCGCACGGCATCATCGCCAAGCCGTTCTCCCGCACCGGCCTCCTTTCGGCCATGAACTACATTGCGGAGGGCGTGATCGATCCGCCCCCGGTCTCTCGACAACCGACCAGTTTCGTCGCCTCCCAAGCCTGCGCCCTGGCCTGGGCGCCCACCGAGGCTCGATGAGCCGCCACGGGGCGCAGGGGCCTCGCGTCGAGGAAAGCATCCGGGCTTCCATCGAGCGCTTCAACGAACGCCGCTCGTCGGGCGACCCGTTCGTGGTGGGCGTGACCGACGCCATCCTGGCCATGTCGATCAGCGACCCGAGCCTGCCGGACAACCCGATCATCTACGTCAATGCCGCGTTCGAGACTCTGACCGGCTACCCGATGGATGAGGTCGTCGGCCGGAACTGCCGTTTCCTGCAGGGGCCCGAGACCGATCAGGCCGACGTCGAGCGGCTACGCGGCGCCATTGCGGACCAGAGCCGGATCTCGCTCGACCTGCTGAACTACCGCCGCGACGGCTCCCGCTTCTGGAACCGCCTCCTAGTCACCCCCGTCTTCGCGGCGGATGGCGACCTTCAATACTTCTTTGCCTCGCAGTTCGACGTCACGGTCGAGCGCGACCGGGTCGTCGCGTTGGAGGCCGAACAGCGCGGCCTGATCAGCGAGAACGAGCGTGTCCGCCGCGAGATGCTCGACACACAGGCCCGGCTCGACCTGGCGCTGCAAGCCGGCCAACTCGGCACGTGGAACCTCGACCCGCTGTCGCTTCAGCTCGACGCCTCGCTTGGCTGCAAGCTCGTCTTCGGCGCCGCGGCGGACGATCCGTTCACGTATCGAGACTTCCTCGATATCGTTCATCTCGACGACCGCTCGCGTGTGGGCGCGGCCGTCGAGGCGACTCTGTCCACCGGTATCCCCTACGATATCGACTACAGGATCGTCACGAAATCAGGCGATCGCCGCTGGATCGCGGCCCGCGGCGCGTTGCTGACGCGGCGGGACGGCAGCGCGCTCTCGATGGCCGGCTTCGTGACCGACATCACCGGCCGAAAGGACGCCGAGGAGCACCGGGCGCTGCTGGCCGATGAGCTCACGCACCGGGTCAAGAACACGCTCGCGACGGTCGGCGCCGTGGTCAACCAGAGCCTCCGAAACGCCACCTCGCTCGCCGAAGCGCGCGACACGATCAGCAGCCGCATCGCGAGCCTTGCGACGGCCCACGACCTGCTGATCCGCAACGAGATCGAGGGCGCGGGGATTGGCGACATCGTCCGCAGCACGCTGAGCACGTTCGATGACGGCACCGGAACCCTCTTCACCATCGAGGGCCCGGAGGTGCGCCTGGAACCGAGCGTGACGCTCGCGCTCTCCATGGCGCTCCATGAACTGGCCACCAACGCCGTGAAATACGGCGCGCTCAGCGTGGCCGGCGGCTCCGTCGAGATCCGGTGGGGGCTGCAGGGCAACGAGGCCGGGCACCGCGACTTCGATTTCCTGTGGCGGGAGGTCGGCGGCCCGCCCGTCTCGCCGCCGACGCGCTCGGGCTTCGGCTCGCGCATGATCGACCGTCTGATGGCCAGACACATGCGCGGCTCTGCAGCGACTCAATTCCTGCCCGAGGGCGTGCAGTTCAGCTTGCGGACGGTGCTGTAGGCGGCTTCTCGCCTTCAGGGACCCCGTTCCGCAATTCGGCTTGCCAAGCCGCCGCGTTCCCATCCGACGGCGCCCGCCAATCACCCCGCGGCGACAGTGAGCCGCCGGCTACCACTTTTGGCCCGTTCGGCATCGCCGACCGCTTGAACTGGCTGAACTGGAAGAAGCGCTGCAGGAACACTTGCAGCCAATGCTTGATGGGATCGAGCCCGTACTCACGCCGTGCCCCCACTGGGAAGCCCGGGGGCCACGCGCCGGCCTCACGGTCGCGCCACGCATTCCAGGCCAGGAAGGCGATCTTGGAGGGCCGGAACCCGTAGCGGAGCGTATAGAACAGGTTGAAGTCCTGCAGCTCATACGGCCCGATCTTGGCCTCCGTGCTCTGCAGGACGCCCGCCTCGGCGGGAACCAGTTCCGGCGAGATCTCGGTGGCTAGTATGGCCTCGAGCGTTTCGCCCGCTTCGTTGCCGAACAGCCGCTCGCGGACGACCCAGCGGATTAGGTGCTGGATCAAGGTTTTGGGGACGCCCCCATTGACGTTATAGTGCGACATCTGGTCGCCCACGCCGTAGGTGCACCACCCCAAGCCCAACTCCGACAGGTCGCCGGTGCCCAGCACGAAGCCGCCGCGGGCGTTGGCGGCCCGGAACAGGTAGTCGGTCCGCAACCCGGCTTGCACGTTCTCGAACGCGATGTCGTAGACCGGCTCGCCGCGGGCGAACGGGTGGCGTAGATCGGCCAGCATCTGCCGCGCCGCGGGCCGGATATCCAGTTCCTCCGCGGTCACGCCCAGGGCGCGCATGAGCCGCCAGGCATTGCTCTTCGTGCCCTCGCTCGTGCCGAAGCCCGGCATCGTGAAGGCCAGGATGTCAGATCGTGGCGAGCCCAGCAGGTCCATCGCCCGGGCCGCCACGATCAGCGCCTGCGTCGAATCGAGCCCGCCCGACACGCCGATCACCAGCTTGCCCGACCCGGTCTGCCGCCGGCGCTGCACCAGGGCGGCCACCTGGATGTTGTAGGCCTCGTAGCAATCTTGCGACAGTTGGGCCGGGTCGCTGGGCACGAACGGGAAGCGCTCCACCCGCCGCCGCAGCCCGAGATCGGTGTCGGGCACGCGCGCCTCGAACGTCACGCGCCGAAACGGCCTGCCCGCGACCCGGCGGTTGTCGTCGAAGGTGCCCTGCCGCGCCCGCTCCTGCCGCAGCAGATCGAGGTCGATATCGACGACGACACGCTGCGCGCCCGCCGGGAACCGCTCGCTTTCCGCCAGCGTCACCCCGTTCTCGAACACGGAGACCTGCCCGTCCCAGGCGAGGTCGGTCGTGCTCTCCCCCACCCCCGCCGCCGCATAGACATAGGCGGCCATGCACCGGGCCGATTGCGAGCGGCACAGCAGCCGCCGTGTGTCGGACTTGCCGATCACGATGTTGCTCGCCGACAGGTTGAGCAGCACGGTCGCCCCGGCCAACGCGCCGTCCGTGCTCGGTGGGGCCGGCACCCACATGTCCTCGCAGATCTCCGCGTGGATCACGAGCCCGCGGAGGTCGCTGGCCGCGAACAGCAGGTCGGGCCCGAACGGCACGGAGAAGCCGTCGATCTCGACGGTACCGCCTTCCGTGCCCGCCCCGGAGGCGAACCAGCGCCGTTCATAGAACTCCCGGTAGTTCGGCAGATAGACTTTCGGCACCACGCCCAGCAACCGCCCGCGATGCACGAACACCGCACAGTTGTAGACCCTGCCGCCCTGCCGGATCGGCGCTCCGACCACGATTACCGGCAGCAAGCTCTCCGACGCCGCGACCAGCTGCCCGATTGCCACCTCGACCGCGTCGAGCAGCGCGTCCTGCAGCAGCAGATCCTCGATCGCGTAGCCCGAGAGCGACAGTTCCGGGAACAGCGCCACCACCGCCCCCTCGGCCCCACAGGCGCGGGCGGCCTCGAGGATCCGGCCGGCGTTCGTGGCCGGATCGGCCAGCGCCACGACCTCCGTGCAAGCGGCGACGCGTGCGAAGCCCTGCGCATAAAGGGAGTAGAAGTTCAGCGGTTCGCTCCGTGCTTGACCAGCTTTTGCGCCAGGCTCCATCGGTGCACCTCGCTCGGTCCGTCATACACCCGGAACGCCCGCACCTCGCGGAAGATACGTTCCACCACCGTTTCGCCCGAGACGCCCTGGCCGCCGAGCACTTGCACGCAGCGGTCGGCCACGCGGTAGATCGCTTCGGAGCACACGACCTTGGCGATGCTGCTCTCCGTGCCGGCCCGCTCGCCCTGATCGAGAAGCCAGGCGGTGTGCCAGATCGTCAGCCGGCTCGTGCGGATATCCATGTCGTTGTCGGCCAGCATGAAGCCGACGCCCTCGTGCTCGGCGAGCGGCTTGCCGAAGGCCTGGCGTTTCGCCGCGTAGCCGATCGCGATGTCTTGGGCCCGCCGGGCCGACCCGAGCCAGCGCATGCAGTGCGTCAGCCGCGCCGGGGCCAGCCTCACCTGCGCGTAGCGGAAGCCGGCGCCCACCTCGCCCAGCACGTCGGCCGCTTTCACCCGCAAGCCCTCGAAGGACAGCACGGCGTGGCCGCCTGCAAAACCCTGGTCCATCGTGTCCATCACCCGCTCGACGCGGATCTCCGGGCGATCCATGTCGCTCAGAAACATGGTCGCCTTGCCGTCTTCGCCCTTGGCCATGATGATCGCGAACCCGGCCCCCACGGCGCCGGTGATGAACCATTTCCGCCCGGTGATGACGTAATCGTCGCCGTCGCGGACGGCTAGCGTCGAGAGCGCGGCCGGGTCGGAGCCAGCGCCGGGCGGCGGCTCCGTCATGGCGAAGCACGAGCGGATGCGCCCGGACGCGAGCGGCCGCAGCCAACGTTCCTTCTGCGCCTCGGTCCCCACGATCTCGAGCAGATGCATGTTGCCCTCGTCGGGCGCGGAGAGATTCATCGCCAGCGGCCCGAGCACCGAGTAGCCGGCTTCCTCGAACACGATCGCCCGGCCGAAATGCCCCAGGCCGAGGCCTCCATAGTGCTGAGCCACATGCGGCGCCAGCAAGCCCGCCTCGGCGGCGAGCACATTCAATTCGCGGCGAAAACCGTCTTCCGGGCCATGGGTCGTCTGCCGGGGATCCCCTTCGAGCGGGATGATCTTGTCGCGGATGAATGTCCGGGTCCGCTCCTGCAACTCCGCGAGGTCGGCGGGGATCGTAAAGTCCATCGGGTGCTCCTTCCCGCCGACCCTACCGCCTTATCGGCCGGCCCCCAACGCCCGAACAAAGGGGCGGCGCTCGACCGGGCGCCGCCCCCCTCCGAACGCCGCCTACTGCGTGACGGTCTGCGTGTGGTGGCGGTGGTGGGTCGTGTGCCGGGGGCGATGCGCGGCGCGGGTCGCGGCCGTGCCGGGCGGGTTGTTCCGGGTCCCGTCCGCCTGCGACGGATAGGCGCCGCTGGTGTCGGTGCCTGCGGCCCGATCCAGCGCGCGGCTGGCTGCCGTGCCCGGCGGGTTGCCGGGCGTGCCGTTCGACTGCGACGGGTAGGCGCCGCTGACGTTCGTCCCGGCGGCGCGGTCCAGCGCGCGTCCGGCCGCCGTGCCAGGCGGGTTGGTGGTGGTCTGGGCCATGGCGGCCGACCCCAGCGTGAGCATCAGGCCGGCAGCCAGACCAAACAGTGTCTTCGTGGTGGACATCGAGTTTCTCCTCGGCAACGGCACATCCCGTCTGTCTCCAGACAACGCGGCAAATGGGGCGACAGATTGCCGGGGCGGTGACCGTTCGGTGTTCGCCGGGATCAGAAGCTCCGCCCTGCCGCGATGTCTGCCGCGAATTCCAGCAAGCCCTGCCCCAACGCCCCGAAGCGGGCATAGCGCGCGTCCGCCGTCGCGCCGCGCCGCCACAGGCCGTGCAGCTGCAGGAAGATGACGCTCAGCTTGAGGGTCGCGAGCACCCGGTGGAAGCGGATGTCCGAGACGTCCCGCCCGGTGAGCTCGCCCCAGCGGCGCGCGGCAGCCTCGCGGGTGATAAAGCCGTCTCCGGCGGTCGGCATCTGATGCAGATCGTGCATGACTTGGGGGTCGTCCGGCTGCACCCAGTAGCTGAGCAGGGTGGCCAGGTCGAATACCGAGTCGCCCCGCGTCCCCTGGTCCCAATCGACCACCGCATTGGGGCGCAGCGTGACCGGGTCGAGGATCAGATTGTCCAGCTTGAAATCGTTGTGCAGCAGCCCGGGCGCGCCGTCCGGCACCGCGTGGGCGCGCAGCCAACGCCCCAGCTCATCCAGGATCGGGCCGGCATCGGCCGCCGCACCCCGCTTGAGCCAGCCCTCCACCGCCCGCGCGAGGAAGCCCTCCGGCCGCCCCAGCCCGCCGAGGCCGAGCGCGTTGGTATCGACGCTGTTGATCGCGGCGAGCGTGGCCAGCAGCATCTCCGACAGCTCGCCGCCGCAGCCGGCATACTCTGCTGGCAGGACCCCGTGGATCACCACGCCCTCGCGATACTCGAGCAGTTGGAACTTCACCCCGATGACGCTTTCGTCCTCGCAAAGGTGCAGGCTGCGCGGCACGAAGCCGAGCCGGTCCGGCAGCCGCGACAGGATCAGATGCTCGCGCGCCATGTCGTGCGCGCCGCGCGGCAGCGGACCCGGTGGGGGCCGCCGCAGCACCGCGGGGCCGCTCGCCAGATCGACCCGGTAGTTCCGGTTGGCGAAGCCGCCGGGAAAGCGCGGCCGCTCCCCGGGCAACAACGTCAGCCCGTGCCGCGCCAAATGCGCGCCCACAGCCGCCCAATCCATGTCGTTCTCGCTCATGGCGGCACGATGAGCATGCTGGACGTCTCCGTCCAGCCGCCATAACACAGGGCAAATTGGGAGGCCGACCATGACCGACGCCTATATCTGCGACTTCGCCCGCACCCCGATCGGGCGTTATGCCGGCGTGCTGAAGGACGTGCGCACCGACGACCTCGCGGCGCACCCCATCCGCGTGCTGAAGGAGCGCAACGCGGGCGTGGACTGGGACCAGCTCGACGATTGCTACATGGGCTGCGCCAATCAGGCCGGCGAGGACAACCGCAACGTGGCCCATATGGCGACGCTGCTGGCCGGGCTGCCCACCAGCGTCCCCGGCAGCACCATCAACCGGCTCTGCGGCAGCGGGCTCGACGCGGTCGGCACCGCGGCGCGCGCCATCCGCAGCGGCGAGGCCGAACTGATGCTCGCCGGCGGCGTCGAAAGCATGACCCGGGCCCCGTTCGTGCAGGGCAAGGCGACGGAGGCGTTCGCCCGCGCGGCCGAGATCTACGACACCACCATCGGCTGGCGCTTCGTCAACGGCCTGATGAAG
>JAVVHH010000116.1:0-11782 GCA_032249615.1 Acetobacteraceae bacterium
GCCTGGAGCGTCAGCATCGCGACCATGCTGCCCACCATGAACACATTAAAATGTGCGAAGTTGATGAGTTCCGCAATGCCGTACACCAGTGTGAACCCCAGGGCGAGCAATGCATACATCGCCCCGAGGCTCAAACCGTTGATGACCTGCTGAACGACAATGTCGACCGAGGTCAAATACTCTCTCCGAGAAGCTTCAGCGCTGAATGGTGACTGTTGCCGAACTAGGCCATCGGCGCAGTGCCGACATACTTGTACTGCGCCGTCGGATCATCGAGCGGCGCCTTGTCATCCTTTGTGATCTGGAAGACGCTGATCACCTTGTTCTTCAAGTCACCGTTCGCGTCGAACTCGACGGGACCAACCAGCGTGTTCTTCAGGTCGACATCCTGGATCGCGTCGCGCACCGAATTGCGGTCGACCGGCTTCTTGGCTTTCACCAGATCCTTCACTGCCTGGATGATGACTTCCGCCGCCGTGTAGCACGTGACCGTGTAGTCATCCGGATGCTGGTTGAACTTCTTGGAATACGCGTCGCTGAATGCCTTCGCCTTCGCGTCCGAAGAGGCTTCGAAGTGCGGCGAAGCCACCGTCGCATACCACCCCTCGACCGCTGGGAACCCCGCGCCCTTCAGGAAGTCGGCACTCTGGATGCCGTCGCCGCCCGCCCTGATCATCTTCGGAATGATGTCGTAGGCCTGCTTGGCTAGCTTGACACCCGCCTGTGCCACGCCGCCGTAATACAGCGAATCGGGGTTCAACGATTTGATCTTGGTCAGGATCGACGAGTAGTCGACCGCTTTCGGGTCCAGCTTGTCGCGTCCGAGGATCTTCAACCCCTTCTTCTCCGCCTGCGCCTGGAACGCGTCGGCCAGGCCCACGCCATAGGCGCCGGTGTCGTCCAGGACGAATACCGACTTCACCTTCAGCTTATCGGCCATGTAGTTGGCCATGTTCGGCCCTTGGAACGCATCCGTTGCGACCGTGCGGAAGTAGATCGCCTTGCCGGCCGGACGGTACTGTGCCGCGAACTTCGGATCGGTGATGTCCGGGTTGGTCGAGGACGGCGTGATGATCGCAAGGTCGCCCTGGCTCAGGATCGGCGCCATCGCTTTGCCGGCGCCCGACATCTGCGGCCCGATGGCTGCGACGGTCGACTTGTCCGACACCATGGAGCGCGCGTTGGTTGCCGCTTGCGCCGGGTCATACTGGCCGGCCGTGGGCGTCGCGTCGTCGTATTTGACGAGTTGGAAGGTGTAGCCCGGAACCTCGTGCTTTGCGTTCGCCTCGTCGAACGCAAGGATCGCGCCGTTGGCGATCCGCCCCGCATTCTCGGCGTCAGCTCCGGTGAACGATAGGTCTATCCCGATCTTCAAAACCTTGTCGGCCGCGCGGGCTTGTTCGCCAAAGCCCGTCGCGCCCGCGATCATCGTCGCGGAAAGCAGCACCCCCTTCAGTGTAGCGCGGCGTGAAATCATGTAGAGGCCCCCATAAAGTTGCATACCAGCCCTCGAACCAGAGCACGCAACTCAATAGGTAGCAAGCACCGTGCCGGCTGACATTAAAAACTGGAGCCGGTTCCATGCTGGCGAGCTCGTCGAGCGCTGGCGGCAACGCTTGAGCGATCTGCCTCTAATGAAGGCAGGTTGAGCGCCAAACACCACCGCCCCTCAAGCCGCGCCTTCCAGCGCCTCCGACGCCTCGAGCCAGAGCGTCTCGGCGGCTTCGGTTTCGCGTCCGAGGACGGCAAGGCGCTGATTGATTGCAGCAATATCGGCGGCCTTACCCGGCACATACAGGGCGGGGTCAGCCAGTTGCGCTTCGAGCCGGGTCTTCTCGGCCGCCAGTTTCGCGAGGCGGCTCTCGGCGTCCTTGGCCTGCCGCCGCAACGGCGCCTGCTGGGCGCGGATTTCAGCCCGGTCGCGGCGGTCGTCACGGCGGGTCGGTCCCTCGGGCTTGCCAGCCGGACGAGCGCGATCAGCCAGCAACGACCGGTATTCGTCCATCGCGCCCTCGAAAGCCCGGACGGTGCCGTCGGCGACGAGCCAAAGCCGGTCGGCCACCAGATCGACCAGATGGGGATCGTGGGTGATGAGCAGAACGGCACCCTCGAAAGCGGCCAAGGCGCGCACCAGCGCCTCGCGGGCGTCGATGTCGAGATGGTTCGTGGGCTCATCCAGAATGAGCAGCTGCGGCGCGTCGCGCGTGGCGAGCGCGAGCAGAAGCCGCGCTTTCTCGCCGCCGGAAAGGGCCGAGATCTTGGTCCCGGCGCGGTCGGCGTCGAGCCCGAAACGCGCCAGTTGGCTTCTGATCTGCGGCGGCGTGGCCTGCGGCAGCGCGCGGGTCATGTGGTCGATGGGCGTGTCGTCCATCACCAGCTCGTCTGTCTGATGCTGGGCGAAGTAGCCGACGCCGAGCCGGGGCGAGCGGCGGACCTCACCCGAGAGTGGGTCGAGGCGGCCGGCGATCAGCTTGGCGAGCGTGCTCTTACCGTTGCCGTTGGAGCCGAGCAGCGCGACCCGGTCGTCCATGTCCAGGCTGAGATTGAGGCCGGAGAGCACAGGCCGACCGTCATAGCCCACGGCAACCCGCTCGAGAGCGAGGATGGGCGGGGCGAGGCGCTTCGGTTGCGGAAAGTCGAACGTCGTCGGCGCGTCCGCGACGACGGTCTCCAGCACCGGGAGCTTCTCGAGCGCTTTGATCCGGGATTGGGCCTGCCGCGCTTTGGTGGCTTTGGACCGGAAACGGTCGACGAAGGCCTGCATGTGGGCGCGCTGGGCGGCGATGCGCTCGGCCATCCGCGTCTGCTGCATGGCCTGCTCGGTCTTGATGCGAACGAACTCGTCGTAGCCGCCGGGCGTCAGACTCAGCTTGCCGCGGTCGAGATGCGCGATGGCTTCCACGGCGCGGTCGAGCAAGCCGCGATCGTGGCTGACGATGAGCGCAGCCCCAGGGAAACGAGCAAGCCAGCCCTCTAGCCAGAGCGTCGCCTCGAGGTCGAGGTGATTGGTGGGCTCGTCGAGCAGCAGCAGGTCGGGGTTGGCGAACAGCGCCGAGGCGAGCGCGACGCGCATGCGCCAGCCGCCCGAGTAGTCGCTCACCGGGCGGGCCTGGGCGGCCGCGTCGAAGCCGAGGCCGGCGAGGATGGCCGCAGCCCGGGCGGGGGCACTCTCGGCCCCGATCGTGCGGAGGCGCTCGTGGATTTCTGCCTGCCGGCCCGGGTCGACCAGCCCGCGGTCGGCGCGCTCCCGTTCGGCCAGCAGCGTCTGCCGCTCGAGGTCGGTCGCCAGCACCGTGTCGACGAGGCTCGCGGGGCCGGAGGGTGCCTCCTGCCGCACCTGGGCGAGCCGGGCGCGAGCCGACAGGCTGATGGCCCCGCCGTCGATCCCGATCTCGCCCATGATCGCTTTCAGCAGCGTGCTCTTGCCGGCGCCATTGCGGCCGACCAACCCGATCCGGCGGCCGGGATCGACCCGCAGAGTCGCCTCGTCGAGCAAGGTCCGCCCCGCCATGCGCAGCGTCACGCCATCGATCACCAGCAGGCTCATGGGCGGAGACTACCCGACCGGCCGCGCCCTTGCCCAGCCGGTCCGAACTGTCCTAAAGCGCGGCACCCCACAACCGAGACAGAGTATGACCGAACGCACCCTCTCCATCCTCAAGCCCGACGCGACCCGGCGCAACCTGACCGGCAAGATCAACGCCGTGTTTGAGGAAAACGGATTGCGGATCGTCGCGCAGAAGCGCATGCGCCTGTCGCAGGCGCAGGCCGAAGCGTTCTACGGCGCCCACAAGGAGCGCGGCTTCTTCCGCGATCTCGTGACCTTCATGACCTCCGGCCCAGTGGTGGTCCAGGTCCTCGAGGGCGAAGACGCGATCGCGCACAACCGCAAGCTCATGGGCGCAACCAACCCGGCGAATGCCGAGGAAGGAACCATCCGCAAGATGTTCGCCGAGAGCATCGAAGCCAACAGCGCCCACGGCTCCGACAGCCCCGAGGCAGCCGCCCAAGAGATCGCGTTTTTCTTCTCGGGCACCGAAATCGTTGGCTGAAGCACGCGTTCTCTTGGCGGCGGCGGCCGGTCTGCTGATGGCCGGTTGCGCCGCCAAGCCGGAGCCCATCGTGCTGCGGCCGCCGCCGGCCCCGCCGAGCGGCATCGAGGGGCGGTATCGCGGCACGGCGCGGCTGATCCGCTCGGACAATCGCTACTGCCCCCGCAGCGGCCCGCGTGTCTATGAGTTGCAGAACGGGGCGGTGACCCTGTCCTATCAAGGTCCTGGCCGAACCCGGGTGCCGCTGACGGCGCCGGTCGGCCCAGACGGCAAGTTCGACATTTCCGACGGCGAAGGCCGGCTCGAGGGCAAGGCCGCCGACGGCACCCTCGTCATGACGATCGCCAGCCAATTCTGCGAACACCACTGGACCATGCGCCTGATCGACTGATCGCGCTCAGCGCTTGCCTGCAAACAGCCGCGAGAAGCTGATCAGGCACGCCGCCCCGGAGAACCCCGCCGCCAATGCGAGGGCCAGAGAGGGGCCGTGAGCGGCGGTGATACCAAAGCAGAGTGCGACCAGCGCCGCACCCGTGGATTGCCCCATCAGCCGCGAGGTCGCAACGATGCCGGACGCGCCGCCACTGCGACCCGGCGGCGCACTCGACATGATCGCCCGCAGGTTGGGCGATTGGAAGAAGCCGAATCCCGCGCCGCAGATCAGCATCCGCCACGCGATCGCCATGCCCTGCGCGCCGTCCGGCAGAGCGGCCATGAGCGCCAAGCCGAGCGTGAGCAGCGCCATGCCGATGCCGCCGAGGATAGCGGGCGGGAAACGGTCCGATAGCGGGCCAGCCACAGGCGCCATCAGCGCCGTCGCAACCGGCCACGGGGTCAGCAACAGGCCAGTTTCGACGGCTGTGCGCCCCATGTCGAGCTGGAAGAGGAAGGGCAGCGACACGAACGCCAGGCCCTGCGCGGCGAACGAGCACATCGCGGTCACCGAGGAGAGCGCGAACATGGGGCGTCGATAAAGGTCGATCGGCAGCAGCGGCACTGGCAGTCTGAGCTGGCGCCGCACCAGCGCGACGCCAGACCCGACCACGATCGCCAGCAGCGCCGCCGTCTGCACCGCCGAAGCCCGATGTGCGGCCTCGCCGATCATGAAAATCAGGGCACCAAAGAACACCGCGTTCAGCACGCCGCTCTGCCAGTCGAACCGATGCGGCGACAGCGGCGTGTCCGGCAGGGCGCGGACGGCAAGCGCCATCGCCGCGATCCCGATCGGCACATTGACCGCGAACAGCATGGGCCACGGCCCCACGGACAAGAGCCCGGCCGCGATCGAAGGGCCGATGGCCGTGCTCACGCCCACCACCATCGCGTTGAAGCCGACGCCGCGCCCGAGCTGCCCGGCCGGGTAGATGAACCGGATCAGAGCGGTGTTGACGCTCATGATCCCGGCCGCCCCGACGCCTTGCAGCACGCGCGCTCCGGTCAGCGTCGGCAGCGACCAGCTCATGGCGCAAAGCAGGGAGGCGATCGTGAACAGACCAAGTCCCCAGAGGTAGACCCGGCGAAAGCCATGGATCTCGCCGAGCGTCGAGAGCGGCAGCAGCGTCGCCACCAGGGCCAGCTGATAGGCGTTGACGACCCACACCGACGCCGCCGGACTGGCCTGCACGTCGATGGCGATCGTCGGCAGCGCGGTGTTCGCGATCGAGGTGTCGAGCGACGCCATCCCCACTGCCAGAACGATGGTCGCGACCGCCCATCTCCGCTGGCCTACCGGAACGCCGTCGCCCACCACCGCGCTCACTCGGCGGCGTCCAACCCGAACTGCGCTTCGTGCAGACGGCGATAGGCGCCGCCCTGCGCCAGAAGCGCACGGTGCGAGCCCTGCTCCAGCACGCCCTCCGGCGACAGCACCACGATCCGGTCCGCCCGTCTGATCGTGGCCAGGCGGTGCGCGACGACCAGCGTCGTCCGTCCTTCCGCCAGGTCGGACAGCGAGCGTTGGATCGCCTGCTCCGTCTCGCTGTCGAGGGCGGAGGTGGCTTCGTCCAGGATCAAAATCGGCGGGTTCTTGAGGAAGATGCGGGCGATCGCGATCCGCTGCCGCTGCCCGCCCGACAGCCGCGCCCCTCGCTCGCCGATTTCCGTGTCGAGCCCATCCGGTAGGGAATCGACGAACTCTTCGAGCCGCGCCCGCCGGATGGCCGTGCGGATTTCGGCGGCCGAGGCGCCGAGCCGGCCATAGCCGACGTTCTCCCCAATCGTGCCCGCGAACAGGAACACGTTCTGCTCGACGATCCCGATCTGCCGACGAAGCGAGCGCCGGGTCACGTCGCGGATGTCGATCCCGTCGATGGTGATCCGCCCCTCGTCGGTATCGTAGAAGCGTGGCAGCAGCGCGCAGAGCGTCGTCTTGCCGGCCCCCGACGGTCCAACGACCGCGACCGTCTCTCCGGCGCCGATCGCGAGGTCGAGGCCCGCGAGAACGGGCCGGTCCGGGCCGTAGCCGAACGTCACGCCCTCGAACCGGATATCGCCGCGGAAGCGCCCCGTCCCGATCGTGTCGACATCCGGAGCGCCGGGCTTGTCCTGCACTTCGGGCACCATCGCCAGCAACTCGCGATACCGGCGAAAGCCGGCGAGCCCGCGGGGATAGATCTCGATCATCGTGCCGATCTTGTCCAACGGGCGATAGAACACGCTGACGAGCAGAAGAAAGGCGACGAAATCGCCGACCGAGAGCGCGTCCCGCACGATCAGCACCGTACCCGCCAGCATGATGACGATCTGCACGAGCCGCATGCTGAGATAGTTCAGCGTCAGGCTTTTTGCCATGATGCCGTAGGCGCCGATCTTTTCGAAGCGGTAACACTCGTTCTCGGCGGCAAACAGCGCCCGTTCATGCTGCTCGTTGGCGAAGGCCTGCACGACCCGGACGCCGCCGACATTCTCCTCCACCCGCGCGTTGAACCGCGCGACCCGGCTGAACTGCGCCCGCCATACCGCGTCCATGCGCGAGCCGTAATGCACGATCAGCCAGGTCGCCACCGGCACGACCAGGAGCGCCACCAGCGCCAACGGCCAACTCACGAACAACATCAGCAAGAACGCGCCAACGAACGTCAGCACGGCGATCAGCGCATCCTCCGGCCCGTGATGGGCCACTTCACCGATGTCGGACAGGTCGGTCGTGATCCGCCCCACCAGGTGCCCCGTCTTCTCGCCGTCGTAGAACCGCATGGACAGGGCGTGCAGGTGGTCGAACGCACGCCGACGCAACTCCGTCTCGATCGAGACACCCAGCACGTGGCCCCAATAGGTCACGACCGAAATCAGCAGCGCCGCCCCGATATACAGCAGCAACAGCCCGGCGATGGCGAGCAGGATGGGCCCCATTTCCGCACGCGGCAAAAGCTGGTCCACAAAAGCGCGCACGGCCATGGGAAAGCCGAGTTCGAGCACCCCGGACACGGCCGCCGCGCCGAACACCATCAGAAGCAATCGCCGATGCGGCCGATAATACGACCGGAAATCGCGCCACATCAGCCCACCAACCTCGTTGCCTCAGAAGCCGTTCGCCGGCGTCCGGTTAAGTCTGAACGACTGCATGATCTGTCAGCGGGCGGCCTCGGACCAGCCTCAATCCGTCAACCCAGCGCTCCATCCTGCAAACCCGCCAAAACCACGCCCGGCCCACCTGGTTCAGAACTGCGGCGAAACCGTCGTTGCTCGACCCGAACCGGCAAGCAGAGCGCTCTCGGTAGTCTAGGCCCCGTTACGGAAAGATCGGCTGGTCCTTCAACGTGGACGGCGTGGGCAGGCTTTGCTCGGTGGAGCCGCCACCGAGCGCAACCACGAGGGCGGCACTCGCTGTCAGCAGGTTCTGGCGCACGGTCAGCGCCGCCTGCTCGTCCGTCAACGCAGTGTTCTGCGCCGTGATCACGGTCGTGTACGGCTGGGTGCCGGCCCGATACTGGTTTAACGCGATCTGCACCGCGCGCTCGGCGAGTTGCACCGCGCGCGCTTCCGCCGCCGCCTGCTCCTGCAGGATGCGCGCGGCGCTCAGCTCGTCCTCCACTTGCTGGAACGCCGTCAGCACCGTCTGCCGGTAGTTTGCCATCGCTTGGTCGTAGGCGGCCCGCGCCGCACCCACGGTCGCCGAGCGCGCGCCGCCGTCGAAGATGGTCTGCGCCGCCGACCCGCCCAGCGACCAGACGTTGTTGCTGATGGTGAACAGCTGCGACACCGGGTCCCCGGCCAGCCCGAGCAGGCCCGACAGCGTCACCTGCGGGTAGAACGCGGCGACGGCCACGCCGATGGCAGCGTTCTGCTGCGCCATCGTCCGCTCGGCGGCCGCGATGTCGGGCCGCCGCTCCAGCAGTGCCGACGGCACCCCCGGCGGCACCAGCGGCACGAAGGCCGGCAGATGTCCGTGGCCGATCGTCACCTCCGCCGGCGCCCTGCCGATCAGCACCGCGATCGCGTGCTCGAGCTGGGCGCGCTGCACGCCGACATTGATCGCCGACGCCTCCGCGCCCGCCAGCTGCGTCTGCGCGGTGATGACGTCCCCGCGCGCGGCAACGCCCGCGTTGTATTGGTTCTCCGTGATCGACACGGCCCGGCGGTAATCGGCGACCGTCCGGTTCAGCAGCTCCTCCAGCTCATCGGCTGCCCGCAGCTCCAGATAATCGGTCACCAGCGTCGATTGCAGCGACAGCCGCGCGTTGGCGAGATCCGCCGCACTGGCCTGCGCGGCGGCCACGTCGCTCTCCACTTGCCGGCGGACCCGCCCCCACAGGTCGATCTCCCAACTCGCCGTGCCCTCGAGCTGATAGGTCGTTGCGGCCCGGCCGAAACTGCTGCCGGCACTCCCGCCCGTGCCGCCGATGCCGGAGCTGGTGGCAATCGTCGTGGAGGCGGCCCCGGTCGCCAGCGAGTTGACCGCGCTCAGCCCGGAAGACGACAGCACCGTGCTGCCGCCCGACGTCCCGCGGCGGCGCTCGGCCGAGAACGTTGCTCCCAACGTCGGGAACAGCTGCGCCCGCGCCTCCGCCACGACCGCGACCGCCTGCCGGAACGCCGCCTCGTCGGCCCTAAGCGTCTGGTTGCTGACCTGCACCTGGGCGGCGAGCGAGTCCAGGGTCGGGTCGCCATAGATCGTCCACCAATCGCCGCGGTCGGACATGTCGCGCGGCGTCGCCGGCTTCCAGCCGTCCAGCTCCTTATAGCTGGTGTCGACCCCCACCGCCGGCGGGCGGACATAGTCGGGCCCGACCGCACACCCCGCCACCAGGATGCATAGACCCAGTTGGAACAGCTTCACTCACCGGCCTCCGGCGCCGTGTCCGGGAAGGCCCGGCGCCAGCCCGCGCGGGACCAAAGCCGGAACCGGTCGAGGTAAAGATAGAGCACCGGCGTCGTGTAGAGCGTCAGCAACTGGCTGACGAGCAAGCCCCCGATGATCGCGATCCCCAGCGGCTGCCGTATTTCGCCCCCTTCGCCGAAGCTCACCGCGAGCGGGACCGCGCCCAGCAGGGCGGCCAGGGTCGTCATCAGGATCGGCCGGAACCGCGTCACCCCGGCGCCGAAGATCGCTTCCCGCGGCCCCTTGTTCTCGTGGCGCTCGGCGTTCAGCGCGAAGTCGATCATCAGGATCGCGTTCTTCTTGACGATGCCGATCAGCAGCACGAGGCCGATCAGCGCGATGATGCTGAACTCGGTCCCGGTCAGCATCAGCGCCGCCACCGCGCCCACCCCCGCGCTCGGCAGCGTGGACAAGATCGTCACCGGGTGCACCAGGCTTTCGTACAGCACGCCGAGCACGATGTAGACCGCCAGCAGCGCCGCCGCGATCAGCGCCGGCTCCGAGGCGAGCGAGCTTTGGAACGCCGCCGCCGTGCCGGCGAACGAGCCGTGCAGCGTTGCCGGCGCGTGCAGCGTGGACATCGCGCGCTGGGTCGCCGCCTCGGCGTCGCTCAGCGACTTGCCGGGCGCGAGATTGAACGAGATCGTCGTCGACACGAACTGGCTCTGGTGATTGACCGCCAGCGGCGTCGTGCCGGGCGCCCAGGTCGCAACCGCCGCGAGCGGCACCTCCGTTTCCTGCGCCGTGCTGACCGAGCTCCCCGACGACGAACCTCCCTTGCCCGTGGCGCCAATGCTGTTCTGCGCCAGGTTGCGGGCGGCGCTCGACCCGGTCGACGCCGCCGCCGTATTGAGGGCAACGGTTCCGCTCGGCAGCCCGGAAGCCTGAGTTCCGCTGGCCGTGCCGCCCCCGGTGCTGACGCGGATCAGGTCGAGCGCGGAAGGGTCCTGCGTCCATTTCGGCGCCACTTCCATGATGACGTGGTATTGGTTGACCGCCTCGTAGATTATGCTGACCTGGCGCTGCCCGAATGCGTCGTAGAGCGCGTTGTTGACCTGGGCCGAGGTCAGCCCACGCGCGGCCGCCGCGGTGCGGTTCACGTCGATATCCGTCTCGATCCCGCCCTGAAGCTGGTCAAGATTCACGTCGCGCAACGCCGGGTCCTTCTGCAGCACGGCCAGGATCCTCGGTCCCCACTCATAGACGGTGGCCGCGTCGTCGCCCTGCAGCGTGTATTGATACTGCGCGTTCGACTGCCGCCCGCCGACCCGGATGTCCTGCACCGACTGCAGGAACAGCCGCGCGCCGGACACCCGGGCGAGTTGCCGCCGGAGCCGGCCGATCACCTGATCGGCGCTCACGTCGCGCTCGCTGCGCGGCTTGAGGCTGACGAACACTGAGGCGCTGTTGGTCGAGCCGCCCGGCCCGCCACCGCCGCCGCCGCCGGTGAACCCGACGACGCTGGTGACCGCCGGGTCATGCTGCACGATGCTCATCATCTGGGCGAGCTTCTGGCTCATGGCCTGGAACGAGATGCTTTGGTCGCCCTGAATGTTGCCGATCAGCCGCCCGGTGTCCTGCTGCGGGAAGAACCCCTTGGGAATGACCCAGAGCAGCGCCGCGTTGAGCGCCACCGCCCCCAAGAGCGTCAGCATCACCAGCCCGCCATGGTCGAGCGCCCAGCCGAGCGAGCGCCCGTACCCTCGCTCGACCCGGCTGAGGATCGTCTCCTTCCGCGCCTCGGCCTGCCGCTGCGGCAGGAACAGCGCGCACATCATCGGCGTCACCGTGAGGGAGACGACCAGTGAAACCAGGATCGCCATCGACAGCGTCACTGCGAACTCGCGCAGCAGCCGCCCGACGATGCCACCCATCAGCAGAATCGGCAGGAACACCGCGATCAGCGAAAGGCTTATGGACAGAACGGTGAAGCCTACCTCGCCGGCGCCGTTCAGCGCCGCCCGGAACCGTGTCTCACCCATTTCGATGTGCCGGGTGATGTTCTCGACCACCACGATCGCGTCGTCGACCACGAAGCCGGTGGCGATGGTCAGCGCCATCAGCGAAAGGTTGTCCAGGCTGTAGCCGAGCAGGTACATCGCCGCGAAGGTTCCGATGATGCTGATCGGCACCGCGATCGCCGGGATCAGGGTCGAGCGCCAGTCGCGCAGGAACACGAACACCACCAGCGTCACGAGCACCACGACGATGACCAGCGTGAGCTCGGTGTCGTGCAGGCTGGCGCGGATGGTGGGCGTCCGGTCGGCCGCGGGAGTGATGGAGATGTCCGCCGGCATCACCGCCTCGAGCTGCGGCAGGGCGGCGTTAACCCGGCCGACCACGTCGAGGATGTTGGCGCCGGGCTCGCGGAAGATGATCACCAGCACCGCAGGCTGGCCGTTGAACAGGC
>JAVVHH010000117.1:0-11600 GCA_032249615.1 Acetobacteraceae bacterium
TTTCGGCCCGCGGAACCCGCCATAGCTCTCACCGACGATGTATTTCGGCGACAGCAGCCTGCCGTGCGCCTCGAGCCAACGCCGGATGACGGCGGCCAGCGTGTCGATGTCACCCTCAACCGAGTAGAAGTGCCGCCGCGCATCGTCGCTGGCCGTGACCCGGCTGAACCCCGTCCCGGGCGGGTCGATGAACACGAGGTCGGTCTGGTCGAGCCAGGTTTCGGCGTTGTCGACCGGGGTGGGCGTCGCGCTGGGGATGATCGGGTTGCTGAACGGGACCCGCCAAGGCCCGATCGCCCCAAGATTCAGCCACGCCGACGAGGCGCCGGGCCCGCCATTGATGGCGAAGGTGACCGCGCGCCTTGCATCGCCACCTTTCAGCGTGAAGCTCGTGGTGACGATTTCGGTCTGGACCGCGCCCTTGGCATCCGCCAGCTTCGTCGTCCGACGGACGCCTCGAAACTCAGCGACCCAGTCGGCAGAGTGATCGTGTGCTCCGTCGACTTGTCGCCGCTTGCCGGCTGGGCGGCGGCGGCCGTGGTGACGAGGAGCAGGAGGGCGAAGGCGCGAAGCATGGCGCACTCTGCCTTGGCCTCGCCCAACTCGCCATGGGGGTTAGTATTCGTACTGGTAGGTGAGCCCGACCGAGTTCCCGCCCCGGCCGCTGCCGACATCGGTTTCGACCTTCAGGCCCTTGGTGATGTCGATCTGCAAAGTGGCGCCGGTGCCGGCATCGCCGCTCGTGCCCTGCTTGGCGCCGAGGTAGACGCCGTTGGCCAGATAGCGCCCGGCCTCGACCGAGGCGCCGCTGCCCGTCGAAGTGCCGCCCACGCTGAGCCGATCGAGCCCGAGCCCGTTGCGGATCTTGTCGAGCGGGTTGGCGCCCCCGCCGCCGACCCCGGTCAGTTCCGCTAGCGAGGCGGCGATGGAGGCGATCTGGAACGGGCCGATATCCTTCAGGCTGCGGCGGAACAGCAGGTAGGACAGCACCTCATCCTGCGGCAGCGGCGGCGTGCTCGTGAGCTTGATGGTGGGCGCGCTGGCATAGCCGCCGATGGTCAAGGTTGCCGTGACGCTGGTCGTCGAGGACTCCGCGACGAAATCGAGGCTCGGGTCGATCTTGCCGCCGGGCCCGGTGCCGTCGAACCCAACCTTGCCGCGGCTAAACGCCAGGGTCGTGCCGGCGAGGCTAACCGCGCCGCGCCGCATCTCGAACCCGCCCGCCACCTTCGGCTTGGAGGCACTGCCCTGGATGCGGAGTTCACCGGAAAGCTCGGCATCGACGCCCCGGCCGCGCACGAAGATTTGGCCCGGCGCATCCACCACGAGGTTGAGACCGATCGTCGGGGCAGGGCCGGCGGGGGGCGCCGCCCGCCAGTGACCCGGCCGGAGGACGTCAAACCACGCCCAGGAGGGCGGCAGGCAGGACCGGATTAGGTTATAAAACGTCCGGATCAGAACGCGCCCGCCCGCTTCGAGGTCGCCTTGCGCCCGGCCGCGGACGGTCAGGTTCGCATCGGCCGTGAGCTGCAGCGTGTCGGACGAAATCGGCCTGGCATCGCGGGCCTGGAGGGTGAGGTCCACTGGCAGGCCCGGGGCAGTGACGCCGACGGTGCCGCTGGCGGAGATCGTGCCCTGTCCCGCGCGGCCGGTGAGCGAGACGATGCGCACGGTATCGCCTTCGCCCCTGATCGTCGCGGCGATGTTGGTGATGCGCAGGCCCTGGGTGAAATCCTGCACCTCGCCATTCGCCAGCTGCGCGGTTCCCGCCACGCGCGGCGCGCTGGTGGTGCCGTCGACGGAGCCGTCAAGCGTCAAGCGCCCGCGCACGCGCCGCCCGTTGGCGGTCAGGATGGGATCGAGCAGCGTCAGATCGAGCCCGCCAGTGGCGCGCAAGGCGAGCGGGCCCGCGCCGAGCGGCGCCCGTCCGGCCACGTTGAAGCGGGCCGACCCGGCGCTGAGCCGCGCATCGACTTGCGCGGACTTGCCATTCAGCGCGGCGGTGGCGTTCAGATTGGCGGGCGGGATGGCACGCCCCGGCCCCGTCAGCATCTGCAGCCCGGCCACGTTGACCCGCACGGTCCCGCCAGGCAGAGCGGGCGTGCCGGTCAATTTGGCATCCACCGCAATCGTCCCCGCAAGCTTCAGGTCCGGCGAGACCACACTGGCGAGGCTCGCCGGGGCGCGGACGGTGACGGTCGCGTCCAGGCGCGGCGAGACTTGCCCGGCAACGTCCAGCACCGCACCCTGCAGGCCGACGCGGAGCCGATCGACGGAAACCGGCCCGCCGAAGCGCACCGTCGCCGGCGCCAGCAGGCGCGCCGTCTCCCCCTTGGCCAAGACCTCGAGCGTGTTCAGCCGCACCGATTTGGCCGGTACGTCTAGGAGGGCGGCCCCGTTGATCTGCGCCGGGGTGCCGGACAGGCTGAGCGCGGCGTTGGTCCGGATCGCCAGCGCGGTTTGCGGCCCGTTGACCGCGATCTTCGCCGAGCCTGACACACCCGCAGCCTCGATCCCCGTGAGATCAGCATTGGCCGTCACGGAGGGGGTGCCGAGCGGATCGTGCACGCGGGCGGCAAGCGTGGCCGAGCCGATCCGCGAGCCGGGAACGCCCGCGCCGGAGGCGTCCGCCTTGAGCCTGAGCTCGTCGGTGCCGGCGTCCAGCGTGGCGTTGACCGACCCGGAGAGCGCCTGCCCGGTGAAGGGCCGGAAGTCGCTCAATTGCCCGATATGCAGCTGCACGTGGCCCAGCGGCAGCTTCGAGCCGGCCGGCAGCTGCAAGGCCCCGTCAGCGTGCAGGCTGCGCCAGTCGGCGCGCTTGATGGTGGCCTGCACCGCGCCGTCCGGGGCCCGTTCGGCATCGACCGCCAGTGCGAGCGGTGCGCCGGCGAGCCGGCCTTCGGCCGTGATCGTTCCTGACGGGGCGCTGGGCAGTCCCTTGGCGACGACATCCACCGTCACCGGGCCGCGGGGCACGCCGGGAGCGCCGATGTCGCCTTGCGCATGCGCCTTCAGCGCCAGATCGCTCTGGGTGCCCGAGAGATCGACGGTGGTGGCCACGTTGCCCTCGAGCGTCGGCGCCACGACGCTGAGATTGGAGAGCGCGGCCTTGATATGGCCGGTCAGCTTGCCCGCCTGCTCCCCGCCGGTGAGCGCCAATTGCAGGGTGCGGCCGTCGACGGTCATGCGGCTGATCGTCAGGCCCTGGCCGTGCTGGCGCATCGTCAGCCCGACCTTGGCATCATCCCCGATCAGGCCGGGGAGCGGCGCGAGTCCGGAGGTGATGGCGAGCGTGCCATCGCCGGTCAGCGTCAGCGTGCTGTCCGGCAGCTGAGCGGCGTCGAGATGGACGTTCGTGTGACCGTGCAGTTCGACGCCGGCAAGCTGCGTGAACGGATCGAGCTGCGGCACCGTCAGGTCCATCGCGACGGACGGGCTTCCCGCGGTCTGGGCGGTTCCGGCCGCGGTGAACAGCGGGTGCGCCAGCTTGAACGTGACGGGGCGGGCCTTGTCGTCGAGCTGGACGGTGGCGTCGAGCGTGAGCGGTGCGGCGGCCAGCAGATCAGGCTTGGGCAGTGGGGCCTCCAGTCCGGCCGCCGCGGCATGCACCGTGACCCGGCCCTCGTTGCCGGCCAGGTCGGCGGTGAGCTGGCGCACCGTGGCACCCGCCGCCGCGAGTTGGTCGATTTCCAGATGGCCGGACGCATCGGGCTTGGTGAACGGACCTTTGACATCGGTCGTGAGCGCGATGGAGTGCCAGGAAACCTCCGGCGCCGGCTTCATTGCGGGCGCGTTGCCGTTGACGTGCAGGTCGAGCGTCTCGTCCGTGAGGTCGACGGTCCCGTCGGCAGTGGCCTTCAGCTGCCCGGCGGCGAGCGCGAGCTTAGTGTCCAGCGCCGTGCGCGGACCCTTCACGGTCGCGTAGAGGTCCAGCGCACCGAGGTCGGGCAGCTTGGCGACCTCAGCGATGAAGCCGTTCGGCGGTTCGGCCACGGCAACCGTCGCGTCGATGGCCTCGTCGTCGACGACCGCGTCGACATTGTACTGCCCGCCGGGCCCATCGAGCCGGACGGCGTGCAAATGCGCCGTCGGCGTGAGCAGCGTCGGCAGCACCAAGCTGCCATCCAGCGAAAACGCGCCGGCGGCGCCCGCAACCGGCGCACCGAT
Source organism: Acetobacteraceae bacterium (assembly GCA_032249615.1). Lineage (GTDB taxonomy): Bacteria > Pseudomonadota > Alphaproteobacteria > Acetobacterales > Acetobacteraceae > JAVVHH01. The sequence goes on from JAVVHH010000117.1 coordinate 4,168, forward strand.
CTCGACCCGGTCCACGTGCAGCGACTTCACGTCGACGCTGACCGGCAGCCCGGACGATGGCTTGGCGGGCCCGGGGCTGGAAGCGGCGAGCCGGGGAATACTCAAGCGCGCGGCAGTCACCTTGTCGATCGCGGCTTCCTTTTCCGCCAACCGGTAGGGGTGCCAATCGAGCGTCACGTCCTCGGCGATCAGCCAGGCCCCGTCCGCATCCCGCAGTTCCAGCCGATCGACATGAAGCGCATTCGGCCAGCCCGAGACGCCGGTGGCGTGCACCGCGCCACCGCTGAGCTTGCCGACGAGGTCGAGGATGAGCTGCGTGGGGCTCGGGATGCCGAACGCGGCCTGTGCGCCGGTCCCCATCGCCGGCAGGACGACGACGGCGAGAACCACCGGTTTCAGAACGCGCATCAGAAAGCCTGCCCTATGCCGACGTAGATCTCGAAGGAATCGTCTCCCCGCTGCTTGTTCAGCGGTACGGCAAAATCCGCGCGGATGGGGCCGAACGGGGTGTAGTAGCGCAGCCCGGCGCCCGCCCCGACCCGGAGATCACCGGTAAACGGCGCGCTGCTGGTCGAGACCTCGCCCGCATCGACGAATACCGCCGCCCCGAAGCTCGAGAGGAAGCGTTGCCGGAACTCCACTGTTCCGGCGCCCAATGACGTGCCGCCGATCGGCCTGAGGTCGGGGAATTTCGGGCCGATGGACTGATAGCGATAGCCCCGCACGGTGCCGCTGCCGCCCGCATACAGGCGCTGGTCGGGCGGCAACTCGAACGTCGTCGCCCCCTGGACGGAAGCGACCGTGGCGCGCAACGCCAACACGCTGCGTCCGGCGGAACCGAAATCGAAGTAGGTGGACCCCGTCGCGCTCAGGATGACGAACGTGGCTCCCGGCGACCGCAGCGATTCGGAAGGGGTAATCGTCCCGGTCGCCTTGATGCCGTGGGTGGGGTCGAGCAAGCCTTCGGGCCCCGTGGTGTTGTAGGCGGCCGTGACCGGCAGCTGCACCAGCGTGTAGTCGTTGGTGACGCCCTCCTGCGTGATCCGCGCTTGCTGCGCCTGCACGCCAGCCGTCAGCGAGAGCTCCTCGCTGAACCGCCGTCGGAGCGAGATGCCGGCGAGCAGCGCCGTCCGGTCATACGCGTCGAGGCTCTCCTTGATGCCTTCGACCCGGTAGATGAGATCCAAATCCCGCACGAAGATGTCCGGCTGCGTCAAAGTGGCGGAGACGTCGTAGCCCGGACGCCTGGACGCAGTGCCACCCAACTGCGTGATGGCCGCGCCGAGGTCGAGCCGCTCGGCGTTGCCGAACAGGTTGCGGTGCGACCACGTGACGCCGGCGCTGAACCCGAGGTCGGTCGAATAGGCCGCCGTAGCGCCCAGGACATGGCGCTTACGTTCGACGACGCGGAAGGTGAGCGGAAGTTGGCCCGCCGGGTCGAGGTGGTCGGGAGCATCGACCGTGACGGCCGAGAACACGCCGACGCCGGCGAGGTCTTCGCGCGCCTTGGAGATGGTTCGCGGGTCGAACGGCTCGCCGGGATGCAGCAGCAGCCGACGCCTGACGTAGCTCTCATGGACGCGGTCGAGGCCGGTTATGGTGATCGGGCCCAGATCCACCCGCGGCCCGGGCTTGACGTCGTAGCTGACGTCGAGGCCGGTCGCGGACGGGACCAGCACCGCGACCGGCTTATCCACCTTGGCCAGGGCGTGGCTGCTATCGAGCAGCGCCGTCAGCATGCGGTCCTGGGCGGCGAGCACGTCCGCGGCAACGGCCGGGTCGCCCGGCTTGAGCTTCAGAGCCTCCCGCGCGACCGGGATCGGGTCCCCGGTCAGCTGGACCTGGCGCAGCTTGTAGAGCGGGCCTTTGTCGATATGGACCGTGACCGGGACGCTTGCGGTGGTGCGGTCCAACATCGTGGGCAAATCCGGGTCGTCGATCGGCCGGCCCGCGATGTCGATCGAGATCCTGGCGCCGTAGTAGCCGAAGCTGTTGAGCGCCGTCTCAAGGCGGCCGCGGTCCTCTCGGGCTCGGGTGATGAGCGCGAACGGGCCGACCGGCGCCTTCTCCCGCAGCGTGACCAGCACCGAGCTCGCCTTCAAGGCGGTGTCGAGCGCAGGCACGTCAGTGTTCGGGAGATCGACCGTATAGGGCTGCGGGTCGGCCGCGTGCCCGATTTCGGGGCCCACGAGCGCGGTGGTGGCGGACAGAACGAGAAGGACGTGCGGCCATTTCGGCAGTTTGCGCATGGAGGAGCCGTCACATCCTTTTGGTCGAGGTCCCACAACGCGCCGAACACGGGGCAGATCTGCGCAGTAAGCAACATCCTATGCTGCATCAAGCGCCCCCAAGCGTTGTTGGCCGCGAGACGGCTTGGTAAGCCGTGACGATGACACTGTCCCGCCGATCGCCGCCGCTCGATCGGAGCGCAGCCTCGACGCAGGGCCTGCCGCCCGGCACGGTGACCGAACAGCGGCTTCGCTGCGCCCGGCGCATCATCCTGGCCGCGCTCTGGACGGTTCCTTGCGCCATCGTCCAAGCGGTCCTGCTGCAGCTGCCGGGCGACGGAAAACGGCGGCTCGCGCGCCGCTACTGGGCGGGGATCAGCCGCATCCTCGGGGTGGAGCGCCGGGTCATCGGCGCCGCGTATGCGGGAGCGCGGCCGGTCCTGTTCGCCTGCAACCATACCTCGTGGCTCGACGTGCCGGCGCTGGGCGGCACGCTGGAGGCCTGCTTCGTGGCGAAGGCCGAGGTGGGCACCTGGCCCGTCGTCCGCACGATCGCGCTTCTGGGCCGCACCGTGTTCGTCAGCCGCAAAGCCAGCGAGACCGGCCGGGAGCGCGATGCCATGCGGGCGCGGCTGAACGATGGCGACGACCTCATCCTGTTCCCCGAAGGCACCAGTTCGGACGGCAGCCGCGTGCTTCCATTCCGCTCGCCCTTCTTCGCCGTCGTCGAAGCCTCGCCCGGCAACCTGCCGCCGCTGATCCAGCCGGTTTCGATCGTTTACGACCGGCTGGACTACCTTCCAGCCCGCCGGAGCACCCGCCCGGTGTCGTCATGGTACGGCGACATGGATCTGGGCAGCCATTTCTGGAGCCTGGCGCGGCACCGGCACCTGCGCGCGAGCATTTTGCTGCACGAGCCAATCGACCCGGCCGGCTACCCGAACCGCAAGGCCGTCGCTCAGGCTGTCTGGGGCGTGATCGCCGCCGGCAACGCGGCGCTGCGCCAGGGCCGATCGTAAATAATGCGCCACCGTGCTTTCACTTGACACGTTACCGCCCAATATCGCCACAGTAGACACACCTCAACCGACCCGGACGCCCCTGACGCAACATCGCTTGACCGCTCGCCGACCCGGCCCCATCCACCCTGCTGTGGTGCAAGGGAGTGTAGGTTCATCGTGAGCGGGCCGTCCAAGCGTCTCTATGTGATCACATGGGGCTGTCAGATGAACGTCTACGATAGCGGCCGCATGGCGGACGTTCTCGCCCCGCTTGGCTATCGGCCCACCGCGGCGCCGGATGACGCCGACATGATTATCCTGAACACCTGCCACATCCGCGAGCGGGCGGAGGAGAAGGTGTTTTCCGAGCTCGGGCGCCTTCGCGTGGTCAAGGAAGCGCGGGAAGCGGGCGGGCGCAAGACCGTCCTGGCCGTCGCCGGCTGCGTCGCGCAGGCCGAAGGCGACATGATCCTGGCCCGGGCGCCCTATGTGGATATCGTCCTGGGCCCGCAGACCTACCACAAGCTGCCCGAGATGGTCGCGCGCGCGGCGCGGGCCGGCGGGAGCGTCATCGAGACGGATTTCCCGGCGGAAGACAAATTCGATTTCCTGCCGGAGACGGTGACGCCGCAGGGCATCACGGCCTTCCTGACCATCCAGGAAGGCTGCGACAAGTTCTGCTCGTTTTGCGTGGTCCCGTACACGCGCGGCGCCGAAAGCAGCCGGCCGGCACTCTCCATCCTCGCCGAAGCGCGGCGTCTCGTGGCGGGCGGGGCGCGTGAGATCACGCTGCTCGGGCAGAACGTGAACGCCTGGCACGGGGCGGCGCCGGACGGCGGCGTCTGGGATTTCGGGCAGCTCATCCGGGCGCTCGCCGACTTGCCGGGCCTGCTGCGGCTGCGCTACACGACGTCGCATCCGCACGACATGGCGGAAAGCCTGATCGCCGCCCATCGGGACGTGCCCGCTTTGATGCCGTTCCTGCATTTGCCCGTGCAGTCCGGATCGGACCGGGTGCTGGCCGCGATGAACCGCAAGCACACGGCCGACGACTACCTGCGGCTAGTCGACCGGCTACGCGCGGCGCGCCCCGACCTCGCGCTCTCGTCCGACTTCATCGTCGGCCATCCGGGCGAGACCGATGCAGACTTCCAGGCGACGCTCGATCTCGTGCGCCGGGTCGGGTTCGCGCAGGCTTTCAGCTTCACCTATTCGCCGCGCCCGGGCACGCCAGCCGCCGGGGCACCGGGCCAGATCGCCGAACCCGTCAAGGACGCCCGCTTGCAGGAGCTGTTGGCGCTGTTGCGCGAGCAGCAGGCCGACTTCAACCGCCGTACCGAGCGGCTCACGCTGCCCGTCCTGTTCACCGGCCCGGGCCGTCGCCCCGGCCAAATCTCCGGCCGCACGCCTTACCTGCAGCCGGTGCACGTGCCGGGTCCGATCAGCTTGGTCGGATCTGAAACCAGTGTGCGCATCGCCCGCGCACACCCCTACTCGCTGCTTGGAACCCTCGAATCGGAGAAGATGCTCGCTTGAACATGATCGTCGCCGACCCGGCACCCGCATCCAATCGCCCCCAGAAGGCGGTGACCCTGCAATTCGGCGACAACGCGCTGTTGCCGTTGCTTCTCGGCGACCATGACCGAAACCTCGTCCGGCTCGAACAGGGGCTCCAGGTCCGTCTGTCCGCCCGCGGCAACCGGGTCGCGATCAACGGCGACACGGACCGCGTGCAAGCGGCGGAGCAGGCGCTGAACGGGCTATACAAGCGTCTCGAGACCGGCAAGGGCATCACCCGCGCCGACGTCGAGACCGCGATCCGCATGGCCGACACGATCGGCGACCCACGCCTGCCGCTGGCCGACATGCCGGCGATCCTGACCAAGCGCGGCGCGGTCGGGCCCCGCTCGCCGAAGCAGGCGAGCTACATGGAGATGCTGGCCAGCAACGAGATGGTGTTCGCCATCGGCCCCGCCGGCACCGGCAAGACCTATCTCGCCGTCGCGCAGGCCGTGATGATGCTGCAGGCCGGCAAGGTCGACCGCATCGTGCTCTCGCGTCCCGCGGTCGAGGCGGGCGAGCGGCTCGGCTTCCTGCCGGGCGATCTCAAGGAGAAGGTCGATCCCTATCTGCGGCCGCTCTATGACGCGCTGCACGACATGATGCCGGGCGACCAGGTCATCCGACGCATGGGCACCGGCGAGATCGAGGTCGCCCCGCTCGCCTTCATGCGCGGCCGCACCCTCGCCCACGCCTTCGTCATCCTCGACGAGGCCCAGAACACGACGCCGGTGCAGATGAAGATGTTCCTCACCCGCATGGGCGAAGGCACCCGCATGGTCATCACCGGCGACTTGAGCCAGGTCGATCTCCCGTCGGGCCAGCGCAGCGGTCTGCGCGATGCGCTCGACACCGTCGAAGGGCTGCGCGGAATCGGCATCACGCGTTTCGACGCCCGCGACGTCGTGCGCCACCCTCTGGTCGCGGCGATCGTGGACGCGTATGACCAGCGCGCCCAGGCGCGCAGCGATGCGAGCCAGGACACACGCCGCGACGCCAAACAGGACACAGCTCTCTCCCACCATGGACCCGGACAGTAAACGCGGCCCCGCCCCACCGGCGGGGCTCACAGACAGCCCGATCTCGATACCGGACATCATCGTTGACGACCGACGCTGGCGCGCCCTCGTTCCCGGCGTCGAGCGGATTGCCCGCCGGGCGGCCCAGGTGGCGGGCGGCGCCGAAACCATCCTACTGGCCTCCGATCAAACCGTCCGCCGCCTGAACGCCCGCCATCGGGGCCGCAACAAACCCACGAACGTACTCACGTTCGAAAGCGGCGACATCGCGCTCGCCTTGGGCGTCGTCCGCCGCGAAGCCCGGGCGCAGCGCCGCCGGATCGGCCACCACGTGGCTCACCTCGTCGTCCACGGCGCGCTTCATCTGCGCGGCCACGAGCATGACGACCCCGGTTACGCACGGCGGATGGAGATGGAGGAGGCGCGCCTGCTGCGCCGCATCGGCGTTCCCAACCCGTGGCGGCCGGCATGAGCGTGCAGTCGCTGCAGCGCGGCGGCATGTTGGGCCGCATGCGAACCTGGCTGGGCTGGCGCGGGGCCGAGCACAACGTGCGCGACAGCATCGCCGAGCTGGTGCAGCAATCCGCCGACCAGGTCCATGCGGACGGCGTGCCGCCCGAGCTGGACCGCCAGGAGCGCGTGCTGCTCGCGAACGTGCTGCGCCTGCGCGGCCGCGCGGCCAATGACGTCATGGTGCCGCGGGCGGACATCGTGGCGATCCCGGTCGACCTCTCGCTCGAGCAGGTGCTGGCCAAGATTCGCCTCGAGGGCCACTCGCGGCTGCCGGTCTATCGCGAGCAGCTCGACGAGATCGTCGGCATGGTCCACATCAAGGACGTGTTCGGCTACGTCGGCCGGCCGGAGACCTTCCAGCTCGAGGCGATCCTGCGGCGGCCGCTGATGGTCGCGCCGCAAGCCCCGATCCTCGACCTCCTGCTGCAAATGCGCCAGGCGCGCATCCACCTGGCCCTCGTCATCGACGAATACGGCGGCATCGACGGGCTCGTGACGATTGAGGACCTCGTGGAGGAGATCGTCGGCGACATCGCCGACGAGCACGACGAGGTGGCGGTGCCGCTGATCGTCGAGCGGCCGGACGGCGCGCTCGACATCGACGCCAGGCTTTCGATCGAAGCGTTCGAGGGGCGGCTGGGTACGGTGCTGACGGAAGACGAGCGGGCGGCCGACATCGACACGGTCGGCGGCCTTGTGTTCACCATCGCCGGCCGGGTTCCCACGCGCGGCGAGGTCGTCAGCCATCCGAGCGGCCTCGAGTTCCGCATCCTGGAGTCCGACGCCCGCCGCATCCGCCGCATCCGCACGCGCCAGAACCTGAAGCAGGCGGCCGAGTAGACACGCGCGGCGGGACAGATCCCTGCTGGAAGCATTGCACAATTCGCAGCCGCCCTTGCACCGCCATTCCGGTTGGCCAAATGTTCGGCCACGTTCTGAAAGGTTCCACGCCATGTTCATCGAGACCGAGGGCACTCCCAATCCGGCGACCCTGAAGTTCCTGCCGGGCCGGGACGTGATGCCGTCCGGCACCGCCGACTTCGCCGGACCCGACCTAGCCGGCCGGAGCCCGCTCGCCCAATCCCTATTTGCGCTACCCGGCGTGGCGCGCG